>JAGRAZ010000016.1 GCA_020434345.1 Bdellovibrionales bacterium
AGGTTCGTCCAATCTCTTGCAAATCTAGCGTTTGCATCGCCCTCTTTCCGCCAGTTCTCTACACTAATCAAAATTCAAATATATCTGTTAATCAGTGTTTAAATATACCGATCAAAAAGGATTCGAACAGGTTCGTCCAATCTCTTGCAAATCTAGCGTTTGCATCGCCCTCTTTCCGCCAGTTCTCTACACTAATCAAAATTCAGATATCTCTGTGAACTGGTTATAAATTTAAATTTATTAGAACTAATTACGCGACGGGATAAAAACAACTGACAAGGTGATCCTTGCCTTGGCTTTCAAGCGCTGGCCATTTCTCTGCACACTGCTCTTTTTTGTTAAAACAGCGTGTGTGGAAATGACAGCCAGAAGGCGGATTGATTGGATTGGGAACATCTCCTTGCAATACAATGTGCTTTCGCTGTTTTTCTACCACAGGGTTTGGAACTGGAATGGCTGAAATAAGTGCGTTTGTATAGGGATGCTTTGGTTGCTTGATAATTGTTTTTGCATCCGACAGCTCAACAATTTTTCCCAAATACATCACAGCAATACGATCAGAGATATGTTTAACCGCCGCAAGATCATGTGCAATAAAAATATAAGTTAATCCCAATTCTTTTTGCAATTTTTTCAATAGATTTAAAATTTGTGCTTGAATAGACACATCCAATGCACTGATGGGTTCATCCGCTATGATTAACTTTGGATTCAGTGCCAATGCTCTAGCAATCCCGATACGTTGACATTGACCACCTGAAAATTCATGGGGGTATCTTCGAATATACCGCGGATTCATGCCCACAATTTCCAAAAGCTCTTGTACACGTTTTCGTAGTTCTAAACCACTAAGCTTTTTATACGTACGAAGTGGTTCTGCTACAATGGACTCAACTGTCATACGAGGATTTAAACTTGAATACGGATCTTGAAAAATCATCTGCATATCTTGTCTAACAAGATCAACATGTTTGCATTTACCTTCTTCAAAAATCGTCTTTCCTTCAAAAACAATTTTTCCAGAAGTAGGTTTATAAAGCTGAATGATACTTCGTCCAAGTGTCGACTTTCCGCAACCACTTTCACCAACAAGACCCAATGTTTCACCTTTAAACACATCCAAACTAACACCTTCAACCGCGCGCAAAATTCTTTCTTGTGCAAAAGGATGTGGTTTCTTCAGTGGAAAATGTTTTCGCAAATTTTCTATTTTCAACAATACTTCGCTCATACATTTACCTTCCAACAAGCAGCCATTCGATCTTTTGAAAGTTCAATACGATCTGGATAGGCCGCCTTACATTGATCATCTGCAAACTTACATCGAGGATGAAACGAACAACCCGAAGGCAAATCAGACAAATCAGGAGGAAGACCTGGAATTGGTGTTAGGCTCCCTTGGTCATCAATATCAAGGCGTGGAATGCTCGACAAAAGTGCGTTGGTATATGGATGCTTGGGCGTTTCAAAAAGATCGCTGGTTGAAGCTTTCTCTACCATTTTACCGGCATACATCACCACGATTCGGTCCGTCATACCTGCTACCACACCCATGTTATGTGTAATAAAAATAATGCTTGTACCAAAATCGCGATTCAGATCTTTCATGAGTTCTAAAATTTGCGCTTGAATAGTTACGTCCAGTGCCGTTGTGGGTTCATCTGCAATAAGAAGTTCGGGACGACACAAAAGTGCCATTGCAATCATTACACGCTGTCTCATGCCACCTGAAAATTCATGTGGAAATTGTTTGATACGTCTGGGGGCATTGGCAATTCCAACACGCTCTAAAATATCAATCGCAATTTTTTGTGCTTCTTTTCTGGTTTTATTCTGGTGAATCTCAAGAACTTCTGTCAACTGCGTTTCAACCGTTAAAAACGGATTGAGTGAGCTCATAGGGTCTTGAAAAATCATCGAGATCTGATTGCCACGAATCTTAGACATTTGTTTTGTGTTGAGTTTCATGAGGTCCTTGCCCATAAACTCAATTGATCCCGTTGGATAAAAACCGGGTGGCTCTGGAATAAGTTTCATGATCGACAAACACGTAACAGACTTACCCGATCCACTCTCACCCACAATGCCAACGATCTCTCCTTTTTCAAGCTCGAAGTCAACGCCATCCACAGCTTTGACAACATTGCCTTCCATTTTAAAATACGTGCGCAAATCGGAGATTTTAAGCAAACTCATTCTTTTCTCTCCTTTGGATCAAGTGCATCCCGTAGGCCGTCACCCACAAAGTTTAAACAATACAATAAAATTGCTAAAAATATGGCGGGAAACACGAGCGTCCACCAATACAGTTGCATTTGCTTTGCACCATCACTGATAAGTGATCCCAAACTTGGATTGGGTGGTTGAATACCTAATCCGATGAAAGACAAAAACGCTTCTTGCATGATCATGGAAGGCACTGTGAGTGTGAAGTATACAATAATTGTACCCAACGCATTTGGAATCAAATGTCGGAAAATGATTGCTGTATTGCTCACACCAATACTTCTTGCAGCTTGAACAAACTCCTGCTCTTTAATACTTAACACTTGTCCGCGCACAATCCTTGCTGTGGTTAACCAGCCAACAAGACCAAGTGCAATAAAAAGTAAAATAAGTCTTCCTTCAAAAATTTTAAGTCCCATCAACACTTCAGACACAGTATTAAACGGATCAAAGATGCTTCCAACATTAACTCTCTCAATAACTGTAACAAGAATGATGACCAAAAATAAATATGGAACCGCATAAAGCACATCTACAAAGCGCATCATCAAGTTATCCACGCGCCCACCAAAAAAACCAGACACAGAACCAAAAATTGTACCCACAATCGCCGCAACCGTTGCTGCGATAAGGCCCACCATAAGACTAATACTTCCACCAACAAGCGTACGCGTTAAAAGATCACGACCGAAATAATCTGTTCCAAAAGGGTGTTTCAGCGTCGGAGGTTTTGCGCCATAGGCAAGGTCTTGTGTGCTAAAATCATATCCAAAAAATTTATTCAAAATGAAAGGGCCAAAGAAACATACAATGACTAAAAATAGAACGCAGTATGCAGAAATCATCGCGGCTTTGTTTTTCTTCAGTCGCTTCCATGCGTCCTGCCAAAAAGATACACCTTCAACAATTGTGTTTTGATTGGTTTGAACTTGCGTTTCTTTTAGTTGTGTTGCTTGTTGCATATTACCCTTTGCGCCTATTCAAAACGAATCCTTGGATCAATGAATCCATATGCAATATCAACAAGTAAGTTGAGCAATAATAAAAAGACGGCGTACACAATCACAACGCCCATTAACAAAAAGTAATCACGGTTAAATGCGGCATCCACAAAATAAGGCCCCATGCCGGGTGTATTAAAAATCTTTTCCACCACAACAGATCCAACCATAATGCTTGCTACCGCAGGACCTAAAAATGTTACAACGGGCAAGATACCACCCTTTAATGCGTGCTTAACAACCACCGCTTTCTCACTCAAGCCTTTTGCACGTGCAGTACGAATGTAATTAGAACGAATCACTTCAAGCATGCCACCACGTGTAAGTCTTGCGATATATGCTGCATACACACTTCCGAGTGAAATCGAAGGAAGTACAACATGTTTCCACGATCCCCAACCACTGGTTGGAAACCAAGGAAGTGCCAATGCAAAAACAAGGATCAACAATGGGCCTGAAACAAGTGGAGGAATGCTAATGCCACACATCGCTATAGACATGAGTCCATAGTCCCACTTGGTATTTTGTTTTACTGCAGCAATCGCACCCCCAACAAAACCAACCAAAATCGCCCAAATCAACGCCAAAAAGCCGATTTGCATGGTTTTGGGAAGACTGATTTTGATGATCTCGTTCACGGTTCGGTTGGAATACTTGATGGATAGGCCTAAATCACCTTTGACAACGTTTCCGATGTACTGAAAATATTGCTTATGTAGTGGTTTATCAAAGCCATACTTGGCTTTAAGCGCTTCCAAAACCTCAACAGGCACATCTCTTTCTTGAGAAAAGGGTGATCCGGGCGTAATACGAATAATCAGAAATGAGAGTGTTATAATAACAAAAAGAGTAATGACGACGCCAACTAGTCTTTTTGCAATAAAAAATAACATTCCACTCCCCCTAACGAATATTACAGCGCTTTACAAGAATTTTATACGTTATTTATGCCCCTAACACTTGCCAAGTTGCTGTAAATCATTGGCTTTTTTACTTTTCTTCAACCCACATGTGTTTCCACAAATGATGGTCTTGATAGTCCTTATAAAAACCTTTGATAAACGGCTTAAGCATATAGGTTTTGGTATACAAATAGATAGGAATCATCGCTTGGTCTTCCATCGCAATTTTTTCTGCATCGTGCAGCATTTGCATACGAAGTGAAAGATCAGACTCCTGATTACTTTTCTCTACCAACGCATCGAACTCGGCATTTTTCCAGTTGCTGTGATTATTACCACTATTGGAAAGATTAAGTTCAATAAACGTATATGGATCTAAAAAATCTCCGATCCATCCTTGTCGTGCAATTTCAAAGTTATGTTTTTGTAGGTCGTCCAAATATACTTTCCACTCAACATTCACCATATCTACATCAATGTTGAGATTTTTCTTCCACATTTGTTGCACAGCTTGAATGATTAAACGGTGAATATCTTTAGTATCGTACTTAAATTTAAATTTAGGAAATCCCTTACCTTCAGGATACCCTGCTTCCGCTAAAAGTTGTTTTGCTTTTTCAGGATTATAAAGCTCTTGTTGGTAGCTTTTATAACCAGCCAAACCATCCGGTACCAATCCACCGTAAGGAATATAACTTCCTGCCAACACATTTTTTGTAATGGTTTCACGATCAATCGAAAGACTCAAAGCCTTACGAACACGCACATCGTTAAGCACCGGCAGATCATGGTTAATAATATAGTAATACACACCTAGGTAAGGATCATTGTGAAAGTCTTTAAAGTTTTGCACTTGATTGAGTTGTTCTGCAGGCACTTCATGCGGACCTGTCCAGTCAATTTCACCTACTTTATAAGCATTCATCGCAGCTGTTTCAGTTTCAATCATGAGTACACGAATGCGTGGTGTTTTTACATTTGCAGCGTCCCAGTAAAATGGATTTTTCTCGTACACTTTATCAATTTTGAAATTCTCTTTTACCAATTTGTACGCACCACTGACCACGATGTTTTCTAAGCGAACCCAAGAAGATTCATCTCCGTTATTCTCTTTTGCGATTCTTTCAATGACATGTTTTGGAACAGCAGCAAAACAAGTAAACTCGGATAACAAAATAAAATAAGGAAGCGGGCCCACCAATCGCACTTCAAGTTGACGATCGTCCAACGCACGAAGCTCTACAACGCTTTCATCGGCCATCTTTGCCGATATGCCTTGGCCTAACGCGTTTGATTTTGTAATCGCATTGATCAACTTTGTCCTTTGATCATCCGCATCTTTTCCTTCACCATTTACAAAGACAAATAGATCGGTACTTTGAAATTTTGGTTTGATTTTTTCAATAGACACGCCTTTGGCTTCCAATGTTTTTTGAACTGTATCAATAGCAGCCTCTTTAGAAAAACCAGAAATAACAACAGCACGTCTTCCAAAAGCTTCGCCACCTTCAACAATGGTGTATCCAAGTGCTGTATACTGTGCACCTGTTTTTGGGTTCATCAAACGCTTCCATGAGTATTCAAAATCATGCGCTGTCAAAGGTTGCCCATCGGACCATTTTAAACCTTCACGTAGATGAAAAATATATCGATATCCTTCATCGAGCACATCCCAGCGCTCTGCTAAATCAGGTACAGGCTGACTTGTTTCAGGATTAATCTGTACAAGTCTTGCAAAAGCATTCATCGCAAGATTTCCATCAGGCACGCCGGCTGCTAAAATAGGATCCATGTACTGAGGCTCTTCGCGATTGTTGATCCAAATTTCATCTTTTCCATGTTTTGGCGCTGTTGTACCAAAAAATTGTTCTGCAGAACTTTCAGAACCATTGGGCGTGGGGGCGTTTTCTTCTTTCTTTGTACAAGCAAAAACCAACGATAACGCAACAAACAAACAAATATTTTTAATTTTCATTTTTCTCCCCCTATTTCTCTTTCAAAAAAAAATCAGCTATTCCCATGGAACGTTTGGCACTGCATCTGGATTTTCAGGAACGCCTTTGTACCAGCACTCGTCATTACCTGCGTATTGCCCCTCGGCAATACTTGCAAGGGAAAAACGCTTTTCCCCTCTTTGCACAAAATAAATTTGTGCAAATTCACCCCTTTGCGACCTATCACTATTCCCATGGAACGTTTGGAACTGCATCTGGATTTTCTGGTACACCTTTGTACCAACGCTCGTCTATCCACATGTATTTCCAGTTGTACTTGTCTTGTAAGCTTGGAAAAATTCCTTTGACGTAAGGTTTGACTTGTTTTGTTCCAGAGTACCAATAAATTGGCATGATCGGTTGCTCATCCGCTAAAATATGCTCTGCTTCTTGGAACAAGGACAAACGTGCCTCAGGATCACGCATGTAATCCGACTGATCCATCAATTCATCAAATTTCGCATTTTTCCAACCAGTATGATTGTTGGTGCTGTGAGACAAAAACACACTTAAGAACGTATGCGGATCGAGATAGTCTGCAACCCACGCCATTCTCATGATATCAAAATTATGCACGTTTTGATCTTCAATCAAAGTGCGCCACTCCATGTTTGTAATTTCAACATGAATGTTTAAATTATTTTTCCACATTTCCTGCACAGCCTCAGCAATTTTTCTGTGACCTTCAAGTGTATTGAATTTAACCAAAATTTTGGGGAAGTCTTTTCCGTTTGGATATCCAGCTTCAGAAAGCAACTGCTTTGCCTTTGCTGGATTGTAAACTTCGCTCTGTATACTTTTATATCCGCCAAGACCTTCCATCACCAAATCTCTAGATGGAATTTGACCAAGCTTTAAAATATTATCGACAATAGATTTTCTATCAACCGCGAGTGATAGCGCTTGACGAACACGTTTGTCATTGAGCGGCTTTCTTTCAACGTTGAATTGATAGTAATAGACTGCTGTTTTAGGATAAAACCATGTGTCTTTATATTTTCTCATTTCATCAACATACTCACTTGGGTAACTCTCGCTTGAGCTCCAATCATGCTGACCCACTTTGTATGCGTTCATCGTAGGTTGCGCATTTTCGATCATGATTGCTTTGACTTTATTTAAGCGAACTTTGTCAGCATGAAAATACAAAGGATTTTTTTGATATATTTTGTATTGTTTAAATTCTTCTTCAACAAGCTTGAATGCGCCACTGACAACAATGTTCTCAGCACGCGTCCAAAGTTCTGGACGGCCTTGCGCCTCAAACTTCTCAATGACATGTTTTGGTACTGGTGCAAAAACCATGTACGAAATCATGCCCACAAAATAGGGTGCTGGAGAAACTAGCTGAACCCAAAGTGTATAGTCATCTTTGGCTTGAACTTGAACAACATTCGCAGTTGTTGGTTCTGCTTTAATGTCTGAACCTAGAATGCCTTTGTTAATTTCTTCAATCAGTTGATCTTTTTTATCTTTCTTTGCTTGCGCATCTTCGTCTTTAACAAAAAGAAAGTAGTTCTTCGTTCTTGCATCAGAAGTAATTTCAACATCTTTGAGCTGTGCAGGTAATTTATCTTGAATCATTTTACTTTCAGCAGCATCAAAATTTTTCAAACCTGTTACTGTAACGCTTCCTTCGCGAAATGCGCGGCCATTTTGAATGATGTCCGCCATTTGTGAATACGTTGAAACTGTTTTAGGATTGAGAAGTCTTTTCCACGAATACTCAACATCATGCGCCGTCATGGGTTTACCATCAGACCACTTTGCATCCTCACGCAGGTGAAATGTATACTCACGACCATCTTGTGAAAGATCCCAACTGGTTGCAAAATCACCGATAGGCTTTTGCGTGATAGGATGAACTTCCGTTAAACGAACAAACATCGCATCAGTAAGGGCTTGAGAAACTGAGTCTGAAACTTGTGCAGGATCCATGTACTGTGGCTCACCACC
Source organism: Bdellovibrionales bacterium (assembly GCA_020434345.1). GTDB lineage: Bacteria > Bdellovibrionota_G > JALEGL01 > JALEGL01 > JAGRMV01 > JAGRMV01. The sequence goes on from JAGRAZ010000016.1 coordinate 8,080, forward strand.
AGCATCGGTCCACATCTCATCTGCAGGGTGTTTTGGAATAACCGTTCCGTAATAATCTGGATGCGTGTCTTTTTTCGTACACGCAATTGTTAGACTAAGTAGTAATAGAGGTAGGATTTTTTTCATAGGAAACCCTATAAACCTTCTTCGTTAAGAGATGTCAAAGGGTTTTGGCAAAAATTTGAGGTTTACCAACGATTGTAGGCGGGGTGATCTTCTTTGACTGCAACAAACAACCCTTCACAGGTTGCCGTTTTGAGATCGCCCACATACGCGTGCGCTTCCACCCAGGCTTTGTTACCCTGAACCTTTGTGGGATAGGCCTTTAAGACAATATCACGATCAGAAGGGGTGGGATGCAAGAGTCTAACATGATATTCAGCCGTGACCGTCCATGGAATGGTATCGTCCATTCTTTCTTGCATGATGGCGTACGCTGCAGTCCAATTGGAATGGCAATCCAATATTGCACCCAATATTCCTCCATTGACCACATTTTCAAAGGCTTCATGATGTTTTTGTGGCTGAAACTGGCATAAAACCATGCCGTCCTTTTGCGGAAAGCTTTTGATTTGAAGCCCTTTATCGTTCTTAGGACCACACCCGAAACAACGTCCATTGGGACCAAACTGATCTTGTAAGCTTAGTGACATATCTGGTGATTACTCTAGTCTTGCCTTGAAAAGAAAATCAACAAAAATACATCTTCGCTTCTTTTTTGGGTTTTCAATTATATCAACATGTTATATAAGAATACACATTGAGGGTACGTATTAGACGTACGAGTTCGTCAAGGAGTTATAAAATGGCATATGTAGTGACTGAAGCGTGTATCAAATGCAAATACACCGATTGTGTTGAAGTTTGTCCTGTAGAGTGCTTTCATGAAGGCGCAAACATGTTAGCAATTGATCCAAATGAATGTATCGATTGCGGTGCGTGCGACCCTGTCTGCCCTACACAGGCGATCTTTCCTGAAGAAGAAGTTCCAGCAGAACAACAAGAATTTATTGAACTTAACAAAAAGTTCTCAGAAAGCTGGCCACTCATCACCGAGAAAAAAGACCCTCTGCCAGAAGCAGATGATTTTGCTGAAAAAACTGGCAAAAGAAGCATGCTACAAGCGTAACATAGCGTCTTTTCTTCTTTAAAGAATTAACCAAAGCCCCACTTTTATAAGTGGGGCTTTTTTTATGGACAAATCGCTGGCCCATACCTTATGTTGCAGTCTTATTTCAAACCAAGGAATCCATCATGAAAAAATACATTGCTATCACTTGTTTATCTGTTTTGACCTTTGTTTCTTCAGGTTGCAAAAAGCCGTCTGAAACAATGGACTCCTCTTCATGGCAAAGACCTGCAGAACAATCGATTTCTGAAAGTTATGCATTTTATCGATCTTCACACGTTCAAAACACTGCTTACACCATGCACTTTTCCTTTACACCTGATGGAGACACTTTTACTGCCAAAAATACAATTGAATTTACACTGGATCGTCCTTCTGAAAATCTCACGATTGATTACAGCGATGGTGTAGTTAAAAAATTTCTTGTAAACGGTGTTGAAGCAAACACTACCTTTAATGGTTATTACCTTTTGTTACCCATTGAACATCTAAAAACCGGAAAAAATATAGTTACCATTGAATACGTAGGCAATTTTAGCAAGGATGGTTCAGGCCTGTACCGCTTTATTGACCCTGAAGATGGACTTCGATACCACTATTCCGACTTTGAACCGTACGATGCGCACCGTTTATTTCCTTGCTTTGATCAACCAGATATCAAAGCAACATACACAGTTACTGTTGATGCACCAAAAGATTGGGTGGTCATCAGTGCGCAAAGAGAAACAAGTAGAAACACACAAAATAAAAAATTTGATACTTGGACTTTTCCAACCACAAAACCGTTTAGTACATACATCTTCTCTTTACATACTGGACCCTATGCAGAAATTGCAATCCAAGATTACAAAGATATTGAGCTTCGTCTTTTTGTTCGTAAATCTTTGGCAAAATACGTGAATGCAAAAGATTGGGAATCTTTCACACAGCATGGCTTTGAATTCTTTCAAGCTTATTTTGACTATCCCTACCCTTTTACAAAATATGATCAAATTATCGTGCCCGACTTTAACGCTGGCGCCATGGAAAACGTAGGCGCTGTAACTTTTTCAGAGCGTTTTATTTCTCGAGGCAAAAAAACGCACAAAGAAAGATTCAGACTTGCCAATGTTATTTTGCATGAAATGGCGCATATGTGGTTTGGCAATTTGGTCACCATGAAATGGTGGAACGATCTTTGGCTTAACGAGAGTTTTGCCACATTTGCAGCCTACGTTGCAAGTGAGAAGCACCCTGATTTCAAAGATGCGTGGAAGCAATTTGCTGGAACAAAAAGTTGGGCCTATGAAACTGACGACCAAGTCACAACGCACCCCATTGAAGCGCATATCGAGTCAAGTGCTGTAGCCATGACCAATTTTGATGGCATCACGTATGGCAAGGGCGCATCTTCCCTTCAACAAGTATCTTATCTTATCGGTGATACAGCTTTTCGGGATGGTGTACGTGTGTATTTCAAAAAACATGCGTGGAAAAATACCATCCGCAAAGATTTTACCTCAGCACTCGATGAGCAATCCCAACAAAATTTAGACGCGTGGTCAAAAGAGTGGCTACAAACTTCCGGCACAAATACACTTTCAACAACTTACACTTGTGAAAACAATCAAATCGCCACATTTAAGGTGATTCAGTCTGCGCCGAAAGACCACACAACACTACGTTTGCATCGCAATCAAATTGCTTTGCTGGATGCAAAATTACAAAATTATAAAACAATCGACACATTTATTGATGGCAAAACCACTTCAATTGAGGCATTGGTTGGACAACCTTGTCCATCACTTGTTCTTTTGAATGCAAATGACAAGGACTTTGTCAAAGTAGCGCTCGATGAAAAAAGCATAGACTTTTTAGCTATCCATATTTCTGACATTGCTTCAGAAACAACACGCGGAAACCTTTGGTTCACATTGTGGGATATGGTGAAAAAGAACCAACTATCCATCGAAAAATATACGTCCATTGTTACAAATCACATTGAAAAAGAAAAAGACATCAATGTTGCCACGTTCATAGAGGACACTCTTACCGGCGGCGTATACTCTGTTTACTTCCTTCTTCCCCATGAAACTGAAGATCAACAAAATAGCCGTGATAAAACCATGGCAACACTGAACCAACAGATCTATAAACTTTTTACAACTGCAACACCTTCATCAGATTTTCAAAAACTCTGGTTCAATGGATTTATCAACACAAGCCAGACAGTTGAAAACCAAAAGCAAATGGTTGGTTGGCTTCAAGGTAAAGTAAAACTACCTCAAGGGTTTACACTTGATCAAGATCAACGTTGGACACTTGTGCAAAAGTTACAAGAACTTGATCACAAACAATATGCAAGTCTCACCGCAAATGAAATCAAACGCGACCCTTCTAGCAAAGGCCAAGAAGCACTCATTGCTGCAAATGCGAGTGCGGATGACATGAAGAGCAAGAAAGACCTTATTGCAAAATTACTTCAAGACAAACCACTTGATTCGGTTGCCAAAAAACGTGCGGCAATCAAAGCACTTTTTCCTGCTTCGCAAATTGATTTATTGGGATCGCTTGAGGATGATCTTTATAATTTGATTGTTACAGTTTCAAACACACCCGGGCAGGAAATTCTACTAAGTGATGTTACAAGATACATCATTCCACTTACATGCAACAAAGAGGGAGTACATAAGATGGGTCGCTTTATCAATGAGCATAAAGACCTGCACCCGATTGCGGTGAAGAACTTACGTATTCAGTATCAGGAAAATCAGGATTGTGTTGCAATCAAGGAAACGCAAGAAGCTGCAAAATAACTTCTTTTGAAATATAATTTATTTTACTCGTGATAAAAACCCGATGATTTTTGTGATTTTCAAGGCCGCAGTTTTCGAGGCGTGAAGCGTACTCAAGTTACGTGAGCAAGCCGAGAAAGCGAGAACGCAGAAAATTGCAAAAAGGGCGGGTTTAAGTTCTAGATACTTATTTATGCATCTACTCTACTCGAGAAATGCCAATGGTTACATCGAACTGATCAAGCTTCTCTTGTACTATTTTCATGGAAGAAGCTGGTTTTTCAAAACGCAGATGAGATAGCGTTTCACTTTCAATCAATCCTTGGTACTTTTCAAACGCCTGTCGCAGATCATCTTGCGTCTGCACATGTAGATGAATATGGTTTTCAACTTCAAGCTCACAATCTTTACGAAATCGTTGAACACGATTGATAAGCTCACGTGTGAGTCCTTCATTCTGAAGGTCTTCTGTAATTTGATCATCCAATGCAACAACCAAACTTCCAGCGCTGTGACATGGATATGAAAAAGACGTAATTGCCTTAAGCTCAACAGTAAAGTCATCTGCCCCAAATGCTTGGTCCATGAGTGTTATTTCTTGGTCATTGATGATTCCTTCTACTTGTTCCTTTGTAAGATTTGCAACAAGAGATTGAAATTCTTTCATTTTTGATCCAACTTTTTTTCCTACCGATTTGAAATTGGGTTTGACCACCCACGACCCAATCTTTTCAGAAGGCAAGAATACAACATCGTGAACATTTAACTCTTCCTGTACGATATGCTTCATAGATTGAAGTGCTTTTTCGTCCTCTTGATGAACAACACCAATGTACATTGTAGAAAGTGGTTGCCTGTTTTTTATTTTGAGTTTTTCTCGAAGCTCTCGGCCCAAACCAACTGCCCTTCGAATGATATCCATTGCCTGTTCAAGTTCGCTTTCACTCTGGCTAAGGGCCTTTGCTTGAGGATACACTTCAAGGTGCACAGAATCCTTTTGGGTAAACTCATGTTCTGATGACAATGACTGGTAAATAAACTCACTGATAAAAGGGATAAATGGTGCTGCAAGCTTTGAAAAAGTAACCAGCACATGAAAAAGGGTTGAATAGGCTTGGTGTTTGGCAGTATCATTTTCTGATTTCCAAAAGCGTCTTCTTGATCTTCGAATGTACCAATTTGTTAGATCATCAATAAAACTCAAAAGTGGTGGAATGACTTTTGAGAGATGAAATCGGTCCATCTCAATACAAATTTCTTGTGTTAGTTTTGCAAGCTTAATCTCAATCCATTGGTCTAATTCATGACTTCTTTCGGATGTATAATCCTTTTGAGGATCCCAGCCATCAACACTGGCGTAGGTCGCAAAAAAGGAATATGCATTGTAAAAGGGAAGCAACACTTTTCGTGTCATTTCTTTCAAGCCCTCTTCGCTAAAACGCAGATCTTCCCCCTGAACAGCACCTGATTGAAGTAGATAGATCCGCAACGTATCAGCGCCATACTGATTTAGAACTTCAATTGGGTCAGGGTAATTTTGAAGTCGCTTGGACATTTTACGGCCGTCTTCAGCAAGCACGATACCATTGACCACGACATTTTTAAATGCAGGCCCCTTATCAAGGGCTGTTGAAAGCACCATCAGTGTATAAAACCAGCCACGTGTTTGATCTAATCCTTCAGCAATAAACTCGGCGGGAAATTTTTTTCCAAAGTCTTCTTCCGATACTGAAAATGGATAGTGATTTTGTGCATATGGCATAGAACCAGATTCAAACCAGCAATCTAAAATCTCAGGAATGCGTGTAAGCGTGTCGCCTGTCTTCGGCGAAGTGATTTCTATTTGATCTACAAAATGCTTATGCAAATCGTTAACATCTTTGCCGGATAATTTTTTAAGTTCATCTACGCTTCCAATACAAATGGTTTCACCTGTATCTGCATTTCTCCAAATTGGAAGTGGATTGCCCCAAAAGCGATTTCTAGAAATAGCCCAATCACGGGCATTCTCAAGCCATTTGCCAAATCGACCATCGCGCAAGTGTTCTGGAACCCAATGTGTTTGTTGATTGTTTTTAATCAATTGTTCTTTAATTTTGGTCACAGCCACAAACCATGTGGACACAGGCTTATAGATGAGTGGTGTATCGGATCGGTAACAAAAAGGATAACTGTGTTGAATGGTTTCTTGTTTAAAAAGAAGCTTGTTTTGCTTTAAATAATCAATGATAATTTTGTCTGCATCTTTGAAGTATAAACCTTGCGCAATACTACATTCATCTGTGAAGATTCCTTCTTGATCCAAGTGCTCAAGGGGATCAATGCCAACTCGTTTAAAAACCTCGAAGTCTTCTTCTCCATAGGGTGCTAAATGAACAATACCTGTACCTGAATCTTCTGTGACATAATCAGCCGCATACACTTGCAATGTTTTTTCAGGCATTTTTCCAATAAAACTTGGAATCATCTGTTTATATTTCAACCCGACAAGTTCTGCGCCTTGAAATGTTTGCACAGTTTCAATTTTAGATTTTCCAAAAACCTGTGCGACCAAATTTTTAGCAACAATAAAGAACTCATGACTGCCTTCTGGCTTTACTTTTACATACGTAATTTCAGGATTAACAGCAGCCGCATGGTTTGCAGGTAAAGTCCAAGGTGTAGTTGTCCAAACTAGGAGAGAAACAGTTGGATCACTCTCAAGAGTAAGTTTCACAGTCACCGCTGGATCCTGCACATCTTGATAGTTTAGATTGGCTTCAAAATTAGAAAGTGGTGTTGTGATTCTTGTTGAATAAGGAAGTACTTTCTTATCCTCATAAATAAGCCCTTTATCCCATAACTTTTTAAAGACAGACCAGACTGATTCCATGAACGATACATCCATGGTTTTGTAATCATTTTCAAAATCAATCCAACGGCCCATGCGCTCAACAGTTTTTTCCCACTCTTGGGTGTAACGAAGCACAATCGACCTACATTCTTCATTGAATCGATCAACACCAAAGGCCAAAATATCTTTGCGACCTTTCAGCTCTAGTCGTTTTTCAGTTTCAAATTCGATTGGAAGCCCATGACAATCCCATCCGAATCTTCTTTGAATTTTTTTACCTCGCATGGTCCAATAGCGCGGGACAACGTCCTTAATTGTTCCAGCAAGCAAATGTCCATAGTGAGGAAGTCCGGTTGCAAATGGAGGTCCATCATAAAATGACCAAGTTTGATCGTCTGACTTTTCAGATACTGATCTTTGAAAAACTTTTTCCTTTTTCCAAAATTGAAGAAGCTCTTCTTCCATCGTAGGGAAAGATAGCTCGGTCTTGGGTTTGGTGATTTTCATAATATATCTACTTCATATATGTCTGTTCCACCAAAAACACAACCTTCGGGAAGCTTTACGCCATAGCCAGATACGCTTTTTTTTGCTATACGCATCCCATGATCAAAAAAACACTTTTACTTTTTTTACTCCTTTTGATTCCACAAATAACACTGGCCAAGAGTTTTACTTTTTATGTAAAAATGGCATGTGGAAACTGCTCCCAAGCCATCACAAGCATGATGGAAAAAAAGCACAGTGGACAATACACCAACCTTGTTGCTGATTTTGAAAAGGATGTTGTGACACTTGATTCTGATACGTTAACCGAAAAGCAGATTGTAAAAGCGATTGAAAAGGCCGGATTTACTGTTTCAGAGACCCCGATTGCTTCAACAAAATAAACTTATTTTAAACCTAATTCTTCAAGACGCTGGTTTAGATACTGACTTGCAGTGTATCTTTTCGAAAGTCGAACCTCAGATCGCGGATGCAGAAAAAGCGGCATAGATAGTCGCGATTCCCCCTTCTTCTCACCCTCTGGATTGATCACCCTATGTGTTGTAGAAGGATAATATCCTCCGCTTGCCTCTTTGAGCATGTCTCCGGAATTGACGACAATTGTTCCTGGATCACAAGGAACATCATGCCAATAACCTGATAAATCTAAGACCTGCAATCCCGGATTGGTTGCTGCAGGTAAAAGCGTGATCAGATTAATGTCCTCATGGGCTGCTGCTCGAACCGCGCCCTGTTCTTCGGATCCAGTCAGCGGTGGATAATGTATAGCTCGAAACAAAGTTTCTGGACTGTCTTGAATCATGGATGAGAGTGGACAGGAAAAAAGCGATCGCACGTCTGTTGGTGTGTTTTGCTCAATCCAATGAAGCAGCGTTGAAGCAAGACTTGTAATCGATTCTTGATACCGAGGTGTTACATGCATAATTGAATCTGGATTATCCCACCACGTATAGAAATGATAAAACTCCTTAAGGTCTTTGACTTGAGAGTCTTTGGCATTTTCAGATCGAAACGGAAAATACCCCGCCTGTTTGGTAGGATCAAATGTATAAGATAGCTTTTCATTGGATGAAAAAAAGCTGTTCCACTCCTGATAAAGCTCATCAATTAATTGGTGTGGGATGGGATGATGGGTGAGTACACCAAAACCAGTATCCAGAATAGATTGTGTAAACTTTTCAGGGGCTTGCGGATCTCGATAATCTACGGGTGTAATGTGCTTCATGATCATTTTTTTAGCATGCTAGGCAAAAAGAAAAAGTTTTTTTGATCTTCATTTATGGCCTATACTACCAGTCAGGAAAAGACCTAAAAACAAGGATAACAACCCATGAAAAAAATCATACTACTTCAAATACTTGCGCTGTCACTTCTGCAATGCTCATCGAGTAATTCTGAATTTTCATCCAGCATCTACCCTGCAGGGCTCTCTATTACTTCACCAACAGTTGGACAGGCGTCAAACAGCAACAATAACCAACTTATACAATTGGGTAATTTTGATTCAACACAAAGTTTTACTGCAAAAAGAGATGCTTTGGAAAGCCTTGCTTCAGGAGATTCAACTTGCACATTCGTTTTTCCAAGTTTTGTTGCGCCCTTTCCAACACCTGAATGTTATGGCCCTAAACTCTATTATAAAAACCATCCGGACGGTGCAGATGAGGCAGTTGAAATGGGGGAAACTTTTCCCTATGTCCCCTCTGGCGATGTTGGCATATGGGAAGAAAATGAAAACGATCAAGCTTGCGCGGCAGCAAAAATGAACCAAGAAATAGGCAATGTTGGCCAAAAAGTAGATGCCTCTCTTTTGTTCATCGCTGGAATTTCCTGTTTGATTGAAACCGATGGCGATCTTGAACTCCCAGAAGCTGGCGATGATTTAGACCTTACTGAAACACTTGCATCTGCAATTGAAGAAAACAATCCAAACATCACCATTGACAGTGCAACTCTTGAGCGCTTAAGTGATGCTTCAGACGGTTTTGCTGTGTATCAATACAACATAGAAGCAACCGATACATCAGGTCGTGAATTTATGATTTATCTTACACACCACCCTGTCAACGATGATGGTTCAAACTATCAGGGTAAACTCTGGTCCTCTTATGAAACAGGCAACCCAACGGAATTTGGTACTGCGAATTCATATGCATTTTCGCTTTCGTATGAACGCAATGAGCAAAACTTACTTTATCGTATGCTATCTACAACCTACTCTCGCGCCACTGTAACAGGGTCCGATATGTTTGATACCAGTTTTGATGTTGATCCAACTGGATGTGCAGGTGCAAACTGTTGGGAAAATTTTGCACAAACCATTGGCAACATTGATACCGATACTGGCCTTGGAGCCTTGTCCTACGGTTGGCAAGCTGGCACTGATGACGCTGATGGGTCTACCAAGCTGGCACGTATTTTTAACGTTTATACTGAAGAGGTAGAGGACGAAACACGTGGATATGCATTCTTTGGGTTTGGTAGAGGTTTTAACAAAACAACAGGTGATATTGGAACCAATTCCATCAATCGATTTATCTGTAACTGGGCAGGTCCGGGCAATTCCCATACAGGCACTGAGGATCGCGCACAAAAACAAACCATGCTTTTTAATGAAAGTACTGGCAAATTTGAATCTGATGCCACAAACCTAGAGTATGCTCCAAAAAACTCTTGTAACTACGACGGAAGCGGCACATTTGGATTTACCACAGATAGCAGTGTAAACCTCAACGATGTTGGAAACCAGTCTGGTATGATCACCAACAACTTAATAAACCTTGATACGGACGAAGATTTCGCAAACTATACAGCACCTACACTTCCCTCTGAAAATTTTTAAAGACTTGTAAGGTGATACGCTTCCATGTACAAAACTCGCATGGATAAAAACCAAATTCCAATTGTGTGGACAGCAATTATTACGCCTTTTTTAGAAAATGGCGCGATTGATTTTACGTCTCTTGAGCACCTTGTTCGAATGCAGGAAAAGTTCGGAAACGGAATTTTATTTTTAGGATCAACGGGTGAATCTTTAAACCTCACCAACCTTGAAAAAAAACAAGTTATAGACTGGGTACAAAATAGAGAATTTACAGTTCCAACCATGTGCGGAGTTGGTGGTTTTTGTTTGGACTCTACACTTTCATGGATCAAAGCCATCAATGAATACAAATTTGATGCCTACCTTTTGGTTACACCCCCCTATGCAAAACCCGGTGCGCAAGGACAGCTTGCGTGGTTTACAAAACTCATGGACGTATCCCAAAAACCATGCGTTCTTTATAACGTTCCCGGCAGAACTGCTTGTAGCCTGCACAGAACAGCCTTGCGAGAACTTGCCAAACATAAAAATCTACTCGGTATTAAAGAATCAAGTGGTTCCATAGACGAATTTATTGCATACAAACAAACGCTTCCCAATCACGCTGTTTATTGTGGCGATGACATTATGATGCCTCATTTTGCCAAAGAAGGGGCTTGTGGATTGGTTTCTGTTGCGAGCAATGCGTGGCCCGAACAAGTACAAAACTATACACAAAAATGTCTCAACCAGACTTTTGATGATTTTGATCTTTGGAAACAAGCATGTGAAAATTTATTTACTACGAGTAATCCCGTTCCTATCAAACACCTTCTTCACAAACGAGGCTTGATCAAAACATCTCTTGTCAAAGCCCCCTTAAGTCATTTAGACATGGGTGATGATACAGACCTTATCAAATACGACCAAAAAATTGTTCTGTGGGTTTAGTTAAGCCACGGTTGATCAATATTTAATTTCTTTCGATAGCTTTTGAGTTTTTTCTCAAGGTCTATGGGCAGATGAATGCCTGACGAGCCCGAAAACCCTATCACCCACTGATCTTCCAAAGCATGGTAGCATTTGTGTGATATCAAGGTAGGACTATAATCTTCTATACAATGTTGAAGGAATTTCTCACCCATCAATGAAGACTCAAATTTATCCAACGAAAGATTGGAAACACCAAGCCAAAATAGCATTGCTTGCGTTTTGTCTTGAGGTCGGTTGTTTATAAATTCAAACATAAGGCCTGAAGCATATTCCATCACGACTTTTGGCGATCGTCCTTGTTTCGGAAATGGATACACTGCTCGATATAAATCATCGATATATTGATCGAACTCTGAAGGTTTTTTACTTAAATACTGGTAGCCGTTTTCTTTTTCAACATTGGTTAGCTCAGAAATCCAAAGTTGAATTTGATTTTGAAAATAGACGGGCATCAAATCACGATTGGGAAGCTTTTGTAAAAATTCACGAAATTTTGCAGGATTTCTCTGAACACGAAGTGCAATAATCAAAAGGCGACCAAGTGAATCATTGAGCTGGCTATCGTTTTTTTGCTTTTTTCCATAGCTTGATACAACACCTGAAAACAACTCCCATGCTTGATCATAGCCTCGTACAGTATAATAAAAATTTGCACGATCAAAATCATCCTTAGGCAGTGAAAAATCTGAAAAGTTCCAACTCATTGAGCTCGTGCTACTTTCTTGCGTATGGCAATTGCTGCAGGCATGGAGCGTGGAACGAAATAAACGAAATGCGTAGTGCTTTTTCTTGGATGAAAATGCATCATAAACTTCGTTGATATTATTAATAAAGTAATTGGCCGTGATCTCGTACCCGGGCGTCATGAGTCGCTCATGATGTTTTAGATCCTGCGATAGTTTTTTTAGCTCAAGTAAGTTTTTCGCAATGAGTTTATCATTTTTATCTGCATTGAACTGATCTTCATTGTACATGTATGGGCTGATAGAAACGAGTTTACTTAAAAATTGGTACATGACCGGCGGAACAGCTTTTGCCCCCCATCCCATAGATGAAAAGCCAATCACAAGTAACAAACAACTGATCCCGATAAAAAGTGAAAGTTTTTTATGCATGCCCGTATTCAAACATAATGAAAAAAAATTTGCATGATATTTATCATGAATTATTCACAGGTTCCATGCGCATTGCTCAATGCGGCATTTTGCTGTCCTTTTTTCACGCTCATGCTTGTAAATAACTTGTTCTTCATCGTGGATTTCTCTACAATGGCGCTGGTATCACACATTCTTAGGAGAAAATTATGGGTTTTGTAGAAATCGTCTTAATCATTGCAGCCATCGTTCTTTTTTTTGACACGGTCTTTATTGTTCGACAACAATCCGCCATTATCATTGAGCGATTTGGGAAGTTTCAATCTGTAAAATTTGAAGGATTGAACGTGAAGCTTCCCTTCATTGATAGCAAAGTAAAGCGCCAAAACTTACGTATTCTTGAACACAATGTTGATGTTGAAACCAAAACGCTTGATAACGTTTTTGTGAATATTCAGGTTTCTGTTCAGTACAGAATCAAAAAAAATAAAGTTGCAGAGTCCTACTATGAACTCGAAGATCCCTATCAACAAATTCGTTCTTATGTTTTTGATACGATTCGATCTGAAATTCCTAAAATGAAGCTTGATGATGTGTTTTCTAACAAGGACGCGCTCGCTGTATCTATACGTGAAAGTCTTACAGACGTAATGGAACAGTTCGGATACCAAATCATCAACTCTCTGGTTACAGACATTCAACCTGAAATGTCTGTTAAAAATGCCATGAACAAAATCAACGCAACAGAGCGAGAAAAAATTGCTGCTGCCAACGAAGCGGAAGCGGATAAGATCAAATTGGTTAAAGTGGCAGAAGCAGAGGCAGAAAGCAAAAGACTACAAGGTTTGGGCCTTGCCAACCAACGTATGGAGATTGCACGAGGAATTAAAGAATCCATCCAAACTATAAAACAAACGGGTGTGGATGAGTCTGAAGTCATGACACTTTTATTGGTCACACAACATTATGATGCAATCCAAGATTTTGCCAAGCACACCAACGCGAACTCCGTACTTATGAACTATAGCCCCGGAGGCATATCGGATGTTGCGACACAAATACGTGAAGCCGTATTATCGCTAAAAATGCCTACGAAATAAATGTAGCGCGCATGCGCATTTTACAAACCAATATCTTCGTTCCATAAATCAGGATGCTTTGAGATAAAGTCTCGCATCAGGCTTTTGCATTCTTCATCATCAAGGTTAAGTAACTTGGTTCCTTTATGTTCAAACCAATCTTCTTCCCCCATAAATGTTTCATTTTCGCCAATCACAACCAAGGGGATTTGGAACAAAAGTGAAGTTCCCGTACACATTGCACAAGGGCTCAATGTAGAGACCAAAATCAGCTCATTCCAATCACGACGCCGACCTGCTGCTCGAATACATTGTGTTTCAGCATGGGCCGTTGGGTCATTATGTTGGACACGTTGATTATGCCCCCTTGCGATGACTTCTCCGTTGGGCCTAACCAGCACGGATCCGATGGGAATACCCCCCTCGGATAAACTTTTTTTGGCCTGCTCAACAGCAAGCAGTAGCCAAGGATAGGCTTGCTTTTTTGTGATTTTTTGCATGGCTCTCACGATTATACAAAAACATAGAATTTTAGGCATTCTTTTGTTATAGATCGCCCCTAGCAGGAGGATTGGCCGAGTGGTTGATGGCGGCGGTCTTGAAAACCGTTGTACCTTAACGGGTACCGGGGGTTCGAATCCCTCATCCTCCGCCATCTTCTCATCCAAGCAAATCCAAAAAACTCCAAAAACAAAAATAAATCCAAAGATTTAAGCTATTTAGTTGTCCATACACGACCTAGAAAAACCCATTGCATCCAGGTTCATATACGGGTAACTCTAAGGGTAACTTATGAAATCACCCATTCTACCAAGAAAGTTACCCGCACAATGCCCTTAACCGCCCTACAGGTAAAGTCTGCCAAACCCAAAGCCAAAAACTACAAGCTCACCGATGAAAAAGGGTTGCTATTGGAAGTAACATCCCCGCCATTTCTTCGTAACTTATTCTTAGCTTACACTTGGTTTCTTCTTCGATTCTCGCGTATGGGGATTCGAACTTTGTTCGTCTGTTGATTGTGCGCTTACGCGCATGGCTCATCCTCCGCCATCTACTAACACTTAAGACTTCGGGCTTAAGGGTTAACCTTTAAACCAACCGTCAAACCCTAAGCCCTAATAGTAATCCTTTTTATTCCTAAAGCTGGTCCTGCCCGGACAGATAGTTTACAGTTTTTACCGGAGGCATGGTTTACAGTTTCAAAACAAACGGTTCTTCTGCCGATTTTGTCGCTTTCGCTCCATGGCGCATCCACCTGGGTTTCGAATAATCTCGGACCGGAAAACAAGGAAATTAAATGTAAAAGTTAGAACTTGATCTGATAATAATAAACTTTCCCCGCTGGATAACTTGTCAGATTTAGTTCATGCTTTTACAAGTAATTTCTAACTTTACTTAAAATCGAATGTGATCCTTTGTAACGATGCAATACTTCGCTGATATACATCTTTATGAGATGGATCGTCTATCAGTATTTGTATATGGTTTCGAATATCTTGATGTTGTTGGCAGAACATCTTCACAATTTTTTTTATCATGATTTGGATTTTGTTGGTAGGGTGGTATCAATATGGTTTCTTCAATTTCAAAATGTGGTTGCATCACTTCTGCCCATTCTTTCATGAAAGCAATGAGTTCAGTTTCTAAGTCAAGGTTCTCATCCAATGCCTTGAAAATACGTTTTACTTGAACCAGCCCATGGTGATGTTCAACAGACAAAGACCTTAAAGCGTCTGAGCGCTTTATTTTACTAAACTATAAAATTCAATGTAAAATTCAACCTCGCCAAGAGGCTTGATTTTATGTTCTTGCTCAGGTGCTACTATTCCCTTTTTCGTTGGTGTTAATACATAAGACTGGTTGCTTTCAAGGATGGTATATTCTAATTTCCCTTGTTGAACGCAAATGACCGCCCAAGTATTTGCTTTGGTATCATGCATTTTTAACAAGCGATCTGGCACTGTCTTTTCGTTAAAAAGGTCGGATTGATGATATTTTTTCACATCTGCTGGTAATGTCCTCATTGTCGCTCCTTTTGTCCTATTTCAACACTTAATTTTAAACTGGATGCAATCATTTCACTTCGTTCAATATACATTGTTGCCACTTCTTCTGTATGTATTTCTCTGACCGTTTGCGCAAATAAACTAAGCCATCGGTCAAATAGTTGAAGATCAAACGTTGGTAGGTCTTTGTGTTTTTGGTGCGGATTGCCTTTATATTTCCTACTGCGCAACATCAATGAGGACCAAAAAGCATACATTCTTTGCAAATGTGTCTTCCACGCTTCGGAAGTCGTTCCAATCACACCATCGAAAACAGGACCAAGTGCATGGTCTTGTCTCACCTTTATATAAAAGGCATCCACCAGTTCTTTGATGCTGCTTTCTGTGATTTGATTTCTTTTCATACAAGCCTTCTTTGGAGGTAAAAAGCTGCACAAGCGATGATCATTACTTTGGATATTTCTAGGGCAACATAGTATTTATGAAGCATACTTGGTGTGGGCTTCTGCCCTTGCGCAATCAAAGCAATTCGGTGATCAAGTTTGGGAAGAAGACCGAAGGTATCCACGCAAAGAATAACCAATAGGACAATAGCTACAACAAAAATCCACGGCACTCTAAGAAACATGGCACTTCCCAAAAAAAACAAAACAAACCCCCACTCCACCTTATTAAAAAAATGAAAGGTCGCTTGTCCAATTTCTAACGCTACAGGAAGTGTTAAGCCAGGTGCTTTGAATTTTATTGGAGTAGCAAGAAACGACACCCCCAATATAAATCCCATATACAACCAGTACATATTTAATACATATAGTTTCATTGCTACTCCAAAGATGCATAATATGCATATACAATACATATTAAAACTGCAAGCTTTACTCATTCAAAATCTGCGATATTTAAAACGTAAACATGTACCAAAACGGTATCATTTTTTATTGAACCTTAGGGTAATCTGCGTCAGATAAATCTTGATTGGGCTTCAAAGAAAACCCTGTTTTTAAACCAACAACAAAAATGGCAAGTGTTACCGTTCCCACAGCAAATATGGTGTCTCCTACCACGCGTAACCAACGAAAGAGCTCCATGATGTCGGTCTGGTTAAATTCTGCCGATCTTGCATACCACATGCCATGCTCCACACTTGCAAGCGTTTGGAGCAAACCCACGGGAAGAAGGCTCAAAAGTGCCATCGCTGCAAGCCCAATATTGATAGACCAAAAGGAAAAGCCTATCATGCCGTCTTTCCACTGTCTCTTGGCTGCCAAACCTTTGAGGCAAAATAACATTAGACCAATACCCAAGTTTCCATAGACCCCAAACAGCGCTGTGTGCCCATGAAGAGGCGTGGTATTAAGACCCTGCATATAGTACAGCGCAATCGGTGGATTGATCAAGAATCCAAATATACCAGCACCAACCAAATTCCAGAAAGCTACCGCAATAAAGAAGTAGATCGGCCACTTATACGCTTTCACCCAACTGACAGCGCGACTTAAGGTGAGGTTATGGTAAGCCTCAAAACCAATGAGAACAAGTGGAACAACTTCTAGTGCGCTAAATGATGCTCCCAATGCCAATACTGCTGTTGGTGTTCCTGTAAAATAAAGGTGATGAAAGGTACCAATGATTCCTCCACTTAAAAAGATAACGGTCGAGAAAAGTACTGCGGCAGTTGCAACGGCAGTTCGTATCAGGCCCATACGCACAAAAAGAAAGGCAATGACTACAGTGGCAAATACTTCAAAGAAACCTTCTACCCATAAATGAACAACCCACCATCTCCAATATTCTGCAATGGCCAAATTGGTTTGACGACCCCACATAAGACCCGCTGCATAGAAAAGTGCAATGGCAGCAGAAGAAATCATGAAAACGGTCAGCAAATGACGGCTTTCTTTTTGCTGTTTGAACGCAGGAAGTATAGCGCGGGTCATCAAGCCTAACCATAGGAAAAGCCCTACCAAAAGAAATATTTGCCAGAATCTGCCAAGCTCGACATATTCATATCCTTGGTGTCCAAACCAAAAATTTTCTGCCAGCCCGAGCTTCTGCATCACGCCAAACCATTGACCAGCCAGAGATCCCACAACGATAATAAGGAGGGCAATAAAAAGAAAGTTGACGCCCGCACGTTGAAATTTGGGTTCGTATCCAGAAACGGCTGGCGCAATAAAGAGCCCTGTCGCCAACCATGAGGTCGCAATCCAGAAAATAGCAAGTTGAATATGCCATGTTCTGCTTACAGAATAAGGTAGCCATTCAGCCAGAGGAAAACCATAAAACCCATTTCCTTCCACACCATAATGTGCCGTTACGACTCCAAGAAGAACTTGAACAAGAATCAATGCTGCAACCACCCAAAAGTATTTTAACGTTGCAGCCATAGATGGCGTAGGGTTGAGTGCCAAGAGCGGATCTTTGTCAGGAAGTTCCTCTTCAGAGACCTCTTCTTCTTTTCGTGATGCATAATAAAAAGCAAGAAGTCCAATGCCTCCAATAAGTAAGATTACACTAAAACCTGTCCAAATTAGAAGCGCACCTGTTGGTTTATTGTCTACAAGTTCTTCTGGAGGCCAATTGTTGGTATAAGTTACGTCACTTCCAGGTCGATTGGTTACACACGCCCATGATGTCCAAAAAAAGAATTGATTGAGTTTTTCCATACGAGTTGGATCTTTGATGGTATCTTGAGGTATGGCATAGGCTTCTCTTAATTCCTCCATGGCCGGATCATTCATGAATAGAGACTGATAATGCTTACCAACCTCTTTAATGGCCTCGGCTCGAATAGCTGAAATGGTAAGAGTTTGGGTCTCAGAGTTGTAGGTGTTGGTACGAAGTTCTTTTTTTAGACGAATTTTTAACGCAGCCTGTTGTTCTTCTCCGAGTGCGTCAAAGCTCAAGGCATATTCCTGTTGGCTCCAGGTATTTAAAATATACTCAGCTTCGCGGTGCAACCAGTCTGCTGACCAGTCGGGAGCAATATAGGCACCATGTCCCCAAACAGAACCAATGTTATGTCCCCCCATCGACTGCCAAATATTTTGACCATCTTTGATATCCTGCCCTTCAAACAAAACATTGCCATCTAAGACAACTTGTTTTGGAACAGGAGGAGCAGATCGATAAATTTCCAATCCATAGTATCCAAGGACTGCAAACGAGCCCACCATAACAAAGAGGAAAGAAAACCATAATTTTCTGTATTGCTTCACGACACTCCACCTACCTATTGCAATGCATTTGGTTCATTAAATACACGACATATATTTTGAATGCATATTTTGAATATGCAATATATATACTTATTTACAGATTTGTATATATTAATTCATTGTCGAATCAAGGATTTATGAAAATTACCAAATTTACAGATTATGCTTTACGAACACTTATGTTTCTTGCATCCAATCAAAACACAACCAAACTCCATACATCCAAACAAATTGCAGCTTTTCATCATATCTCCTATCACCACATGGGCAAAATCGTACACAAGCTCTCTACTCTTGGATATATAGAAAGCATCAAAGGGAAAAATGGAGGTATTCTCCTCAAAAAACACCCAGCCGATATTGATCTAAAAACTCTGTTTTTGGTTTTAGAAAATGACTTAAATATTGTGGAATGTTTTGATGCGAAAACAAACACCTGCAAAATATACAAAAACTGTGGTCTAAAAAAGATTTTGAATGAATCTTTGGGTGCATTCATAAACACATTGGGAAAATATACACTGAAGGACACTTTGCTGAAGTAAAAAGTGCCTCATGCGTCTACTATATCCCAACTGTACAAAAAAGAGAGGGAGACAATGAAAAAATTATTTTGTTTAATGTTGGGGCTGTCAATGGTTGGTTGTACACAGAGCAACCAAAACAATCAAAGTCAAAAAGAAGCTGTGATTAAAGGAGAGGAGGTTGCTATTTTAACCGATGCGCCTCAGGTTCCTCCTGCAATCACACGTAAACACGCCACCAAAGTAATTGTCAATTTAGAAACCTCTGAGCTGAAAATGTCTCTTGCAGATGGTGTTGAATATACTTTTTGGACCTTTGGTGGAAAGGTGCCAGGGAAATTTATCCGGGTTCGTGAAGGTGATTTGGTAGAATTTCATCTCCACAACCATCCAGACAGTAAAATGCCTCATAATATTGATCTGCACGCGGTGACCGGTCCAGGTGGTGGTGCTGTATCTTCTTTCACTGCGCCAGGACATAGCTCCACGTTTTCATTTCGTGCGTTAAATCCAGGCTTGTATGTTTATCATTGTGCAACAGCACCTGTAGGTATGCATATTGCGAACGGAATGTATGGGCTCATTCTGGTCGAGCCAAAAGAGGGTTTGCCGAAAGTAGATCGAGAGTATTATGTCATGCAAAGTGAGTTTTATACCAAGGGTGCCTTTGGTGACCAAGGGCACCAGCCTTTCAGTATGGAAAAAGCTTTAGAAGAAAATCCAGATTATGTTGTGTTTAACGGTGCAGTTGATGCCATTTCTGGTGAAAAATCACTTCCAGCACAAACTGGCGAAACAATTCGTTTGTATGTTGGTAACGGTGGTCCGAATCTTATATCTTCGTTTCACGTTATTGGTGAGATCTTTGACAAAGTTCACCCAGAAGGAAGCCTAAGTACGACGAACAAGGATGTTCAAACGACACTCGTTCCAGCAGGTGGGTCAGCTGTGGTGGAATTTGAAGTGGATACTTCAGGTACTTATATTCTTGTAGATCACTCTATTTTTCGTGCGTTCAATAAAGGTGCTTTGGGTATGATCGAAGTTACTGGAAAAGATGATAAAAACGTTTTTTCAGGCAAACTTGAAGACAAGGTATATCATCCTGAGGGCAGCACCATCCAAAATATCGACGAAGATCCAGCTCCAAAAGTTGTTGCGCAAAACAGAGCAGAACGTTTGGAGTTTGGGAAGCGAATCTATGACCAAAACTGTAAAGCTTGTCACCAGGCAGAAGGTAAAGGCTTGGCAACTGCGTTTCCTCCTCTTGCATCGTCAGACTACTTGAATGCTGATAAACAAAGAGCCATCAAAGTGATTCTGGAGGGTTTGGAAGGCCCTATCACCGTCAACGGTAAAGTATTTGACAGTGTGATGCCAGCCCAACGACTTACAGATGAAGACATCGCAAACGTATTAACCTATGTATATAACAACTGGGGCAATTCTGGCCAAAATGTAAGCCCAGAGGATGTTAAGGCAGTGCGAGAAAAATGAGAAACCTGTTGATTGTCTTTTTACTTATGATTTGGGGTGTTTGTTTTGCAACAAGCACCCCATTATCGGTGATGCTTCCTCCAGGTCAATATCGACCACTGTTAAAAGTTACAGAAGATTCATCAAAGCGAATAAAGGTAGAATCGTTTAAGATGGATAAGTATCCAGTTACCAATAAAGATTTTGTATCGTTTGTAAAAAATAATCCAAAATGGAAAAAATCAAATGTTCCAAGTTTATTTGCGGGCAGTGAGTATCTCAAATTATGGAAAGACGACGTAACCCTTGGTAAAAAGGCACCTGAAGATGCTCCTGTTGTTTTTATTTCGTGGTTTGCAGCCAAAGCTTATTGCGAATCAAAAGGAAAAACACTTCCCACAGAAGCGCAGTGGGAATATGCTGCCGCAGCCAGCCCAACAAAAAAATTTGCCGCTTATGAAGATGCCTCTTTTCAAAAGAAAATTTTAGAGTGGTATGGAAACCCCACCAGTCACCCTTTAGGTGCTGTCGGTAAAAATGATGCAAATATATATGGCATATATGATTTGCACGAACGTGTTTGGGAATGGGTTTTAGATTTCAACAATGGTTTGGTCACAGGTGAATCTAGGGGAGATCGAACCTTAGATCAAAAAATGTTCTGTGGTTCTGGTGCGTCTGGTTCTGTGGATCCTGGCGATTATGCTACATTTATGCGCTATGCTTTTCGGAGCAGTTTAAAAGCAAATTATACCGTATCTAATCTTGGTTTCCGGTGTGCAAAGGAGTTAGAATGAATTACTACATATTTGGTTTTTTTTTGGTTTTATTTGTTACAGGAGGAATTGCGACTGCAGAAACGCATAAACTCCCTGAAAATTCCATGTATCACCTTGATTCCAAATGGAAAACCGAAGATGGAAACGTAATATCTCTGTCGGACTTGCAAGGTGATACGCATATAATGACAATGGTTTTTACCAGTTGTGAGTACGCATGCCCTATGATTATCAGTGACATTCATAAGATTACCAAAGGACTTCCTAAAAAAATCCAAAAAAAAGTACGCATTTCTCTTTTTTCTTTTGATCCGGAAAAAGACACACCAGGTGTCCTTAAAAAATTTAGTACCAAGCATATGCTAGGCAGCAACTGGAACATGTACACCAGTGACGAAAGTACAGTAAGGGAGCTGGCAGCTGTTCTTGGGGTGAAATATAAAAAAATGGAAAATGGCATGTTTGGCCATTCCAATGTGATCAGTATAGTAGATTCCAATGGTGTTATTGTGCACCAACAAAATGGGCTATATGCAGATCCTGCACCGGCCATTCATAAAATAAAAGAGCAATTTGAATGATCCAAAGAAAAACACATCCGTTTTGGTCAGTAGGCTTTAGACCTTTCTTCTTTCTTGCGATAGTACAAACCCTTGTCGCTAGCTGTTGTTGGACACTGCACTATCTTGGGTGGCTTGATATTGAGATACCCGTAGGTTCAAACTTTGTGTGGCATGCGGCAACCATGTTGTATGGGTTTGTAATCAGTGTTTTTATAGGCTTTTTACTAACAGCCACCGCAAAATGGACAAATACACCCCCGCTTTCAGGAAACAAACTTAAAGCTTTTTTCATATTCTTTGCAATTGCCCAGGTGATGTGGTTTTTTCCGATGGTTTTTCCTAAATTTGTTTACCAAGCATTTTTTTTGGCTGTGTATATATTTTTACCCTTATTTTTAATCAGGTTATTTCTACGAACGAAACACTATCGAAATATGTTTATCGTTATTCCCGTTGGATTGATGTGCATTGGTGCAGTGTTTATGTTTGCTCAAAACGTTGCTACAGCTAATCTATGGGTAGGGCTTACGCTGGGCGCTATGCGTGCCATGCTAGTGGTCATTTCAGGGAGGGTATTGCCCTTTTTCTCTAAAATGGCATTGGACATCAATGTACAAGCGGTGAACCCGAAAGCGGAAGTTTTTCTTTTACTGACAATGATGGCGCTTATCTTTGAGCCACTGTACCAGTATTTGGATCCATATGGATCTGCGTTATGGCTTGTGCTTACCACATTTGCATTGGTATTAAACTTATATAGACTATGGAAATGGCCCATACGTAAGTCTTTTTCCATTCCTATCTTGTCCATTCTTTTTATCGGATACCTATGGATACCAATACATTTCGCACTAAATATCGCATCACACTTACATTTCGTATCACAGCTGGGACAACCTTCAGTGCATGCGCTTACTTATGGTGCAATGGGCATTATGATTGTCGCAATGATAAGTCGAGTATCCCTTGGACACACAGGCAGAAAAATTCAAGCAACAACCATGATGAAAACGGCATATGGTATCATCGTTTTTGGCGCATTTTCCCGTGTGTTTGGTCCCATCTTATTTCCTGCAGGTTATATCAGCTGGATAGGTCTTACTGGACTTATGTGGTTTGTTTCTTTTGCACTACTTGCAATCGAAATATTCCCAATGCTACTTAAACCAAGACCAGACGAAATGTAGGTCAGTCAAAGGTATAACTCAAAAGGGAAATTTAACCAAATTCTAGGGTTTTTACTAGAAATTCATATGTTTCCAACAAACGACCTTCTACATTCCTACTATCTTCAGCAGATAGTAAAAAAACCAAGAAAAACCCTGCATACATATCTATGCGTTATGCAGGTTTTGGTGCCCAAGATTTACACCAGCCATCTGCGTGAACCATCCCTTTTTTGGGTAGCAATTGACAAGGTCCGTACGATTTTCCATCTTCCGCGATATAAAACATACAATTATGGCAATATTGGTCCATACCTTTGACACCACTTTTTTCAACGCGCATTTCTGAAGATGCAGAAGAAGCATCTGCTACATATGCCAAATTCTTGGCCATCGGATCATCTTCAGACACGAAAGTAACGCTGCTAGATGTATCTGGTTCCTTTGGTTTTTCCTCTACTTCAGGGTGTTTTTTATCATTGGTACACGCTGCAATTGCAACGATTGGCAGCGCGATAAAGGTTTTTTGTAAAAATTCTCTTCTATTCATTTGTCTACTCCCAAAATCTTTATAAGGTTAATCTATCCAAGGATCAATCAATATCTGTTTTTGGAGCTGTACCAGATAACATATTTCTTGTTATCTGGTACAGCTCCAAACTTATACTCTTACACCTTTATTCTTACTACCCTTGAGATTTCATCTTTTCCTCAATCTGGTATGATGGGCTTCAACAGGTTGGGGCAGATCGAGGATCTAAGAGATACGGGTAACTTTGCGGGTAACCTGTTTTAAGCGAAGTCTATATATCAATAATAACAAATAGATATATACCGAGTTAGAAAGCCTCATCCCGCCAGTCTTCGCTTCTTCAAAGCTACGACTGGCAGGCCTATGATCTACTGTTCAATTTTCTACATAACGTGTTCATTCTATTCTACGAAGACTAGTCCGGCATAGCCCTTAAGGCGACGACGGACATGAACTCAACCCAGTATTCATGTATACCGGTCGCCTTGTCTACAAGAATTCCGATGAAGACCAAAATCTGATACATAAAACCCCATGACAACCCAACCCATAACGCTCATTACCGGTGCTTCCAGTGGCATCGGGGT
>JAGRAZ010000017.1:0-26201 GCA_020434345.1 Bdellovibrionales bacterium
TATGGCTCCCCGGGACGGACTCGAACCGCCGACCCATTGGTTAACAGCCAATTGCTCTACCGACTGAGCTACCGGGGAAAATTCTAAAGACTGTTGTGTTTATCTCGAAGCACCCCTGATTGTCAAACATATTTTTGCGCGTGCTTATTGATAAGTATTGAAGATTAAAGCACTAATTGGAAGCTTATGGATGGAAAATTTGTGGTAAAAAAATGGGCCTTGCAAGTTTTCCTTCACCAAGCCAAGCTTGCAGTTGGTCGATTTGATCAATGCCCACCAAGCCAATATACAAGCATTGAAGCTGATCTGTGGTGAGCGATTTGATTTTTTTCCACCCTTGAAAGGGAAGATGGCCATGCAAAATACCACCTTTTTCTTGTGTATCCACAAGTCCCATTTTTCCTTGCGCTGTAAGCGTAAAAGCGGTCTGAGGAGAAAATAAATTGCTCAACCTTTCATACGTTTCCCAGAATGAATATTGAAAACCAAGATAAGAAGACAAAACACCTCCAGCGTGACGTCTTAAAATTTGGCTATCAATGGTTGAAGTGCGGTGTGCAAGTTCGATAAAGAGTCCTGCTTGGGTTTCTTCAAAACGATCAAGACCCACTCGAAAAATCTCAAGCGGTTGTGCTTGCGCATTTTGTTGTTGAAAAACGCAAACTTCAATGACGAGTTGAATTATTTTTTCAATCCAAGCTTCGTTAACCAAGATTCCTTCAGGGAGCAGTATTTTTTGCTCTGTGTGATTGGCTCGGGCAAGCCACACGTAGCCCTGGCAAATATCAACTGTCCAGTCTGTAATATTTAGACTTACAAGTCGTTCCTTTAATTGATCCATGATGACGCGAATTCCACTAAATGCGTTTTGGATTGGTTGTCTTCGATATTTACGCAGTATGCTTTGTGCTTCTTGCACCAGATCTGAAGAAGGAATTCCATATTTTTTCTGCGCAAAATTAGTAAAACTTTGCGCTTGTCGGTTTTGAATCATTTCAAAAGTAAGTAAAAAACGCTGTTTGATTTGGGCATACAGTTTTCCGAACTCGTCTTCAGGAATAGTCATAGATTTTATAGACTCAATTGCTTCAAAATCTTGTTCATCTATATCTATATATTCAAAAACCGGATTATAGATTTGGCGATGTTCTATAGCGTCAAAAAATTTTACTTTTTCCGTATCAAAGTTTGTCGGAAAAAAATATTTCCATTCATCAAAAAAGCGAACGTTTTGGAAAAATTCTTCATCAAGTTTTCTAATATTTGCTGGTATCGATTTACCCATAGCTGACCTCCACTATACGACGGTTTGTGGCATGGATCCAACGATTTTATTAGTCGCAAGAGTTAATTATTGATACAGATTTTAGCATGGCACAAAGACAAGTAGGTATTGTTCTGGATCCTCTCGATTCTTTAGTAGTTGCAAAAGATTCAACGATCGCAATTATTGAAGAATTACAAAAAAGAAATTTTCAAATTGTCGTGTTTGAACCCAAAGATTTATACGCTTTGTCTGGAAAAGCCTTTGGTCATGGCAAGATTATTACAGTCGATGTTTCTGCAAATCCATATTATAAAATTACTGGCCAGAATGTATTTTCATTGGATGATTTTGACGCAATATTTATGCGTAAAGACCCTCCCTATAACGAAGAGTATATTCATACAACACATATTTTGGACCTTACCACAGCAAGAGTGATCAATTCACCCGCAGCACTTCGCTATTTTAATGAAAAAGCATCGTTGCATTTATTTCCTGATATTACGCCTCCAACGCTTATGACCAAGTCGATAATAGAAATAAAAAATTTTATAAAACTTCATAAAAAAATTGTGATCAAACCGCTAAACTTAATGGGCGGACGATCCGTGTTTGTTGTAGATGAAAAGGATTCCAATGCCAATGTGATTGTCGAAACCATGACACAAATGGGTCAAAAAACGATTCTTGCGCAAAAATATCTTTCTGAAATCACGAAAGGAGATCAGCGCATTCTGATTTTTGCAGGAAAACCGATCGAATTTCAGTTGGTACGCAAGCCGTCTTTGGATGATCATAGGGGCAATTTGGTTGCCGGGGCATCCTATGATGTAATTCCTCTTCGCCCATCTCAAATAAAAATTTGTGAAAAATTAGCCCCTTTCTTTCAAAAACATACCATCGACATTGTGGGCCTAGATATGATCGGTGACTATGTAACAGAGATCAATATTACGTCACCTACCGGTTTTCGAGAAATTGGTAAGGGTGCCTCTATTGATGTTTTGTCTATCTTGATCAACAATCTCAATCTTTCTACCATGTAGGGTACCATATATGGCACCTTATCCACATATGGGGATATAAATATATAATAATATCATATAGTTATACGTAATTTGATGGTTGAGCACTGATTTATCCACAATGTCTTTTAGAGCTTTTGCTTTAGAGGTTGCAATCAGGATGAGCATTGTTGTACATAAAGAGGGTATTTTCATATCAATGATTGGGGGGATCGTGATGAACAACGCTATTATTGTATCTGTATTTTGTCTTTTTTTGGGTCCGATGTATGCCTTTGCCCAAGATTATGAACATAACTATTTACAACCAAAAGAGCAGCCGCGTTCTTATATGCACCAAGAAGGTCAACATGCAGAAGTAGGAGACATTGGCCCAAAAACTGCGTCAAGGTCCTACACCACTACAAAAAGAAACGCACATTGGCGTAATCCTTCATTTTACATTGTAAGAGATGGAAGAGGATTTGTTTCTGAGGTGCATCAGATTGAAATTGTATCTGTGGATCCCGATTATCAGGAAGCCGAACCCGCCTTTATTTGGACTGAGGCGCGCAAATCCGCCTTTCCCGGTATTGATACATTACTTTATCAGGTGACTTTTGATGAAGTTGTGGAGTGGGATCCAGATCTCTTTCCCTACCTAGGTGAGTAAACCTACCATATATGGTACATGATGTACTTATCCACAGCTGTGGATAACTTTTTTCATTGTATCTGTATGCCGGGCTGTGGATGGATATAAGAGTATTTTCAGCTATTTACGTGATGTCATTTTTCTGATATAGGAGCAAAACCAATTTAAAACGATGGCAACTTCAAAGAAAAAAAAGAGTACAAAAAAGGTGACCAAAAAGGTTTCCAAAGTTTCTCGCAAAGTAAAACCGAAAAAAAAGGAAGCAACTTCGCGCCAAGCATCTGCTGTTAAAAAGACAAAAAAGACCATCAATGAAACGGTAACAGAGTCGTCTCCACTTCGAATCATTCCTCGTAAAAAAACCTCTAAAAAGAAAAAGCCTGTGATGCGTTCACAGGTCAAAACATCTTTAAAAGTTGGTGATATAGCGGTGTATCCAGCGCACGGTGTTGGACAAATTGAACGCGTTGAAAACAAAGAAATATCAGGTTCTATTCTTACATTTTATGTCATGAGAATTCTTGATTCAGATATGACAGTCATGATTCCTAAAACAGCACTTAAATCAGCAGGCATTCGAGAAATCATCACAACAAGTCAGGTATCCAAGGTATTTAAGATTTTTGAAGATCAAGACGTAACCATTGATACAACAACATGGAATCGACGCTACCGTGAGTACATGGAAAAAATCAAAACAGGCTCAGTCTATGAAATTGCAGAAGTAATGAGAGATTTGTATGTTTTGAAAAAAACCAAAACACTATCATTTGGTGAAAGAAAAATGCTCGATACCGCAAGATCTTTGCTTGTAAAAGAGTTGGCCATTGCCAAGACTGAAAAAGAAGACGAAGTTGAAGAAAAAATTCAATCGTATTTTAAATAAATGAAAATTACAGCCATATTGACTGCTGGGGGACTGGGAACGCGTATGAACCATCCACTTCCCAAGCAGTATCACGATATTGGTGGCAAAACTGTTTTAGAACACACAATTTCAACTTTTGCATCTCATCCTATGATTGATAAAATTCTTGTGGTTGTACCCCAAGCGTGGATGGATCAAGTATTAAGCGCTGAAGTCGAAAAAGTTGTAGGCGGAGCTTCCAGAAAGGTTTCTGTATACAATGGAATTTGTGCAATAAAAAATGCATCCAACAAAGTTCTCATCCATGATGGAGTTCGCTGCATGGTTTCTCACCAAGACATCACCGATGTCATACAGGCATGTGAAAAACCATTTGATGGTGCCGCCTTAGGTTTGCCAGTTACCAACACACTTAAAAAAGTTGAAAATGAATGTATTCTTCATACTGTAGATCGAAATCATGTATGGAGCATGCAAACGCCACAAGTATTTTTCTTTGAAGTAATCAAAAAAGCCTATGAGCAAGTTATGAAAGACAACATAGAAATTACAGATGATGCACAAGCGGTTGAATATATTGGAGGTAGAGTCAAAGTGATACAGGGATCCTCTTCAAATATTAAAATTACATATCCAGAAGATATTGGCTGGGCTACATGGAGACTTGGGCAATGAAAATACGTATAGGTCAAGGCATAGATGTTCATCCTTTGGTTACCAATCGACCATTTATTTTAGGCGGCATTCAGATTGATCATACCCATGGTCTGTTGGGACATTCAGATGCAGATGCACTTATTCATGCCATTTGTGATGCTATGCTCGGTGCCCTTTCATTGGGAGATATTGGAAAATTCTTTTCTGATACAGATGAAAAAAATAAAAACAGAAACAGCCAAGAGTTTTTACTGGAAATTTACCAAACCATTCGAAATCATGGGTATGCTATTGGAAATATTGATACAACCATTGTTACCGAAGAGCCAAAGCTCGCGCCACATATTCAAGATATGAGAACAAATATTTCAGAAGTCTTAAAAATTAATATAGATCAGATAAGTATCAAAGCAACAAGACCGGAGAGAATGGGTGCATTAGGAAGAAAAGAAGGCTTGCTTGCGATGGCTGTTGTGCTCTTGACTCAAAACTGATTCTTATTTCGTTTTTCTTTCCAGACACTCATTTGTTGTTTAATTCTTTTTTCAAGTCCTTCTTCTGTAGGCTCAAAATACACTTTATTCTTTAACTCTTTTGGTAAACAGTCCATGTCCGCAATTTTTTCATTAGTATCATGGGCATAGGTGTAACCTTTGCCATAGCCCAAATCTTTCATAAGATTGGTTGGCGCATTTCGAATATGCATGGGAACCGGATAAACATGTCCTTCAGAAATATCTTTTTGAATTTTTCCATAGGCCTTGTAAATTGAATTGGATTTGGGAGCGTTGGATAGGTACACAGCAAGTTGCGCAAGCGCAAGCTTACCTTCAGGCATACCAATAAAATGAACCGTTTCTTTCACCGCATTTGCAAAAACAAGCGCGTTTGGATCTGCCATGCCAATATCCTCTGATGCAAATCGTATCATACGTCGAGCAACAAAAAGAGGATCTTCACCTGCTTCTAGCATACGGGCAAGCCAATACAGCGCAGCTTGTGTATCACTATTTCGCATGCTTTTATGAAGCGCAGAAATGATATTGTAATGCTCTTCGCCATCTTTGTCATAATACATGTCGGGTTTTTGCATAACTGCAAGCACGTCTTCAACCAAGAGCTCGCTTCCTGTTGAAAAATTAATAGCAGATTCTAAAAGTGTAAGTGCCGATCGCGCGTCACCCGGATTTTTTTCAGCAATTAATCGAATCACATCCTGTGAGATTAAAGTGTTTTGATCTTGAATCCATTTGTCTTTTGCAATAGCACGTTCCAATACTTTGATAATATGCTCTTTATGTAAAGGTTCCAGCGTAAATACTTGTAAGCGTGATAAAAGCGCACCGCGTACTTCAAACGAAGGATTTTCGGTTGTGGCACCAATAAGTAAAATATGTCCATGCTCAACGTAAGGCAAAAATGCATCTTGCTGCGCTTTATTAAATCGATGAATCTCATCAATAAAAACAATTGTTGGTTTTCCTGAAATTTCTTTTATTTTTTGCGCGCGCTGCATGATTTGCTTCACTTCTTTCATGGATGACATGACAGCAGAAAAATAAAAAAACTCAAAACCTGCAAGACTTGCAACAATTTGTGCCACAGTTGTTTTGCCTGTTCCCGGTGGTCCCCACAGAATAAAAGGTTGGAATTTTTTGTGTGCGACCATTCTAGATAAAAGACCTTCAGGTCCTGTTAAATGTTCTTGACCCATAACTTCGCCAAAGCTTGTTGGACGCATGCGATCTGCAAGAGGATTTTCAGTGTGTTGGTCTTGAGTAAAAAGGTCCATAGAGGGTCTATGTTTACAAGGTTTTGGCAGCGTTTGTCACGAGGAATCGTTAAGAATTTTGTGAATCACCTAAAATGATTGAATTAATTGTAAAATCACATAAGTTGTCTTTGTGATGCAAGGAAAAGCCCCCTCAGTTTCAAGAATTCAAAAAATTGAACATGTTCTACCTGGATATACCAACAGCCTAGGCACAGTATTTGGTGGCAAGGTGATGGAATGGATTGATATTGCAGGGGCTGTATGCGCCATTCGGCATGCGAGAAAACCTGTGGTGACAGCTTCAATTGATCGTGTTGATTTTCTTGCGCCAGCACGCGTAGGTCACCTGATGGTACTAGATGCATTTGTAAATTATACTGGAAAAACCTCAATGGAAATTCAAGTCAATGTAAAAGCTGAAGATCCTATGACAGGAGAGCAGTTTTTAACAACAGAAGCTCTTTTAACCTTTGTCGCCATTGATCAAAATTGCAAACCCTCACCCGTCCCTCCCCTGCTTCCCGAAACCAAAGAAGAAAAAGCAAGGTTTGAAGAGGGAAAGCAGAGA
The DNA here is from genome assembly GCA_020434345.1 of Bdellovibrionales bacterium. Classification (GTDB taxonomy): domain Bacteria; phylum Bdellovibrionota_G; class JALEGL01; order JALEGL01; family JAGRMV01; genus JAGRMV01. The sequence goes on from JAGRAZ010000017.1 coordinate 6,794, forward strand.
AAACTCGATCGCGAAAATTCACGCAAGAAATAAAAAAAATTCATAAGAGAGATTTATTGGAGATATTTGATCGAATATGCCTTCCTACCAAAGTCGACTCCGCTCGCTTCACTCGCTACAAACGACTTTGTACGAAAGACATATTCGATTTTCTAGTAAATTCTTTTCGCATAGATTGGGTGTGGGGATTGAAAGCTCGATCGCGAAAATTTACGCAAGAAATAAAAAAAATTCATAAAAGAGATTTATTGGAGATATTTGATCGAATATGCCTTCCTACCAAAGTCGACTCCGCTCGTTTCACTCGCTACAAACGACTTTGTACGAAAGACATATTCGATAATTCTATGAGTCGGGATATCTTAAAAATCAAAAATATTCTGTAATCATACAATCAATATAGTTTTATGAATGATGCATGAGAGAGATCAATGCTCTTTCCAAGAGACGGTTTTGTCCAATGCCTGTTGATTTCATATCGGTATCAAGTTGGCTCAAAACAGAAAGAGCTTTGGCACATGCGTTGGTTGTGAGTTTCTGGCTTTGTTGTTTATATTTTGCAATCGTGAAGGGTGGAATGCCAATGTACGAAGCCCATTGATTTTGAGGTACACGTTTTCTCATTGCGTTTTGTATTTTAAATAAAATACGTACATGCCTGACAAGCATGCTTGTAATTGCAAATGGACTTACACCGCTTTCAAAAAGGAAATGTAAGTTTTCAAATGCTTTCTTTTGATTTTGATCCCATATCGCATCTGTGGTTGCAAAAATATCATCACCGGAAAGTTTAAGTACTAAATTCATCACAGCGTCTTTGGTAATAACAGTAGAGGGGTGTACAAAAAGGCAAAGTTTTTCAATTTCTTGATCTAAGCGGCCGATGTCCGTTCCGATATAATCAATCAAAAACGGTTTCGCATCTCTTGCAATTTGAATGTTTCTTTTTTGACAAAGTTTATCAACCCATACTGACATTTCAGATAATTTTGGAGATTCAAGTTTAATGGTTGTTGCTTTAGAAAGAAGTGTTTTGGAAAATTTTTTTCGTTGGTCTATCTTTGTGGTTCTCCAAATCACTGTTGTTTGAGGTGTGGGCGCATCAATATAAGATAAAAGTTGTGCCTGTTCTTTTTCATCCAACTCTTTGATTTGATCAATGATGATTAATCGATGTGTTCCCAACATGGGATAAGTCATTAAAAGATCTGAGATGTTTGCAAAATTGTTACTTTTATTATCCCAAGAGATACTTTCATAAGGTTGAGGAATGCTACTTTTGATTTGTGCAATAAAATCGGTGGCCAAAAAAGAGTTTTGACCGATTGTTACGTAAAAGGATGGATTTGACATGGCTTGCCTGAGGTATCTATCAAACTTGTTTAACCCTGTCACTTCGCGATGCTAAAGCCCCATGGACGCCCTAGCTCAATCAAATACCTGCGCAAAATCAAAGCAATACATAAAAACGAATGTAGAAATAAATATAGCAATATTAGTAACTTATAAACATATAAGGATTGGCACGCGGTTTGCTTTATTCATAAGTAGTGAAACCCCGAAAAAACATACATCCGGTAGAGGCCCCATTGGACGCACCTTTTGTCCCTCCACACCCTCGACAAATCAAAGAGCTTACATTGGAATTGCCTCTGCCGGACTCTCCTTACTTTGAACATTCCATGGTTGAGATTCGCATCCAAAAGGAAAACGAAGTTGAGCGAGGCGTATGGACCATCGATATTTAGAGCCTCGCCACACTTTCTAATCAACCACTGCTTTTATCTCTGTACTGTTATAGACAATATAAGGATCTTTTGTCATCCAACACAAATTACGTTAGTCTTGTCCCCATGATGAAAAAATTTGTAGCGTCTTTTGTAATCGTAGTAGGTTTTTTTTGTTCTACAAGCCAAGCAGATCCGGGTGATTACTATCTTCGTGCACTTGCAGGACCAAGCTTTAATGTTTCAGATTTTGAAGATCAATTTCGTCTTGGTGGCGAGTTTTATTATGATCTAGGGTACAATATGAACATTGGACTTTTAACTTTGTTTGGTGTCAATCAAACTTTTCGATTTCAATTGATGCCCGGGTTTAGTTACAATTATTTATACTTAGGACCAGCTGTCTTTCATGCACTCATTGGTGCCGGGTACGGACGCATTGATAGTGCAAACACTTTGGACTTTCGATTTTCAACAGGCGTTCGATTGCCACTTAATGAGCGCATCGAAGCCTATAGTGATATCAACTATTTTATGTCACCTGTAGGAACACCGGGAAATCCACAAACGTTTGATTGGCTTTTGGGCGTTGGATTTCACTTTTAAAAAAAAATAAAAACACAACATTCATCATGTTGCACTTATCTACAATGTTTTGATTAGAAGCTTATAAAGAAGCGTGTTTTTTAGAAAGTCGAGCTACTTTACGTGACGCTGTTGTCTTAGGAAAAATACCTTTGGTCGCAGCTTTATCAATTTCTTTGATGGCTGTTTTCAAAAGTGTGGTTGCTTCGGCTTTGTCTTTGTTTTCGACAGCTTGTAAAAAGTTTTTGGTCGTAGTGCGAACGCGAGATTTCCACCAACGGTTGTAGGTTTCTTTTTGCTCGCTTTGGCGATGACGTTTAATCGCTGATTTATGTGTTGCCATAGAGGCGCCGTTTATATTGATTTTTGGCCCCCCTGTCAAGAAAGACTTTGCATTTTTAGGCGTTTTTTTGTATGACTCATGGGCTAAAGGTTTTTCGTAAAAGGCCTATTGTATGCATATTCTGCATTATAGGGCCCTTACAAAGGAAAGCCTTTAAAGAAAGGAAATTTATTATAATGTCAAATCAAACAAACCCTAACCAAACCTCTGTAGGAAGCTTTGAAAAGCTTTTTTTAGAGTCCATATCCAAAGAAAAACAGTTCCAAGTAGGTGAAATATTTACTGGAACCGTGATTAAAGTCGGTCGCGATTATGTGACTGTGGATATCGGTTATAAATCAGAAGGACTCATCCCCCTTTCTGAATTCAAAAATGCGGATGGCGAAGTGACCATTGAAGAAGGTGATACATTGGATGTATTCCTTGAAAACATTGAAAACGAAGATGGTCTCATCACACTTTCCAAAGAAAAAGCAGATAAACTTAAAATTTGGGATGAAATTGCAGAAGCATGTGAAAATGCGGAAGTTATTGAAGGAAAAGTTGTTGAAAGAGTCAAAGGTGGACTTTCTGTGGATATCGGAGTTAAAGCATTTTTACCCGGTTCTCAGGTAGATCTAGTACCGCTTCGCAATTTGGATTCATTTGTTGGTAACGTTTACCAATTCAAAATTATTAAATTTAATAAACTTCGTGGCAACATTGTATTGTCTCGTCGTGCAATTCTAGAAGCTGAGAGATCTGAACTTCGAGATAAAACCCTAGAGGTTCTTGAAGAAGGATGTGTTGTAGAAGGTATTGTGAAAAACATTACAGACTACGGTGCATTCATTGATCTTGGTGGAATTGATGGTCTGTTACATATTACAGACATTTCGTGGAAGCGAATCAATAACCCATCTGAGATTTTAAATCTTTCAGATCGTGTTCAAGTAAAAATCTTGAAGTATGACAAAGACAAGCAACGTGTGTCTCTTGGTATGAAACAAATCACGGAAGATCCATGGAAAGATGCAGATCTTCGTTATCCTAAAAATTCTAAAATTAAGGGTAAGGTTGTGAATCTTACAGACTACGGCGCATTCATTGAAATTGAAGACGGTGTAGAGGGCTTGATTCACGTGTCTGAGATGTCTTGGACAAAAAGAATCAAACACCCATCAGCAATTTTGAATTTGGGTGATGAAGTCGAAGCAATTGTTCTAGAGATGGATAAAGAAAATCGAAGAATGTCACTGGGACTCAAACAAACCCAGCCCAACCCATGGGATGTGTTGGTTGAGAAATATCCAGAAGGTACCAAAGTTAAAGGTACAATTCGTAACGTAACAGACTTCGGTTTGTTTGTTGAAGTGGAAAAAGACATTGATGGTCTTGTTCACATTTCTGATCTTTCTTGGTCATCTAAACCAAAAAATCCTCATAACCACTTTAAAAAGGGCGATGAGATTGAAGCGATTGTTCTGAACGTAGATCCAAGTGCTGAGAAATTCTCACTCGGTATCAAACAGCTTTCAGAAGATCCTTGGAAAGAAATTGCCTCCAATTTTAAAATTGGTGAAAAAGTAAAAGGTGAGATTGTTAAAATTACGGAATTTGGCATTTTCCTCAAAGTTGCACAAGACGTTGAGGGACTTATTCATAATTCTGAAATGACAGTTGATAATCCACAAGAAGCTTTTAAAGAAGGTCAAGAGATTGAAGCAACGCTTCTATCAATTGATGCTGAGGATCGAAAGCTTTCTCTGTCTATGAAAGAAATGACAAAAGAGCAACGTAACCAATTGTCGAAGAAACAATCTCTTCAGGCAACACCTACGTTGGGGGATCTCATGGCAGAAAAACTTAAAAACAATGAGGAAGCGTAAACAAGTTTATACGTATACTCATTAATATTGTTTTTAATGATCTTAAGGTGCCAAGGAAGAAATTCCTTGGCACTTTTATTTTCTATAAAAAAGTCATTTCTTAAGATACACAAAGGAAACTATGAAAAATATTCGTCAGTGGGTTACAACCGTAGTTCTTGTTTTGATTGCCCTTGAATTATTAGCGATTGTTTCGTTTTTGTACGGAGAAATCGATGCAAGCGGTAACATTGCAATTATTAAGGTAGAAGGCCCTATTACAGATGCGCAAAAAATTGTTGATGGTCTGATTAAGTTTCGTGAAAATGACAAGGTTAAGGCAATTGTAGTACGTGTTGAATCACCCGGGGGTGCAGTGGGCGCTTCCCAAGAAATTCATGATGAAATTATCAAAACAAAAGCGATAAAACCTGTCATTGCATCGTTTGGTAATACTGCTGCATCTGGCGGATATTATATTGGTGTTGCATGTGATCATATTGTTTCTACACCGGGAACTGTTACAGGCTCCATCGGTGTGATTACAGAATTTTTTGTTGTGGAAGAAGTTTTAAAAAAATTTGATTTAAAATGGGAAGTTATTAAATCTGGAGCCAATAAAGATATTGGCTCACCTTTAAAAGATTTAAGTGATGACCAACGTAAACTTATGCAAGACATGATTGATGATATTTATGAACAGTTTGTCGAAGCAGTTGCCAGTGGCAGAAAGCTTGATTTAGAAAAGGTAAAAGAGCTTGCAGATGGAAGAATTTATACAGGAAGACAGGCACTTTCGTTGGGTCTTGTTGATGAAATGGGTAGCCTTCAAAGGGCAGTAGAAATCGCGGCACAAAAAAGTGCAATTTTGGCAAAAGATGTTGATACGTTTTATTATCCCAAAGAGGAAAAAACCTTTTTTCAATCGATTACAGGTCAAAAAACGCTGCTCCCCAAAAATTTTAGTGTACAATATTTACTTCGATGACTTTTTTTGAACATCTATTTACGCCTTGGCGAATGAAGTTCATCAAAGAGGGTAAAAAAGCAAAGAACTGCGTTTTATGCGAACTTATCAAGCTTGAGGATGGGCCAGCCAATTTGGTCCTCTACCGTGGTCAGTTTAACTATGTTGTGATGAACAAGTATCCCTATAATACAGGACATATTATGGTGGTCCCGTATGTACACTCATCGCACTTTGAGCAAATCAAGCACGAGGTTTTAAGCGAAATGATGGAGCTTGCGCAGAAGATGATGCGCCTTTTGCTTCATACCCACGCTCCAGAGGGCTTTAATATGGGAATCAACGCGGGAAAATCTGCTGGTGCAGGTATTCCAGACCACCTTCACTATCACTTGGTGCCACGCTGGACGGGTGACACCAATTTTATGCCCTTGTTCGGTGGAACGCGCGTGTTGCCTGAAACAGTTGAAGAAACCTACGAACGCCTTCAAAACGCCTTGTCTACGCAGCTCTAAAACGGACACGTTTGTCCCCTTTGCCCCTTCATTACCCCACCCATCAAAGCTAAATATATAGTTATATCAGTAAGTTATAATTTTACTTTCTGGCATGAGCCTTGCTTTTTTACTGTAGAACGGTACTTGATGATGTATCGCGCAATCATGATTGACATATAATGTCATTTTATGATATTTGGCAACACTGAAGGAAAAAACATATGAAAAAATTTGCTGTTTTTACACTAATCGCTCTACTTCCCATGGTTGGTTTTACACAACCTGTTGAAGAAGAAATTACATCGGATTCACCTGTATACGAGATCGAGGTTATTGAATCTCCTACGCAAGTTGAAAAACCACAAGTTATTGAACCAGTTCAACTGGGTAAAGAAACACCTACAGAAGTGAAAACGATTGAACCCATTGGTGAAATCCTTACGCCAGCCAAAGTTGAATCTGTGAGTGAAGAATCATCCAGCGGAACCAAATGGAATTTTGCACCGGGTTTGAGCGTGTCTCCACTTGCTTATAACGGCGGTGAAAAACAAACATACGGAGAGTTTTCTCCCAATGCATCGCTATCGAGTGAATTTTTAACAGGCACAGGCAAAAAAGTTGGTTTTAACTTGGGATATACATTTATCTGGCAAGAGTTTTATGACAAATCTCAAGGCACCGATCGTTATTTTGAACATGATACTGCACTAGGTTTAAGCCTAGATATTACCGATAAGTTTTCAAGCTCGTTAAGTTTAGATTTTAACTATTCACTTCGTGCAAACCCATCAGACCGTGAATTTACAATCTTTAGTCCTAACTCATTATATTTTTCTTATAAAGCCACCAATGAACTAACAACGACTTTTGGATACGCAGTGGATATTTTTAATTTCCCTGATGGTGCCATTCTTGGATCAGATTTAGGTATTCCGAGTGATCAAGATGATGTTCGTCAAGGTGATTTCACATTTGATCCAACCACAAGTGGTGCACCTCTATCTTCTAGCACAACTGAAGTTTTACCCAACTCTTGGTTTATGAATAACAAAGCACGCATGGGTGCAACGTACGCAATTCCAAAAGGACCCAAAGTCAATTTAGATTATGATTATGTATTTGCAACATTGGCCAACAATGATGCATTTGATTGGAAAGGTCATTACATTGCCTTAAAACTTTCACAATCGGCATGGAAGGGTGGAAGTGTATCGATCAAAAATCAATTGCGTTTGCAAAATTTCCAAACAGCAACCATTGATTCAGGCGCATTGAAAAAAGCACAACGAAACCGAACTGATCTTATGATTTCACATCAAGTGACAGATAACATTGGCATCACTGCATGGTATCGTTTGCAAATGACACATAGTAATGCAGGAGCCAAATGGACACCTACACATTTCTGGTTTTTACAAACAAGCTTTAGCTTCTAACGGGGAAAGTTAAAAAGGAGAACGTAAAGGTATGAAAACAAAAATTACAAGCTTAGTGATGATGGGCCTTTTTCTTTCAGGCTGTGCATCGATGGTCAATCAAGCCGACAAAAAAGATCAAACCGGCAAACGTGAAGTATTGGGAGAAGCCAAATTTTCTCGAAGCGCTTCTGATTGTCCAAATGGTGTTATTTTGGCAGCACTTTGGCACGATGCTTTAAATGGAAATGATGTGCATTTTAAATCTGCATCTGCAATTTCAAGTGAAGCCATTGATGCAAAATTAGATTTGTATATTTTATCCAAAGCGGTTCATCCCGGATTTGATAAAGACAATGATTATTCTAAAGCAAAACTTTCACCTCCATTTTCATCGTTGAGTGTAAAGTTTTTGCATGAAAAAGCATCCAGTGAAAATCTTAAAGCATTAACAGACGCTGAAGCGTTAAAAGATTATAAAGTCGGTCAAGATATTGGTATTGCTAAACAGGGAAGTACCTATTTTGGTGAGGGAAAGATTACCGAAGGCACACTCACAGATGCTCTTTTTCAAGATCGAAAACTGATTCAATCGATGGGCATTAGTTCTAACGGTGGTACGGAGTATCAATATTTTAATACACCGACCAGTGTGATCAGTACGGATAAAGAAATCACAAATTTTGCATCCGGCATTTCAGGTACAGTAGATGGAGAGCTCAAATTTACAATTGCACCTTCAGATGAACCAGCAGCGTTGCTTGTTCAAATTGCCAACGACAAAGCGCGTGGTGATGGTATTACGTTTCAATATGTAGAGCCATCTGTAGAAGGTAAATCAGAAATCACTGTTCCACTTAAGGGTGTTGCAGCTGGTTCGTACAATGTGAGCATTCTTCGTGTACAAAACCATGAAGCAGCCATGGGTGATTTGAACGTTTGCGTGGATGTTGCATCCGGCGTTCGTACATCATTAAGCATTGCTGAACCTAAAAAAGAGTAAGTTTTTACTAAAAAACCATAAAAAACTTTGGTGATGTTGGACATTGTTTTGTACAATATCACTGGAGGGTACTTTTATGGTGATTCGCTTTCAAATGATCCCCGAGGATCATCCCTTACAACTATCATTTGTGATTCCCAGTGAAGTCATGAATGCATCCGAAGGGTCGAAGCCTTCCCCCTACACCTTTGATGCTCCCATACGATGCGATGTGAAACTCCGCAAGATGGATGAAGACGTGTGGGTACAAGCCCAAATTCGAGGCACGCTATGTCCAGATTGTGATCGATGCACCAAAAATTATAACTACATGATAGAGAAGGATACCCAGTTTACATGTCAGTCTTTGCGTGCAACCAACGCTATTGACGACGAAGATGGAGATTTGTACTTCTTTTACGGTCCAGAACTGGATTTGACCCCGATTATACGAGAAATTGTGCTTTTGGATCTGCCCATGCAGTTTATATGCAATGAGTCATGCCAAGGTCTTTGCGGCCATTGTGGTACCGCATTAGATCTTGAAGGGGGATGTCAGGGTTGTGGCCAACATGCAATTTTTCCACAAAAAATTGTTCATCTGTGATATAGACCCTCCTTTCTACAAGCTTGAAATAGAAAGAACAGGGAGAAATCATGCCAGTTCCAAAGAGGAAAAAATCGAAGTCCAAAAGAGATATGCGTCGAGGTCATCACGCATTGTCTCCATCAAATACACATGCATGTCCACAATGTGGTGAGTTTGTAAAATATCATCATGTTTGTGCATCTTGTGGTTTTTACATGGACAAAGAAGTGGTCGAAGTTCCACTTGAAGTGTAATTTTTTACATTCATGACACAAGAAAAACGAATTGTTTTAATTACCGGTGCTTCACGCGGAATTGGTAGAGCAATTGCTATTGCCCTTGCGCACCAAGACCATCATGTAATTGTCAATTATCGTTCGCAAAAAGAAGCTGCTGACGAAGTTGTTGCGCAGATTACATCCAAAGGCCTAAGCGCGTCTTCGCTGGGCTTTGATGTTGCAGATAACAAACAAGTAGAAGCAGCTATGGAAACCATCACGCGTGAGTTTGGTGGTGTGGATGTGCTTGTTAACAATGCAGGCATTCCGCTTGATGGACTTCTTCTTCGATATAAAGATGAAGATTTTGATCAGTCCATCAACGTGAATCTTAAAGGTGCGTATCTTTGTTCCAAAGCTGCACTGAAAAGCATGATGAAAAGAAAAAAAGACGGACGCATTGTTATGATGTCATCTGTTGTTGGACAAATGGGTAATGCGGGTCAAACTGTGTATGCTGCAACAAAAGCTGGACTGATTGGTTTTGCAAAATCATTGGCACGTGAGGTTGCGTCTCGTCAAATTACAGTCAATGTCATTGCTCCCGGTTTTGTCGAAACAGAAATGACAGGCGCGCTAACAGATGCACAAAAAGAAGCCATGCTCAATATGATTCCGCTTAAAAGATATGCAAGCCCATCAGAGATTGCATCGGTTGTTGCCTTTTTGGTCTCAAAAGATAGCGGTTACATCACAGGCCAAACCATTGCAGTCAATGGCGGCATGTACCTCTAAAAACCCCTCTTTCACAGCACCCCTAACCCTAAAATCAAATAAAAACGCCTTTAAGCACGTTTGAATCGAGTTTTTTGTAGGCAAGGATTTAAGAAGTGTGGTAGAAATTTCGAAAGTCTATTTATCTTAACGTGGAGGAAACATGTCTACAGACAATAAAGTTAAAGAAATCATTGCAGAACAACTGAATGTAGAAATTTCTGAACTTGATGCTTCAAAATCTTTTCTCAATGATTTAGGCGCTGATTCGCTTGATATTGTTGAGCTTGTTATGGCCATGGAAGAAGAATTTGAAATTGAAATTCCAGACGAGGACGCTGAAAAGATCCAAACTGTTGGAGATGCCATCAAGTACGTCCAAGATCACCAATCATAAGTTTTTGTAAGTCTTCGTATGCGAAGAAGAGTTGTCATTACAGGAACTGGGTTAGTTACTCCACTGGGTCTCGGTAAGCATGCCAATTGGCAGGCGCTTATGGAGGCAAAATCAGGAGTGGGCAGGACAGCATCGTTTGATGTTTCAGCCTTTGCTTCTCAAATTTCTGCAGAAGTTCGAAATTTTGTGCCAGAGGATCATATCGAGCACAAAGCTTTGAAGCAAATGGATCGGTTTACACAATTTGGTGTTGTGGCTGCCAAAGAAGCACTTCAAGAATCCGGTCTTATAATTACAGACGAAAATGCAACAAGAGTTGGTACGCTTGTGGGAACAGGCATTGGGGGTCTAAGTGCGTTGGAAGAAACACATCGCACACTTTTAGAAAAAGGCCCTCGTCGCGTTTCACCTTTCTTCATTCCAAAAATGATTGCCAATTTGGCATCCGGACAAATTTCTATGATGACAGGTGCCAAAGGACCAAACCTTTGCGTAGTTACCGCATGTACAACAGGTACCCATAGCATTGGTGAGGCTGCAAAAATCATTATGCGTGATGATGCAGATGTCATGATTGCAGGTGGTACAGAAGCAAGCATCACACCACTATCTGTTGGTGGCTTTTCTGCCATGAAAGCGCTTTCAACACGCAACGATGAACCGCTTAAAGCATCACGTCCTTTTGATCGAGATCGTGAAGGTTTTGTTATTGGTGAAGGAGCAGGTGTCGTTGTGCTTGAAGAATTGGAGCATGCCAAAAAAAGAGGCGCTACTATTTTGGCCGAAGTAATCGGATATGGACTTTCGAGCGATGCCTATCACATTTCAGCACCAGCACCAGATGGAGCGGGCGCAGTTCAATGTATGCAGCATGCTCTCAAAGATGCACAAATTTCACCAACAGATATCGGTTATATCAATGCGCATGGAACATCTACACAACTCAATGACAAATTTGAAACCATGGCGATCAAAAAAGTATTTGGCGATCATGCTAAAAAATTAAAAATAAGTTCGACAAAATCTATGACAGGTCATTTGTTGGGCGGTGCAGGTGGTGTAGAAGCTGTGTACTGCGTTTTGATGTTACAAAACCAAACAGTCGCACCTACTGTGAATTTAGAAAACCCAGATCCTGAATGCGATTTGGATTATGTTCCAAATACTGCACAACAACATCAATTTGATTTTGCACTTTCCAATTCGTTTGGTTTTGGTGGAACCAACGGAACCTTGATTCTTAAAAGGTTTTCATGAACATCGCCATCGGGTCGGATCACGCAGGCGTAGAATTAAAAAAAGAACTAGTTGCTCATCTTCAACGTCAAAATATTGAAGTCATGGATGTTGGTCCCTTTGATAATACTTCTGTTGATTATCCAGATTTTGCCAAACTTGTAGCAGACAAAATAAATGCAAACACCAATGGAATTCTTATTTGCGGATCAGGGATAGGCGTCAGTATTGCGGCAAATAAAATTCATGGTGTCCGTGCAGCACTAGTAACAAATAAAGAAATGGCAGAAATGGCCAAACGTCATAACAACGCCAATGTTTTGTGTTTAGGTGCCCGTATGACAAATCCTAAACTTGCAATTGAAATGGTCGATACCTGGATAAATGCAAAATTTGAAGGTGATCGTCATCAAAGACGCCTTGATAAAATCACAAACCTAGAAACCAGTGGAAAGTAAAATTATGCATAAGCATCTTACGCAAACAGATCCAGAAATATACAATTTGATTGTTAAAGAAACCAATCGGCAAAGATCGCACTTGGAGATGATTCCTTCTGAAAATTTTGTTTCTCTTGCAGTTCTAGAGGCGATGGGATCAACGCCTACCAATAAGTATGCCGAAGGATATCCGGGAAAACGATATTATGGAGGATGTCAGTTTGTAGATGAAATGGAAGAACTCGCTATTTCCAGAGTCAAAAAAATATTCGGTGCTGATTATGCCAATGTGCAACCACATTCGGGCTCGCAAGCCAATATGGCTGTTTTTATGGCTGTGCTTGAACCAAAGGATACGATTTTAGCCATGGATCTTGCACATGGTGGACACTTAACCCATGGAAGTTCTGTTAATTTTTCAGGTAAGCTTTATAACTTTGTACATTACGGCGTGACACAAGAGGAGCAGGTCATTGACTATGATCAAGTTCGAAAGTTAGCACAACAACATCAACCCAAGATGATTGTTTGTGGCGCAAGCGCATATCCACGTACGATCCATTTTAAGAAATTTCGCGAAATTGCTGATGAAGTCGGCGCCTATCTTTTAGCGGATATGGCGCACATTGCTGGGTTGGTTGCAACCCATCACCACGAAAGTCCAATTCCTTATTGTCATTTTGTAACAAGCACTACACACAAAACATTACGTGGTCCCCGTGGTGGCATTATTCTTTCAACCGAAGAGCTTTCTAAAAAGGTTGCAAGTCGTATTTTTCCCGGCATTCAAGGCGGGCCCATGATGCATACGATTGCAGCCAAAGCAGTTTCGTTTTTAGAAGTCATGCAGCCTTCTTTTATTACATACAGTCAGGATATTATCGATAATGCAAAAGTGCTTGCAGAAACGCTTGTTGAAAAAGGTATCACACTTACCAGTGGTGGAACGGATAATCATTTAATGTTAATCGACTTACGATCACAAAAGCGAACAGGCAAAGCAATTGAAAAAGTATTGGATGATGCAGGTATTACAACCAATAAAAATATGGTGCCATTTGATACTGAATCACCTTTTGTTACAAGTGGTATTCGATTGGGCGTTCCTGCATTAACAACACGTGGGATGAAAACATCAGAAATGAAAATTATTGGAAATTGGATTGCAGAAATCATTTTTGATTGTGATAACGATAAAATTATTGAAAAAGTAAAAGGTGAAGTTCAGGAGCTTTGTGAAAAATTTCCACTCTACCCGGAGTTGTAATTGTTTGTGAAATCCATTAAGCAAATTTTATTTCTTTTAATAATTCTTCTTTCTTCTTGTACCCATGCTGAAAATACAAAAAACCTCCCAAATATAAATGAAAAAGTAGCGACGTTTGCAGGTGGTTGTTTTTGGTGTTTACAGCCATCTTTTGATGAACTTGATGGTGTAACCAAAACATTTGTGGGATATGCTGGCGGAAAAACCCCAAACCCAACATACCAAGATGTAGGCACGGGTAAAAGTGGTTATATTGAGTCTATTGAGATTTATTATGATTCTACTAAAATCAATTTCGAGAAACTTTTAGAAGTATACTGGCAAAATATTGATCCTACTGATGCAGGTGGTCAGTTTGCAGATCGCGGTCCGCAGTATCAGCCTGTAATATTTTTTCATGATGAAGAGCAGAAACAAAAAGCACAAAGTGCCAAGGAAGCTCTCTCAGCATCAAATAAATTTTCTAAACCAATTGTAGTAGAAATTAGACAGTATACAAATTTTTATCCGGCGGAAGAATATCACCAAGAGTATTACAAGAAAAATGCGATTCGCTATAAGTTGTACAAAAAAGGTTCAGGTCGAGAAGATTTTATTCAAAAACATTGGAAATAAATGAAAACACACAGGTATTGGATGAAAAAGGCACTGGCACTTTCTCAAAAAGGGTTAGGGTTTGTAAATCCCAATCCTATGGTTGGTGCGATTGTTGTGGATCAAAACAATCAGAAAATTTCTGATGGTTATCATGAACGTTATGGGCAATCTCATGCAGAGAAAGTTGCACTTGAAAAAGCGGGTAGTCGTGCCAATGGTGCGACATTATATGTGACACTTGAACCATGTTCTCATACTGGAAAAACACCACCGTGCGTTGATCAAGTGATCAAATCAAAAGTTAAAAGAGTTGTTATTGGCTGTAAAGATCCAAATCCAATCGTTCAGAGTATAGATCGATTAAGAGAAAATGGCATAGAAGTGATTGTTGGTGTTGAAGAAAAAAAAATTCAAAAGCTCAATCGTATTTTCTTTCACTATATTCAAAATCAATCCCCTTATATCATTGCTAAAGTAGCAATGGATACAAACGGATATATAGGACACATAAATAAAAGATTACAAATATCTGATCCTGCCACCATTCCAGTAACAATGAAATTGCGCGCCATGGTTGATGCAATTATTGTTGGAAAAAATACATGGAAAACCGATGATCCCATTCTAACTGTTCGTGGTAAATATCATAACCGAAAGCCAGCCAGAGTTTTACTAGATCCAAAACTTGAAATATCTCCTGAGGCAAAAATATTTCAACAAGAGGGTGGACCTATTGTTCTTCTTTATGATTCAAAGCAATCAACCCCACATGCATGGATGGGAAAAAAAGGTATAGAAACCGTATCACTTGAAACAGCCCATGGGTTTTTTACCAACGAAGCCATTTGTACATTTTTTAAAATGCGTTCGTATAGTTCGGTGTTAATTGAAGGAGGGGCGACGCTATTAAAGAGCTTTTTTCCTGATGTGCACCAATGGATTATTTATCAATCTACGAAGGATCTAACAGAGGCATACCCGCCAAAGGACTTGATTTCATTAGGTCTTGACCCCTTTTCACTTCAGGCCCAATCTGCTATAAGACTAGGCCAAGACCAAATGCTGTCTAACCTTTAAATAGAGAATTTACGCTATTATGTTTACTGGACTTATTACACATACAGCTGTTGTTGATTTTTATCAAAATGAACAATTAGCACTTACCATTGAAGGAGAAATACCTTCAATTTTTGTAGGTCAAAGTATTGCGGTTTCTGGCTGCTGTTTAACTGTAACCAAGGTCGAAGAAAAAACCATTTTTTTTGATATCAACCAAGAAACAAAAAACGTCACAAATATTGCTACTTGGAACAAGGGCATGGTTGTAAATATTGAATTTTCCGCAACGTTTGGCCAAACAATGGATGGTCATTATGTTTCTGGCCACGTAGATGGGCTTGCAACCATTGATCAAATTCAAAGCAATGAAAATTCTTATGATTTAAGTCTTACATTTGATTCTTCATTTCAAAAATATGTTGTTGAAAAGGGATCTATTGCAATTGATGGAATAAGTTTAACCATCAATGTAGTTTCAAATAACCAATGTACTGTTTGTATCATTCCCCATACTTGGCGTGAAACAAACTTATCGAAGAAACAAGTTGGAGACAAAGTGCATGTTGAATTTGATATGATGGCAAAATATTTTATCAAGCAATTGCAACCGTATATGGATAAAATACAAAGGATAGAATCATGAGTAGAAAAAGCATTGAAGAAGCGCTCTTACGCCTTAAAAATGGAAAAATGATTATTTTAGTCGATGACGAAGATCGTGAAAACGAAGGGGATCTTGTTTTGTCTGCTCAGTTTGCAACACCGCAAGCGATCAATTTTATGGCGATGCATGCACGGGGTTTGATTTGTTTGTCACTTACAGAAGACAGATGTGATGAATTAGATTTACCGCCCATGGTAACAAAAAACACTTCTGCTTTTACAACGGCCTTCACAGTTTCGATTGAAGCAAAAGAAGGTGTAACCACAGGTATTTCGGCAGCAGATAGGTCCAAAACAATACTTACAGCCATTGACCCAAAAACAAAACCAGATGATCTTGCCCGTCCCGGACATGTATTTCCGCTTCGAGCCAAAAAAGGCGGTGTTATTGTTCGTGCAGGTCAAACAGAAGGGTCTGTAGATCTAACGCGCCTTGCAGGACTTATACCTGCGGCTGTTATTTGTGAGGTTATGAAAGATGACGGCACAATGGCACGCATGCCAGATCTAAAAATATTTTCAGAAAAATTTGATATTCCAATTGTGACAATTGAAGATTTAATTTCTTATCGTTTGGAAAATGAATCACTTGTTACAGAGGTTGCAAGTGCACCTCTTCCAAATTCTTTTGGAGAAGGATTTACCATTAAAGTTTTTGAATCATCCATTGATCATTATCAACATGTTGCTCTTGTTCATGGAAACATTGATCCAAATGTCCCAACACTGGTTCGTGTTCATTCCGAATGTTTTACAGGTGATGTGTTGGGTTCTCTTCGTTGTGATTGTCAAAGCCAACTCCATAAATCATTGGAATTAATCGCACAAGCAAAAGCTGGGGTCTTATTGTATCTTCGACAAGAAGGCCGAAGCATAGGCTTGGTGAACAAAATTAAAGCGTACGCACTACAAGACAAGGGTCATGACACAGTGGAAGCCAATGAAAAATTAGGATTTAAACCTGATCTAAGAGAATATGGCATTGGTGCACAAATTCTTTCCGCATTGGGAATTCAAAAAATGAACCTTTTAACCAACAACCCTCGTAAAATTGTAGGTCTTGAAGGATATGGACTAACTGTTGTGGACCGTGTACCTATAGAAGTCAACCCAAGTCGATTGAATAAAAAGTATTTACAAGTCAAAAGGGAAAAATTAGGTCATTTACTAAAGGTGATTGAATAATGTACAGAGAAATTAATAGAACCCAAGTACCTCAAGACATCGCCAAAGATTTCAAAATTGCAGTTGTGTATGCTTCTTGGCATCCTGAGATTATCGATAAATTAATAGAAGGTGCAAAAAGCACTGCAATAGAAGCCAATGTGCCTGAAGAGAATCTACAATACTTTCAAGTGGCAGGATCCTACGAAATTCCACAAATGGTAGAGTGCTTGGCAAGGTCTCAAACCTATGCCGCCATTGTTCCTTTGGGTTGTGTGGTACAAGGACGTACCAATCATTTTGATCTGATTTGCAATATGCTCTCAACCTCTTTGGACCAAATTGGCAGAAAACATGCAGTTGCAGTATCATTTGGGATTGTTACAGCCAAAGACATGGACCAAGCAATATCAAGAGCAGACGGAACCAAGGGTAATAAAGGTCAAGAGGCAATGAATGCAGCCTTATCTCTTGCAGTTTCCATGAAAAGTGCCCAATGAGCAATCGTTCTAAAGCACGAGAACAAGTTGTTCAGATCTTATATCTTATGGAACAATCTAAACTAGACATTGAAGCTGCATTGGACTTTTTTCAGAAAAATTTTGAAAGTTATGATCGTGAAATGCCTTTTATACGTTCCCGTATTCAAGGTGTGACCGAAAAACTCGAAATTCTAGATAAGCATATTGAAAAAACCTCTAATCATTGGAAATTAGGGAGAATTCCAAAAATTGACAAAAATATTCTACGCTTAGGTATTTTTGAAATATTGTATTGTGAGGACATTCCGAAATCAGTAGTTATGGATGAAGCGATCGAGCTTGCCAAAAAATTTGGAGAAGAAAAGTCGTCAAAATTTATCAATGGAATTTTAGATAAGATTGCGAATCAACCTGATTCTTTGTAGTATAAAGCATATATGTTAACAATCGATCCCTATAAAAAAATTGAGTTTGTAGAGGACATTCAAACAGATCTTATTTGTACAACACTGTTTGAAGATTTAGGCGCGCCAAAAGGTATTGCAGGTATGGTCGATTGGAGACTGAACGGCTTTATTTCACAAAACATTGTAAATCAAAAAGTACTGGGTGTGTTTCGAGAAAGTACACTTATTCCCTTAGGACCTCCATTTTCTTCCAATCGGCTTTGTATATTCGGATTGGGGTCATGGCGTAGTTATAATGCGCTTCAACTAAAAAGACTTTTGCCAAAAATTGTTCAGACTATGATGCAGATCAAACCAACATCTTGCTTGGTATGCATCCCACGTCTATTAAAAGAAAGTTATAAAGAAGAGACGCAGGAAATCATTTCCGACTTTTTTGCTACATTTGAGATGCCTATGCAGATCGAAATTCAGATCACGCCAATAGCCTAACTTTTTGTTTTTATACAAGAATCCTCGTTTCATTCCCAAGTATGTTATACTATGTAGTGAGGCGTGATTTTGTAAGGAGGGCATCTTGGCACAGAGCGAAATTTTACATCTGATCAACAAAGAGCAAAATATTGAACAATACAAAGAATTGCACTGGGAAGGTACCTTTGATGAGTACCTTGCGATTGTTGAAAAAAATCCAAATGTTGCAAGATCAGCCTTTCAAAGACTGTATGACATGATTTTGTCCTATGGATCGGAAAATTATGTTGATGGAAAAAAAACAATTACGAAATATCATTTTTTTAGTGATCCAATTACAAAAGGAAAAGATGCCATCTATGGCTTAGATATCAGCCTTCAAAAACTTGTATCCTTTTTAAAAAGTGCCGCGAAAAGATACGGAACAGAAAAGCGTGTTTTACTTCTGCATGGTCCAGTAGGATCATCAAAATCTACTGTTGCAAGACTCTTAAAAAAAGGTTTTGAAAACTATTCAAAAACACCCGAGGGAGCACTCTATACATATTCATGGGTGATTAAAAAAAGCGATTTTCCGAATGAAAATATCATTGATGCGGAAGAATTTGATTGCCCAATGAATCAAGACCCTCTTTTGTTGATACCCAAAGAATTTAGAAGTCAAATTGAAGAGCGAATCAACGGAAGTGGAAAATCAAATTATGAAATATTAATAGAGGGAGATTTAAATCCTGCCTGCAGACAAATTTTTAACATGCTCATGAAGCATTATGGAGGTGATTGGTCTAAAGTTATGCAACATGTCCGCGTAAAAAGACTTATTCTTTCCGAAAGAGATCGTATTGGCATTGGAACGTTCCAACCAAAAGATGAAAAAAACCAGGATTCAACAGAATTAACAGGTGACATCAATTACAGAAAAATTGCTCATTATGGCTCTGATTCAGATCCAAGAGCATTTAATTTTGATGGAGAATTCAATATAGCCAACCGAGGGCTCATTGAGTTTGTAGAGGTTCTTAAATTGGATGTTGCGTTTTTGTATGATCTTTTAGGTGCCTCACAAGAGCATAAAATCAAGCCAAAGAAATTTCCACAAACTGATATTGACGAAGTTATTATTGGTCATACAAACGAGCCTGAATATCGAAAACTTCAAAACAACGAATTTATGGAAGCGCTTCGTGATCGTACCGTTAAAATTGATATTCCTTATATTACGAAGTGGGGAGAAGAAATCAAAATTTATAAAAAGGATTATAATAAAAAACGTATCAG
>JAGRAZ010000017.1:26298-29325 GCA_020434345.1 Bdellovibrionales bacterium
TATACAGAAGAAAATATTCGAGAACTTCGTAAAGAAGCAGAGCGAGAAGGTTTAGACGGTATTTCACCAAGGTATGTGCAAGATAAAATTTCAAATGCACTTGTAGATGAAAGAAATCACCACAGTATTAATCCCTTTATGGTGCTTAATGAACTTGATGCCGGTCTAAAAAGTCATTCATTGATTTCGAATGAAGAAGAACGAAAAAGATATCGAGAATTGATTTTAATCGTTAAGCAAGAATATGAAGATATTGTCAAAAATGAGGTTCAGCGTGCTATTTGTGCAGATGAGGAACAAATTGCAAAACTGTGTGCCAACTATATTGATCATGTAAAAGCTTACACGCAAAATGAAAAAGTAAGAAATTCATATACTGGATCTGATGATGAACCGGATGAGCGTTTGATGAGATCTATTGAGGAAAAAATAGATATTCCTGAATCACGAAAAGATGATTTTAGAAAAGAGATCATGAACTATATTGGCGCATTGGCAGTAGAACGAAAGTCTTTTGACTATAAAACCAATGAGCGTCTTCACAAAGCGTTGGAGCTTAAATTGTTTGAGGATCAGAAAGATTCTATTAAACTTACAAGCCTTGTTTCAAGTGTTGTAGATAAAGAAACACAATCCAAAATAGATGTTGTTAAACAGCGTTTGATCAATAATTACGGTTATGACGAAACGTCTGCAACAGATGTACTACATTTTGTCGCGTCTATTTTTGCTAGGGGCGACAGTAAGAAACAAAATTAATGAATATTTTTGAGACGAAAAAGATCAAAATAGATGTAAGCCGATTCAAAAAAATTGTACGCGGCAAAATTAAACAAAATTTGCGAAAATACATGACGACTGGGGAAATGGTCGGAAAAAAGGGTAATGAATTTGTTTCGATACCACTACCACGCATTAACCTTCCTCACTTTGAATATGATTTTGAAAAAAAAGGTGGTGTTGGTCAAGGTGAAGGCGATGAAGGGCAGTCTGTTGGACCTGGACAAGAAGGACAAGTTGGTAAAGCTGGGTCAAAGCCGGGGGAACATATCCTTGAAGTTGATGTTTCTTTAGAAGAGTTGGCAGAAATTTTAGGGGAAGAGTTAGAGCTACCGCGCATAGAACCCAAAGGCCAAAAGCAGAATCTTCAATCAAAGAAGGATAAATATAATAGTATTCGATCTGTTGGCCCAAATTCCCTTCGACACTTTAAGAGAACATACAAACAAGCGTTAAAAAGAAATATTTCAAGCGGTATTTATAATCCAGAGAATCCAGTCATTATTCCAATCAAAGATGACATGCGTTATCGAAGTTGGAGTACAAAGCTTGAGAACACAACTTCAGCAGTTATTATTTATATTATGGATGTTTCGGGTTCAATGGGTGCAGAGCAGAAAGAAATTGTTCGAACTGAAAGTTTTTGGATCGACACGTGGCTTAGATCTCAATACAAAGATATTGAATCCCGTTATATTATTCACGATGCTCAAGCTAAGGAAGTAGATCAAGAAACATTTTATAAAACAAGAGAATCCGGTGGTACGATTATTTCTTCAGCATATCATTTATGTAGCCAATTAATTCAAGAACAGTATGGACCTGCGAACTGGAATATTTATGTATTTCATTTTTCAGATGGAGACAACTGGTCAAGTGAAGATACTGTTAAATGTATCGATATTATACAGAAACAATTTTTACCGAATGTAAATCTATTTTGTTACGGTCAGGTTGAATCGCAATATGGATCTGGACAATTTTTAAAAGATATTGAATCAAAACTACAGGAAGAGAATTTAATTACTTCAAAAATTGATACCAAAGAAGATATTTACGCTTCAATTAAAACATTTTTAGGAAAGGGAAAATAGTGGCCAATCTCCCTGTAGAATTAGAGAAAATCAAAGAAAGCATTGAGAAATTAGCTCTTTCTTACAATTTAGATTTTTTTCATACCATTTTTGAAATGCTTGATTTTGAGAAACTTAATGAAGTGGCTGCATATGGTGGTTTTCCAACAAGATATCCTCATTGGAGTTTTGGAATGGAATATGATCAGCTTTCTAAAGGGTATGAATATGGGTTATCAAAAATTTATGAGATGGTGATTAACAACGACCCTTGTTATGCATACCTTTTAAAATCCAACCCACTTGTTGATCAAAAATTGGTGATGGCACATGTGTACGGGCACGGCGATTTTTTTAAGAACAATTACTGGTTTTCTCAAACAGATCGAAAAATGATCGATACAACGGCCAATCATGCTACACGGATAAGAAGATATATAGATCAATACGGCCACGATACTGTGGAAGAATTTTTAGACACATGCTTATCCATAGACAATTTAATTGATCCCCATGGTGTATTTATTCAAAGAAAAACCCAAACCGAACCCCAACAGTTAGAGATAAAAAAAATAAAAAGCAAAGATTATATGGATTCTTATGTCAACCCACCCGCTTATTTACAGGAGCAGCAAGAGTTGTTGAAAAAGGAATCAACAGAGAGAAAGATATACCCACCAGAGCCACTCAAAGATGTGCTTGGATTTTTAATAGAATATGCGCCGTTAGAAAACTGGCAAAGAGATATTCTTACGATTATTCGAAAAGAAGCCTATTATTTTGCGCCTCAGGCACAAACAAAAATTATGAATGAAGGATGGGCTAGTTATTGGCACTCAAAAATGATGACACAAAATATATTGGATGCTTCCGAGCTCATAGACTATGCCGACCACCATTCCGGTACATTGGCAACGCAACCGGGTCGGTTAAATCCTTATAAGCTTGGAATAGAGCTTTTTAAAGATATTGAAGAACGGTGGGATAAAGGAAAATTTGGAAAAGAATTTGATGATTGTACAGATATGCGTGAAAAAAACAGTTGGGATCGCAAACTAGGTAAAGGCAGAGATAAAATATTTGAGGTCAGAAAAATTTATAATGATGTCACTTTTATAGATGAATTTTTCACTGAAGAATTTTGCTTAAAGCATAAATTATTTTCTTTTGAATA
>JAGRAZ010000018.1 GCA_020434345.1 Bdellovibrionales bacterium
AGACTTGAATGTTCCTCCACAACAATGGGTGTGGCACCCAGATGTGTAAGCGCTTTTTCAAATGAGATGCGTGTTCTTGTGCTGGGCTCTTGAAAAATAAGGCCTACATAGCGATTTTTATAAAGTTGTGGAATTGAATCAAAGCCTTTGGATTGGAGCGTAGAAATATAGTTAAAAAAAAACATGTAGTGCTCGGTCGTCCAAGCACGAAGGTCTAAACAGCTATTTGTTACGGGTATCAATTGAGCACCACTCTTTGTCTCTCAAGCTCTTTTTCAAGCTCAAATTCATATCCAATGATGGGAATAGTAATAATGGGTCTCCAAATTACATACAAGGTCATGATTTTGGCAGTTCGAACAATTTCAATGTCATCTTCATATAGAATGATATCGTATTCACGTTCTGCTTCGTCGACAAAAGCTTTGATCAGGTCTTCATCGCTAACACGTTTTTTTTGTAATGTAACTTCACCCATAAGGGCTTCAAGATTCATTTGATCAACGGCAATGGGAAAGTAGAGAAAAGCGCCTAGAACTAGGCTTACAAAAGCAACAACACTAAGAGCATCAATGAAAGTTCCGCCATGTGTTCTTCGTACCGATCGCACGAGTTCGACCTATAGCAAAGCCTACCAACTTGCGCAAATGATTTAACAAATAAACTCCTACCCTACATATAGGGTCATAGGAAAACGGTTTGCAATTGATTTTCATCAAAAAGATTGCCCGTTCAAAGATACAATCATGGATTTAGTTGGATAGGTGCTTTCATGGCGTTTCAAACAATGATCTGGCATGGATCATATTCCTACCATGCTCCATTCGCTTGCACTCAGAGTCGCCTGTACGAAATATGATCCATGCCTCTTGTTTTGAAGAGCTAATCTTGAAGAAAATATCATCAGCCATACAGTTTACAAATCAATATCTTAATCCGCGAGGTGGAAAGATAAGTACTATAGTCAAATTGCAGGATGCAATTTGTCCACTTCCTTTGGTTCTCTCTCCCTTACTATTTGAAGATCAATACTGCTTCTGTGAAGATCGCATATATATTTCGTACAAAGTCGTTTGTAGCGAACGTATGTGAGCGGAGTCGACTTTGGTAGGAATATGTATGCGATCACACAATATGTGCAAAGATGGTTTCAAAGTAAAAAATAAGATCTATTCATCAACTTTAAGAATAGCCAAGAAAGCATCCTGTGGTAACTCTACGTTACCCAAACGTTTCATGCGTTTTTTACCCTCTTTTTGTTTTTCCAAAAGCTTTCGCTTACGCGAGATGTCCCCGCCATAACATTTTGCCGTTACGTTTTTGCGCAAAGCAGATTGTGTTTCCCGTGCGATGATTTTACTGCCAATGGCAGCCTGAATGGCAATTTCAAACATTTGTCTGGGTATCAAACTTTTAAGTTTTTTGGCAAGTTCACGACCTCGGTAATATGCATTGTCTTTATGTAGCATGACGGAAAGTGCGTCTACTTTGTCACCATTGATAAGCATATCCAGTCGAATAATGTGCGCACGTTCAAATCGTTTGAATTCATAATCCAAGGAAGCATAACCTTTGGAGGACGATTTGAGCTTGTCATAAAAATCAAACACCATTTCATTTAAGGGTAAATCATATTTTACCATCAATCGTGTTGGCGACATGTATTCCATTGAAAGTTGTTGCCCGCGCTTTTCCTCACAGAGTTTTAAAATGTTGCCTAAAAATTCCTGGGGGGTGTGAATTGTAATTTCGACAATTGGTTCTTCCACAAAATCAATCTGTTGTGGATCAGGAAGTTTGGCGGGGTTGTCTACATCAATGGTTTGACCATCTGTAGTGTGGACTTTGTACGCAACTGTTGGTGCTGTGGTAATGATTTCTACTTCGAACTCACGCTCGAGCCGCTCTTGAATAATTTCCATATGCAAAAGACCCAAGAAACCACAACGAAATCCAAAGCCAAGCGCAACTGAGTTTTCAGGTTCGAAAGAAATAGAGGTATCGTTGAGTTTGAGCTTTTCCAGTGCGTCTCGTAAATCACTGATATCGGTTTCACCTGTTGGAAAAATTCCACAAAATACGGTTGGTTTAACAAATCGAAATCCTGCAAGCGGTTCTGCAGTGCGGTTTTTAAATTCAGTGATGGTGTCACCCACATTGGCTTCTGCTACTTCTTTAATGCTTGCTGCAAAAAATCCAACTTCACCGGAAGAAAGGCTATCGACAACAGTTGCAAATGGATTGAGGACTCCTACTCGCTCAACTTCAAAACTGTGCCCTGTCGACATAAACTCAATTTTCATGCCTTTTTTAATTTGTCCGTCAAAGACACGAATCAAACAAACAACGCCAAGGTATTGGTCGTACCAGCTGTCATAAAGTAGTGCTTTTAAGGGTTTTGCTGCGTCACCCTTGGGGGCTGGAATCGCCGTAACAATACGTTCTAAAATGGCGTCTACATTGTCCCCTGTTTTTGCACTAATGGAGATGGCCTCAGAGGCATCAAGGCCAATGACATCTTCAACTTCTTGTCCAACACGTGCAATGTCTGCATTGGGAAGATCGATTTTGTTCCAAACCAAGATCAACTCTAGATTTTGAGAAATGGCTTCATAGGTGTGCGCCAATGTTTGGGCTTGAACACCTTGGGACGCATCAACAAGAAGCAGCGCGCCTTCACAGGCTTTTAAACTTCGCGAAACTTCATAGGAAAAATCCACGTGTCCCGGTGTATCGATCAAGTTGAATTGATACTTTTGTCCGTTTTTGGCTTTGTACATCAAGCGCGCGCTTTGGGCTTTGATGGTAATGCCGCGCTCTTGTTCCAGCTCCATTTTATCCATGATTTGGGAAGCTTTGTTTCGATTATCAATGGTACCTGTAAGTTCTAAAAGACGATCGGCAAGTGTAGATTTGCCATGATCAATATGGGCAATAATGCAAAAATTACGAATATGTGTCAGGTCCGTAGACATAGGGAACCCCTCTTACCCTATTTCTCAAAACAAGTCATGATGTCTTTACCATTCCAGAATGAAGTAGGAATGTATCTGATACAGGCACGTACTATCTTTCGATTGGATTCAATGTCTGATCCGTAAAACTTGTCCGTAGCTTTGGAGCATATTTTCTAGGACTTTTGGTCATTATGACATTCTAAAGATTTAAGGTATTATGAAAAGTATGTTTTTGCTCTGTAGTAAAGCCGTCCAATTTCGCAAGCATAAAAAAACGACAATCTCTGGTTTTACGTTGATTGAACTGATGATTGTTATGTCCATTATCGGAATCATTGCATCAATTTCCTATCCAGCGTTCCAAGAATACCTTCGAAAAGCAAAGTATGCCGAAGCCTATACGTTCGTAGGCGCCATCAACAAAGCTCAACAATCTTATTTCTTAGAAAACAATTTCTTTCACATTCTAGCATTTAATCCAGCGAATAATACTTTAGGGGCGGTTGAAGATAAAGTAAGCAATACCAACTTAGGCAAACCTTTGCCTGTGGGACAACGTCTTCATGGAACCTACGCCTCTTATTGGGGCAATACAGACGATGGAGGAAATGAAGAAATAGGCATAGTATCACCGGGAAATTATAAAATTTCCGTAACAGACGAACTAGACCTATTTCACTATAGTATTGATGGAGGTGACTGTAGACCATCGATAGAATTTCAAAATGCTGGCATGTCAGCTGTAACGAGCAATCCTCCGAATTACTACTGGGTAGGCACAATGGCCTCATTGAATCTTGTAAAGGGAGATGAAGAACTTGGATCGTTTGGATATTGCACGTACATTTTTCAATATATTGTCTTTCAAAATGACCAAACCTTACATTCTCCATTCATTGCAGTAAGTAATGAATGAATTATTTTATTGAATCTTCAGCATAACGACTCAAAGTGTACTTGATTATGCGTGGATTGCATTAGATGCATATTTAATTCATGAATCTGTATTCATGGATACCACTTTAAAGAATTTGGATTTTTCTATAGAAAATACTGCCAACAGATGTGTTTCTGGCCTTTTGGCCAAGAACTCATAAAATATTAGAATGTCATTTGGCCGGGGATTTGGTCCTTGTACTTCTCTAAAACCAAATCAATGCCTTGACGAATGAATTCAGCGACAGGAACTTTGGTTCGTTTGTTCAACAGCTTCAAACGATCGTTTTGATCTTCAGTAATGTACACAGTCGTTGAGATTTTTTTACGGTTCATAGTGTGATTCCTATCGATGTATATTCACAGCAATATATGAGCATATACATATTGTCAACATTTATGGCACTGACAATATGTATATTGCAAATATTGGTGATCATTTTTTTTGTGGTACAATAAGGATTGGAGCATATTTTGAAGCCTTTACAAGCACATCATCAATTAATATTTATCTTATTGTTTTCACTTGTTTTTTTTACAAGCACTGTAAACGCAACAGAGTTCTATACGTATGAAGTGGATGGCAAAATTGTGTACTCAGACACCCCCCCTGTGGAGGCAGAATATGCCACCTATCAACCCAAAGAAGCCTATGTCGTTTCCCATGAACCTTATGAAACAAGAAGCCGGTGGAAAAACGCCAATCCTACCCCTTCAAGCTTTCACCCTTATATATCAACTGCATCCAGAAAATATGGTGTGAGCATACGTTTGATTCACTCCATTATTAAGGCTGAATCAGACTTCAACCCGCAAGCGGTTTCAAGAAAAGGGGCCCAAGGCCTTATGCAAATCATGCCACAGACAGCACAATCACTTGGACTCGACAACCCTTTTGATCCTGAAACTAATATTGATGCCGGTGTTCGGTACTTTAAAAAGCTACTGGATCATTTTCAGGGCAATACATCGTTAGCACTCGCCGCGTACAATGCAGGGCTTTCAACGGTTGAAAAATACCAAGGCATTCCACCGTTTCCAGAAACCATAGAGTACGTTCGGAAAATAAAAAAATATTACGCTGAATTTCGCTCCAGCTAATGATAGGCTTTCTTCTATAATCGTTATGAACCGGTCCAAGATTCTCACCATTCCAAATATTTTGACGTTTTTGCGTATCCTTGCCATCCCACTGATTGTCTATTGGCTATATCTAGGTGTTGTATCTGAAAAGCATTTGGTTTGGGCAACCATTGTGTACGGGTTGGCATTTATCACGGATCAAATTGATGGGTATCTTTCACGTGTTTTAAATCAACGAACAGTGCTTGGAGAAATACTCGACCCAATTGCGGACAAAATCATTGTACTCTGTGTAATGATTCAACTGGTTTATCAAAACTGGATGCCAGCATGGGTGGTTATGATTTTGTTAACACGAGAGATTGTGATCAATGGGCTTCGTGCTTATTCACAAACCAGCGGCCTTTCTATTTTACCTTCGATGTCAGGCAAGCTTAAGGTGTACTTTCAAGGTTTTGGCTTAGGCTTTTTGATGATGAGCACGTACTCTGCCCTTGCAAGACTCCCCATTCACGATATTGGGATGGTCTTGATTTATATCTCGATGTTCCTTTCAATTTATTCGGCACTGGATTATCTCAAAAAACTCTACCATCATCTCAACGCATAACTTGTTTTATAAAAGTACCAGGTACTTTCTTATTTAGGTCAGAATTCTAGACTACCGGTTGCCATGGATGCATGAATACTGATTACTTTGTATTCACAAATACCATCTTAAAAATTGGTTTATCTAAATAGTTCAACAAAAAATTTACGAACATAGGTAATTGGATTGTACTTACCACCAGAACGATAACGTTGGGCTTTGTCCGGGTTAAATTTCTTACCTCTTTTATAATTTGAATAATGGTTTCGTTTTTTGCGAACGGTTGTACCTTCGCTACCAAACTCATAAGAAGCTTTTATCCCAAAAAATGGCGCAATCACCTTTTGTGTTCCTGTTTGACTGTATGCAGTTTCAATCAGTTCAAGTGATTCTGCAGGAACAGAAGGTGACGTGACATTCATTGTGGGTATCCCAGGTACAACACCAAAGTTTTGTTGTGTTGTTTCTGCTGCACGTGATCCTGTTCGAATACTTGACATGCCCACAGTCATATCAGCACCTGCAAATGCACCTACTGTTAACTTGCCTAAGTCTTTGTCTTTCCACAATGTATAATCAAAATTTGTAGTCATCTTGTATGTTTCCATTGCTCGCCTTGTCTCAACATATGTTCTTGCACCAGTGTCATGGTTGTACAATGCTGTACTTGGCTCAGCAGGACTGATGTTCATATATTCTAAATCAAATCCGATAGACATTTTACTGGTTCTGATACCAGCTTCGATAGAAGCAAATTGCATTTGGTTTTCTTGGTCTGATTCACGAACTAAGATACATGAGGGATTACTCATGCAATAATCTGTCAACTCTGATTCTACTTCATCTTCTCTCATGATGTGAGGAACATTGCCATGTTCATCTTCGACACTGACAATTGGCATGAGTTTTACTTCTGCATACACTTGAACTCCATGACCGATAACGTTGGCATCACTTATTTTCTGAGAGTAGTAAAACGTTACAGCACCCGGTGCATAACTAGAAAGCGTATCATAATTTTGATTCATGGTGAGAAATGGTTTTCTTAAAACACTTCCAATTTCTAAACCCACATACAGTTTCTGCTTTTTTAAATTCCGTATGTATGCTTCAAAACTTTTATTGGCATTGCCACCCAATAAGTTTGGTGTAATAAGCTGAAAAGCGGAACCTTCTAAATCTGTAAACGTAAGTTTTGGAATATTTATATCTGACAATTGATCATATTTCTGAACTGAGTCTGTATTAAAATAGGGAGATACTTTCAAATCAAAGATTAATGTTTTGGTCACTGGATTGAGTGTAAAGCCATTGCTTTTGACTTCTGCAGTTGGTTGAAAATTTTGAATTGCTTGTTCAATTTGTGCGTTTTGCGTTTGCTGTTGAGCATACGCTGTAAACGAAACAACATTTATAAACAATGCCAAGGTGATGAAAGTTTTTTTATGCATGGTAGATCTCCCAATAGACCCCAGATGCTGCAACGGCTATGCCAGACCTATAATCAATAATATCAATAGGTTAGATCAACTCAAATACAGCGCACTGCGACATTTATACCGTCAGAAAGCCCATCTGCAGGGCATGGCAGCAATAATCTCTACAACACGTAGCAACCATTACATTCGGACAAAGCAAGACAACGCTTACTTTCTTGCTTTGCCCTAACCCATAAGACTTTATTTCGTTATAACTGCTTTTATTTTTCGATCCGTAACTTTGTCAAGTTCACTAACTAGATCCCGAATTTCTGCACGAGTTTTTCCGGACAGATCGTTATTTCCAAGATTGATATAGTCAACGTGTTGCAGTAGCTTTGTCAAGTTATCTAAATCCACGCTATAAATATCATTGATATAAAAATCTACATATTTTAGGTTGGGCATATCTGCTAAAAAGGATGGAATGATAGGAATATGATTGTTTCTCAAAGATAACTTTTCAAGCTTGTTAAGTTTTGCAATTGCTGGCGGCAACTCAACAAGATCAATATCATAAAATATTAATTCTCTTATATGTTCTAACTCAGCAATTGATTCTGGAATATGTCGTACACTGATTCCTGAAATCGCTAATCCAGTAATCGAAAGCCCCTCTTTTGTGCAATCCACTTTTACACTTATGGGATATCCATAATAAGAAGAAGCATAAAGATCAGCTTCTGGACTTTTCATACTTGAATTATAAATAAAAGCCTTACCTTCTGTTGCTCTCTTGGCTTTTACAATAAAATTTTCACTACAAATATCAGAATCATTTTCACTAATATTATTTTGCTCACAAAGATCGTTGATAAACAATTGGTCCTTATCTGACAGATCTTCACAAACTGTATCAGCAAAAACATTTGATGATACAATCGACATCAATGATAAAATAGTTATCAATATTTTTTTCATATAAAACTCCTTCAAAAGTTAAACACCATCTTATCACATTGCATTAAATTAATGCAATGTGAATAATATATCTATAATATCAATATGTTATATTTGCTTTGGTATTGTGCAAAAAATCAAAAAGCAAAACGAATGCACAAAATGATCCCTTTTCTAACTTAGTAGAATCACACAAGCAGAAACTAACAAGGCAAATCTTTGCCTTGTCCTTTGCTCTTTCGCAATCGGAATCTAAGGTTTACGTAAGTTGTAATATCAACTTTGGATTGTTTGTGTTGGAATATAAACCGTACAGGCGCCTTGGTGAGTGCGAAGCACGAGCACTGAAGCCTGAAGGTTTATATTCCAACACCTACTTAAACAAATAAAAAATTAATCCCTTTCGACGTAATCTCTATATTCGTAGCGATTGGCCATCCATATAAAGATTCCCGAAACAAGGAGTGTGAGAATTGCAAAGAACATGAAGAAATTGCCGCCCTCAAACACGTTAAACTTCGCAATCGAAGCTGTCAGAACGTTTCCTAAGAAAATCGTTAAAAAGAAAATACTCATAATGGTTGAACGCATAGATCTTGGAGCTTGCGTGTAGGCAAACTCAAGACCCGTAATTGAAACCAAAATTTCCGATGCTGTAATAATCAAGTACGGAATAAAATGCCAACCCACGTTGAGCTGTACACCTGCATCCAGCATATACTGATAGATTGCAACGGCGACAAATGACAACCCAGCAATCACCATCCCCGTACACATTTTTCGAAGCGGTGTAATTGTAATGCCCAGTTTCTTTTCAATCCATGGATAAAGTACAAATCCAAAAAGCGGAATCATGGTCATCACCATGATTGGATTTAAAGCCGCAATCTGAGAAGGCAAAAATTCAATGCCCATGAAATTCAGATTCATTTCTTTGGCTTGCAATACCCATGTTGAACCATGTTGATCAAACATCGCCCAAAACATCGTGATCGGTATCAATAAAACACCGATAGCGACAGCAGACTTCGCCCCTTCAATGGCTTCCTTCGGATGCTTACTCAATGCCCGATCAAAGAAAGACCCTTCTTTCACTTTGCTTGTCAGTGCTGAGAAAAACACTTTCATAAAACTATCAGGATTTTTTCCAGTTGGAGGAATGTGAACATAATGTTTTTTACCTCTCCAAAAGATAAACGTCGCAATTGCCATTAAAATACCCGGAATACCAAAAGCCCAACCGGGACCATAATGTTTTAAAACAAGCGGCGTAATCATTGTTGCTAAAAACGAACCAAAATTAATGAGCCAATAAAACAAATCAAAAACTTTTTTGATCAAGTGCTTATTGCTTTGTGTAAACTGATCACCTACGTGTGCAGACACGCAAGGTTTGATACCTCCTGCGCCAAGTGCGATCAAACCAAGACCCCAGTAAAGCCCCATTTGATTTTCCCAAATGGCAAGAACCGCATGACCCACACAGTACAAAATAGATAAACGTAAAATGGTTTTGTATTTGCCCCAAAAACGGTCTGAAATATATCCACCTAAAAGCGGCGTTAGGTACGTAGCTGCTACAAAAAGATGATAAATAGAGGTGGCTTGTGTATCGGTAAAGAGTAAATAATGCACCATAAAGATGGTAAGAATATTGCGCATGCCATAAAACGAATAACGTTCACAACCTTCTTGCGCGACAATGTAACGAATTTGATAAGGAAATCGATCCTTGTTCACCTCGTCAGAAATTTGTGCTTGTGTTTTTACCGAACTTGACTGACTCATAACCCACCTCAATTTTTACAAATTACACGTATAACGAACCATTTGCGGTAGCATAAACGAGCAAAAGTTACAACCAAACTTGGTTTCTACCCCTTTACAAAGTTTTCCTTCCCAACAGGATCGTTTTTCTGTAGAACGTGCTTCTTTAACCCTTACAATGGGGCTGTAGCTCAGCTGGGAGAGCGCTTGCATGGCATGCAAGAGGTCGTCGGTTCGATCCCGATCAGCTCCACCAATTGTTTGTCGAGGCCTTCGCCTCCAACATTAGGCAAATACACTTTTCTCTCTGAGTTTGAACAAAGTCCTAACTAATTCATCCTTAGCGTAACCCTTTTTCTGTATTCAGGGATACTGGACGTCCGGTATGCATGCATTCTGTTTTAATAGTACAATATATAAAGTTAGACAAAGCCAATCATTTTGCATAGATATCAATATAGGCATGACCACAAATTACAAAAACAAGCTCGTAGACGAATACAGAGGCTTATCAAGTTACCTCACACACCTTCCTGAACTAGAAGAAATTCTAGAAAGAGAAAAAGCACTTGGTGTTATTTATATTGATGGCCGTCATCTAAGCACCATTGAAAATCGTTACGGCACTTCCTATTTTGATGAAGTCATGCAAAAAGTTTCTCATTCTCTTTTAGATATGCGTGGACATACCATTCGAAAAAAAGATTTAATCACGCTCACTGAAGTACAAGGCTATTCTTTTCTGATTTTTCTTTCTGAAGGACGCAAAGAAAGTGGCAGAGATGTACTTTTAAAAGAAGATGTTGAATTTGCCTGTGAGCGCGTTCAAAAACACCTTCAGCACAATCTATTCTTAGAGCTTTACAATTACTTGCATGGTCTGCCAAAAATTTCTGTGGGATACTCGCTTGTATTACACAACCCCATGGTTGCTAAAACACGCACCATTTTGCACATGATCGATGAAGCACGAAATATTTCAGCACTTCATCACTCGCAAAACGAACTTCGACGTCGCGGACGTTTGCAAAAAATCCTTTTAGAAGAAAATGTAAAAACGCTATACCAACCAATTATTGATATCAAAAACCAAAATATTTTTGCTTTTGAAGCACTTTCTCGAGGCCCCAAAAATTCTGAAATTGAAGCGCCTATCATTTTATTCACGTTGGCAGAAGAAATTGGGCTCTTGTACGACCTTGATCGACTCTGTCGCAGGCGTGCAATTGTCAACGCCAAAGGTAAACCTGCAGGCAAAAAACTTTTTGTTAATACTCTTCCAAACTTAATTTTTGACCCTGAATTTGGTGCCAAGGCTTTTGTTGAGTTTTTGGGTGAAAACAACATCCCTATTGGAGATGTGGTTTTTGAAATCACAGAACGAAATGCAATTGAACAATTTGGCAAGTTTAAAAAAGCGCTTAAGTATTACATCGATGCGGGCATTGAAATTGCCATCGATGATGTAGGAGCTGGGTACTCAAGTTTAGAAGCAATTGTTGAAATAAAACCAACTTTTGTCAAAATTGATGCTTCTGTTATTCGCGGCTTACATGAGTCCGAAATCAAGCGCCAGATGCTCAAAGCGCTAATCATGCTATCTAAATCTATCGATGCCAAGATCGTTGCTGAAGGTGTGGAAAACAAAAAAGATCTAGAAGTCTTGGTTGATTACCAAATTGATTATGCACAAGGCTACTATTTTGCAAGGCCCGCGCCCCCCTTTCCAACGGTTACGCAGTTTTCCTAAGATTACCTTTTTTATACTTGCAAAGCATGCATTACATTTGCTACTTTCCTGATTCAAAGTGAATATTTCATATAAATACAAAAAATCTCTATATGCCTTTTTCGGGTTACTACTGTATTGCGCACAGGGCTTGGCACACGATATTTATTCACCCCAAACAGCTTCAGAAAAAATCCGCCATCAATACAACCTACTGATAGAAAGCGGTGCGATCACCAAAGAAGAGGCCTTTCCTATGTTTCACGCTTTGTCGATTGCGTTGGGGTTTGATATTGCCATTGGCTCCCATGACAACTACACACAAGTAACTGATTTTGTCCTTAAAGAGCCTGAGAATTTTGATGAAAACGCAATGAACACAATGATTGCTCGCATGCTTACTGACGAAGAGCCAGAGTATTGTTTGAATAATTTTTATAAATTTGACCATGTCATCGCCTGTTACTTACGTAAAATAAATCCCGCACTGGATTATTCATCATCAAAGAACAAACATGTTTTTCAAATTTCAACCTTTTATGAGCTGCGAAATTGCCAGTCCAATCCAGAGAGAATCAAAAAGCAAGACCTTTGCGACCACTACAGCCAATACGCACTCTGGTACAGAAAACATTTTATAGGTTCTGGAAAGACCGTGAAGGACTATAATGAATTTTCGGACATTGTGCTTTTTTTATACCGAAGCTAGGTCCAATCACTTTCTAAAAAATCCGAAAACACACCGTCAACTTGTAACGCTTTAGCCTTGGCAAGATCACTTTTATTCTTTATCGTAAAAGTTCGAATTTGAATGCCCGCTTTATGCGCAAGCTTTACCTCGGCTTCATCTACGTCATCAATACAAACATGCTGCGCGACCACTTCAAGATATTCCATCTCTTCTCGTTGATCAGGATTCAACTTTTCTTTGGTCAAATAACAAAGCTCAGCTTTTGGCAAGAGTCTTCTCATACGGTGAAGTGCTAAGGGTTCAAAAGATGAAACTTGAATATGCTTAAGAGGCGCAAACATGGAAAGCATTTCTGCCAACCTTGGCTCAATGGTTTGATCTTCATCCAAAAAAACACTTTCTTTTTTAATTTCCACATTGATTGCGATTTCCTTTCCAAATTTTTCAAGCACGGAAGAAAAAAGCGGAATACGTACATGTGAAAATTTCTCATCTTTCCACGATCCAGCATCTAGTTCTTTGAGTTCATGCCACGAGTAATCTGCAACCAAACCTTTTGCTTTTGTTGTTCGATCAAGGGTTGCATCATGAATGACTACAATTTTTGCATCTTTTGTAAGTGTAACATCAAGCTCTATGATTTTTGCACCATAAAGAAGCGCCTGTTCAAAAGCCAATTCGGTATTTTCTGGGAACTTTGCGCTGTATCCACGATGGGCAATAAAATCCATTTTCTACTTCTCCTCCAACGCAAATACCACTTCTCGTTCCAAGTGATTTCTTAATCTCTGATCACGTTGCCAAGAAAGCGTAAACCATATCAATGAATGCAACCAAACCATCCACACACCAAGTCGAATCCACCCAGGTGAATCCATTTTGACTTGAAAAAATTGTAACATATCGATGCCAACATAAGCCAAAAGCAAAAAGGCAATCATACATAGTTGAAGCATCATACGAGACCACTTGCGTTTTACTTTCACAAAACTTGCAAGTTTTGGATCTACATCCAGAGCTTGTGACATGCGCTTGATCATGTTGATACTTTGATAGTATTTCCAAACAAGGACCAACCAAACAATAACGGCCGTGGTTTTACTCGCAAAAGAAAACATTGCCGTCCATGGAAGATTAATCCAATGAAGTTCATGGAAAAGGCAAATCGAATGGATAACCCATAATAACCAAGCAATAAAAAGAAGCATGAAGCTTTAAAGGTTATCATATTTTTTCTTTCTTCAAAGCTCATTGCAAAAAACATTGATGTAAACTCAAGTTCCTACAAATAAGGTCATCAAACCTACAGCAACTATTGCTTTTGCCGAGTTTGAAAATTCATGCTTTTGCTGCGCTCTCCAAAACCTATCTTATTATTATTTCAGCATATTTTTTTTAATGTGATGCGTTTTCATCCATTCTTTTCCGTGTCATAAATGATCGGTGCACAGCAAGGATTTTTCACCCTTTTTCATCTTCATTGGTGCCATACATAACTTCACTGCAAGTGAGCAAAACTTTTATGCTATACTAAAAAAGTTATGCATTCGTCCGACAGACGTAAAAGTGGACAAACTCGTGCCATTGTCCAAATTCGAGTCAATCTCGCATCTCTTGGCCCTTATTATCTAAGCAAACTAACCAATATTTCTACGGGCGGTGCTTTTATTCAACATCCCAACCCAGAACCTGTAGGCACCCTTCTAGACGTTTCATTTCAACTTCCCAATGAGGACATTGTTATTGAAACCAAAGCAAAAGTAGTATGGAAATATATTCAAGGTGGCAACGCACTTCCAAATGGAACAGGTATGGGTATCGAATTTGTGGAAATTGCCAAGGATGATCAAAGTCGAATTGCAACATACATACAGAACATTCTTAATCCTGATACGGATACAGGCGAGATAAAACCTGTCGATTTGCCTCAAGAAAATCATACTTCGTAAGATCTTTACGCAACACCCAACAAAGCTTTTGATGAACTCTTGGAGTAATTTCTATTGTTGTAGGAATTTTCTTGTAAAAAAACTGAACCAGCACATCCTTTGTTGGATAGGCGTACGACACTTCATGAAAATAAGTAAACTCATCTATGACCAGATTCAGCTCTTCTTTAATTTCTCTTATAAGTGCTGCTTCAAAGGATTCGCCTTGTTTTATTTTTCCGCCCGGAAATTCCCACTTGCCTTGACTTGTATCGCCCACTCTTCGCTGACCAATAAGAACCTCACCATTTGCGTTCTCTAAAATGAGCGCCGACACGTGCAAACCAATTCTCGTCATTTGATCTTTATATCCGTATCGTTGGGTACCCAGAAAGCTTCTTGATCAGAGAAATATTTTTTTGCATCTAGGTAACGATCAAGCGTTGGAAGCATAAGCTTTTGACCTTTTTGAATACCTTTCATCTGCACATTTCTTTTATCAAAATATAGATATTCAACCTGCTTATGGCCACATACCTGCAAACAATTTACCTTCTTAATTCGACTCTTGAGCACGCTAGATAAAACACGCTTTTCATTCATTTCATACCCAGTTTTAGATAAAATCATATACGAATAAGAAAGTATTGATTCATGATGCAATCGATGATCCATACTTTTTCTAAACGCACCAGATTCCCAGCTGGTCTCAAAATGACACCAATCTTTGCTTGAATGAAGCATCGGACAGTCCAAATCATGTGTACACGGAGCCAGCACATGAAGTCCTATGTTGGTCCATTTTTTCTTCGTGTTCATCACTAAGCGAGAAGTTTCGAAAAGCGCAGGTTCAATCAATATCAACAAAGACTGGCTATGCATTTTTTCAACAATAGAATGTATGTTTTCAATACCACCAATTTCATTAAGAACATTACAAGCAATCACTACATCATACGCATCTGAAGAAAGTTTCTCTTGCTTCAAGTCCAAGGGAATGATTTCAATTTTTTCTGGATAAGGCGTTGTCGATAACAAAAAGTTTTTTGCAAATGTTAATACTTTCAAACTTTGATCCAAAAGATCTGCTTCCACACGCAATGCTGGATACACTTGATGCAGCCAAAACAGAAACCCCTGCAATGCTGCTCCTGTACCGGCTCCAATATCCAACACACGAATTCTTTTTTGATGAGAAAACATGTTTGGAGGAATCTCAGCGCACACACTCATCATTCTTTGCATTGTAGCCGCATGAAAATGCATCGCATACGCTGCAACATCGATATTTGCTTGAAAGTACGGTTCAATTTGTTTCGGTCGATTGTGTGTAAACTGATCTGAAAGCTGTTCAATCTTGGTTTGCAAAGACTTCTTAAAATCTTTGTGTAAATTTTCAATTTTAGAACAATCCCATTTCATCATTTTGGAAACTGCCAAAAAAAGGTCTTTTTCGATTTTGTCAAAATCAATCTGAACGTTTGGATGTTGCATAGAGACTACCTTCGTATCATATTTTAAAAAGGATCTACATTGTCAAAGGCAAGTTCTCTGATATATCAACTACCTTATGGCAAAACGAATTTTCTTACTTGATGGCAGTGCCATTGCCTACCGAAGTCACTTTGCATTTGGCGCAAACCCCTTAACCACAAAGGCTGGCATGGATACAAGCGCTTGCTATGGCTTTGCGCAAAGCCTTTTTCGAATCCGAGACCAAGAAAAGCCAGACTATATGGCTGTCGTTTTTGACTCACCTGAACCCACCTTCAGGCATAAAGCGTACCCTGAGTACAAAGCAACACGTGAAAAGATGCCTGAAGAATTACAACTTCAATTGCCTATTATCCAAGACATGGTTGAAGCCATGCGTATTCCATTTATTAAACAAGCAGGCCTTGAAGCGGATGACATCATAGGAACACTCGCCTACCAAGCACAAAAAGACGGTTTAGAAGTGTATATGGTTACAGGGGATAAAGACTTTATGCAGCTTCTTAAGCCTCATATCTATATCTATAGCCTGAAAAAAAAATCAGATCTTGATATCCTCAATGAATCAGCACCTGAAAAAAAGTGGGGCGTATCTGTTGAGCATGTAACAGACCTTTTGGCACTCATGGGTGATAGTAGCGACAATATTCCGGGCGTTCCTGGCATCGGAGAAAAAACTGCTGTTAAGCTTATTCAACAATTTGGAAATTTAGATCAAATTTACAAAAGCATCGAAAAAGTTACACCCGATAGAATCAAACAAAAGCTGATTGATCATAGAGAACAAGCATACTTGTGCAAGGATCTTGTTACAATTGAGACAAATGCTGATCTACCAATCTCACATGATGAACTCCAAGTCAGACCCATTGAAGTTGAACGCTTAAAAAATATTTTTCAAAACCTTGAATTTTTTTCCTTGGTTGAAAAAATAAAGGGCGATCCGCATACTGATTTTACACCTTCTAAAGAAGACACAAAACGAAACTACCAACTTATAACAACACACAAAGACCTTGATACATTGATCAAAGACCTAACAAATGCGCAAACGTTTTCAGTTGATACAGAAACAACTGGCCTAGATCCTATTTCCTCTTCACTTTTAGGCATTTCCTTTTCAACAAAGAAAAGTCAAGCAAGCTACATTTCACTCGCCCATGCAGACTTTTCACCCAAAGAACTATGGTCAAAGCTCAAACCAATTTTAGAAGATAAGAACAAGAAAAAAGGAGGTCAAAACATCAAATACGACCGCCATATTCTTCTCAATGAAGGCATCCGTCTTTCCGGTATTGATTTTGATACGATGATCGCCTCTTACCTTCTGGATCCGAACAATCGTCAACATGGCATTGATAACCTAGCCCGCACGCATCTCGGCATGGAAAAAATATCTACAGAATCATTAATTGGTAAAGGTGCAAAACAAATCTCAATGGCTCAAGTGGATATCGCCCAACTGGCAGAATATGCATGTGAAGATGCAGATGTGGCGTATCAGCTTCATCAAAAGCTCGACCCCAAAATCAAAAATGAAAATTTAGAACACGTCTATCGAGATATTGAAATTCCGTTGATTGAAGTCCTTGGAGATATGGAGCGCAATGGAATTATGCTCGATGTTGAACACCTCAAAAAACAATCCAAAGAGCTTTCTAAAAAGGTTCAGACACTTGAAAAGAAAATTTATGAACTGGCTGGTCGAAATTTTAATATTAAGTCCCCAAAGCAACTTGGCCCGATTCTTTTTGAAGAATTAAAAATCCAAGAAGCATGCAATGTAAAGCGTGTTAAAAAAACCAAAACAGGTTACGCAACTGACCATGAAACACTTGAAAACTATATCGAACATCCCATTGTTGCTCATATATTAGAATATAGAAACCTGACAAAGCTGATCTCAACTTATATTGATGCTTTACCCACACTGATCAACCCAAAAACAAAAAAAATCCATACATCTTTTAATCAAACGATTGCAGCAACTGGCAGACTTTCAAGTTCAGATCCAAACCTACAGAATATTCCAATACGCACAGATGAAGGCAAGCGGATACGCCAAGCCTTTGTTCCTTCAGAGAAGGGATGGAAACTAATTTCAGCAGATTACTCCCAAATTGAACTTCGCTTGTTAGCACATATGAGTTCTGATCCGACACTCATTGAAATGTTTACCAAAGGACAAGATGTACATGCGCAAACAGCTGCAAAAATGTTTGCAACTTCCATCCATGACGTTACTCCTCTACAGCGTTCTCGTGCAAAAACGATTAACTTTGGCATCATTTATGGCATGGGCCCCCAGCGCTTGGCTCGCGAAAATGAGATTTCTATTGATGAAGCAAAAGCATTTATACAGAATTACTTTGAAGCCTTTTCTGAAGTACAAACATACTTTGATCGCACACTTGAAGAAGGAAAAAGAGATGGTTTTGTTCAAACCTTAACGGGTAGAAAAAGAAGTGTAGATCTTTCTTCTACAAATCCAAGACTTCTTGCGTTTGCACAGCGTATCGCGATCAACACACCTCTACAAGGCAGTGCTGCTGATTTGATCAAAATTGCTATGATCGAAATCCATAAAGAACTTCAAGCCTCCAACTATCAAACGCGTATGCTTTTACAGGTACATGACGAACTTGTTTTTGAATCACCAAGCGATGAATGTGAACGTGTAACACAAATGATCAAAGAAAAGATGTCTTCTGCAATGAAACTTAAAGTTCCGTTGATTGTTGATATTGGTGTGGGAGAAAATTGGGCAAATGCCCATTAACACGTTCGACTACGTGCGAAAACTTTCGCTTTATAAACGAAAGTCTTAGCCGGCGATAACGTATAGCGCAATAAACGCAACCACTAGGATGGTTAGGTTGGCTATATCTAATCTAGCTTTGGAGTCTTGCTTCATGCTTTGTGTGCCTCTATTGTAACAAGTAGCAATAAAAATGCCATAAATTTAAAAAAATTCCGTCTTTAATATCAGGGTGTTGTAGCAAATTCAATAGAAATTACTTTGGGCAATATTTTCTCACTGGGATATGGATGTCGTACGGACTTAAAAGGCAAACATAAAGCCGATATTTACAATTTCCCAATAATTACGGTTACTTGCATCACTGACATAGATCACACCGTACCCAGAACTGAGTCGCAGTACCATGTTTTCCATGCCGAACAAAAAGGCCAGATCCTTTTCTACACCCCATTGTCCCATCCACCCCTGATTGCCATTGGGAACGATGGTGTACATGTATTTGGCGCCCACATAAGGCAAAAAAGAAGCATCTTTGAGCAGGTAGAACTCTGGTCCAAAACGAAGAGACACTTGCTTGTCACCGTCCAGTCCAAACTGAAAAGACATATGGATCATCACACCCTCACGAAAAAAATATCCCAAATCTAGATGATAGGATCGATTATCAAATGTACTTTGTGGACTACTATACCGTGGAAGCGATACAGCTTGCCCAAGCGAAAGAAGGCGTTCAATCGCAACA
The DNA here is from genome assembly GCA_020434345.1 of Bdellovibrionales bacterium. Classification (GTDB taxonomy): domain Bacteria; phylum Bdellovibrionota_G; class JALEGL01; order JALEGL01; family JAGRMV01; genus JAGRMV01. The sequence continues at coordinate 19,056 of JAGRAZ010000018.1, forward strand.
CCCTCTTTTGCAGCACACAAACAAATCAGAATCAAAATGATTTTTGTTGGAATTGTTTTCATTCTTGATGTACCTCCATTGTACAGCATTATGAAAATCTTTGTGATCATTTCTATCATTTTTACGACAACAACTTTCGCACATGCACAGTCCGAAACTGCTAGCACAGGCTATAAAGATGGTTTTTACTTTCAAACCGATGATGGAAACTTTTTATTTAAGGTCGGTTCACGCATCAACACCTTGTACTCCTACGGGAAACTAGAGAATGAACCAAACGTATCAAGCTTAGACCTAGCACATGCAAAGCTTTATTTCGGAGGCCACGCATTTAACAAAACAATTCAGTTTTATGCCCAAAGTGCTTTTGCACAAAATACCCGATCCAACCCACTTGGGCTCCAAAATGAAAATACAGCATTTTCTCTAGAGGACTACTATGTACGCGGCAACTATGGCGACGTAGCCCTTCAGATGGGTCAATTCAAAGTACCCTTTTCTAAACAATATATGATCTACTCAGGCAATTTACAATTTGCCACTCGTTCAATTGCTTCTGACGCATTTCAATTTGGCAGAGATCGTGGCGTACTTCTTACAGGAAAGAAAACATGGCTTTCTTACATGCTAGGATTCTTCAATGGCGGTTCCCAAATGACAATGCCATCCATCAGCAATCTAACAAATTCACAAAACATATCCAATGATAGCAATGGACAAGGGCTTATGTACATTGCCCGCTTGTCTGTTTTTCCACAGCGACCGACGGGGTTTTCTGAAGGAGACGTAGACTTTAACGAGGCATCTCGCATTGAATGGGGCACAAGTGTGGCGCTTGATCAAAATCGAGATTTCGATACAGACTTTAATCAATCTCTTGATGAACCAAAAACCAACACACTCAGTGTATCTTCAGATTTTTCGTATCTTCGTCGTGGCTTTTCACTTCAGGGTGAGTTTTACTATCGTAATAATCATTTTCAATCGATCAGTGACGTTCATTCTATTGGGTTCTATGCACAAACAGGATACTTCATCATGCCCCGCTCATTTGAAATTGCAGCACGGTATGCATGGCTCGACCCCAACCACAACACAGGCAATGATCAATCAAGAGAGATATCAGGTGTGTTGAACTGGTACATTTCCAACAATCACAAACACAAAATGCAGTGGCAATACACCAATGTTCATCAAGATGTCGCAAGCAAAAACGACCACTGGTTTCATTGGATGGTTCAACTTACAATATAGAAAGTTTTATGTTTGACGATCTTAAAAACAAACACATTGTAATAACCGGTGCCTCACAAGGCTTAGGACTTGCCATGGCACAAAAGTTCACCTCCCATGGTGCTCTTGTCGCCATGCTGGATATTCATGAACCTAAACAAAAGCCAGAAGGCAAAACAATGTTTTTTCACTGTGATGTAACAAACAAAAAAAATATTGAAGAAGTCGCCGCCAAAATTCAAAACGTTGATGTTTTGGTCAACAATGCAGGTATTTTGCGTGATGCTTCTTTATTTAAAATGACTGAAGAACAATTTGATCAAGTGTTGAATGTACATACAAAGGGCGCATTTTTGATGACCCAAGCTTTTGCCGCCAAGATGAAGGAAGCAAAATCTGGATCCATCATCAATCTTTCGTCGGTTGCATCGCAAGGTAATTTTGGGCAGACCAATTATGCATGCGCAAAAGCAGGCATCATCGGCATGACCAAAACATGGGCGCTAGAGCTTTCTAGATACAACATCCGAGTCAATGCCATTGCTCCGGGACTGATTGAAACAGAAATGACAGCAAGCATTCCAGAAGACATTCGCAAAAGCATGGTTGAAAAAATTCCTTTCAAGCGTATGGGCACACCTGCTGAAATTGCACATCTGACGACTTTTCTGGCCAGCCAAGCATCCAGTTACATTCAAGGTCAAGTCATCCACATCAACGGCGGATACTACCTATAGGTCCATTTTTTAATCCTCGTCATTTGAAGATTTTCAAGGTATGAAAGCTTGTAAAATCAATCGCAAGTAGGAGTTTAGAAGATGTTGAATATGAAAAAGGAGACACCCATGTCGGATAATTATCAAGTCAAAGATATCAATTTGGCCCCCAAAGGTCGTCAAATGATTGATTGGGCAGAAAGCCGTATGCCTGTCCTTATGCATCTTCGAGAAACCTACAAAGATTCCAAACCATTTAAGGGTGCAAAAATTGCCGGATGCATTCACATTACAAAAGAAACAGCCGTACTTGTTGAAACACTACAAGCCTGCGGTGCTGAAGTTTTTTGGTCTGGTTGCAACCCTCTATCAACCAACGATGCTGTTGCAGCAGCACTTGCCAAAGCCGGCGTTCATATTTACGCATGGCATGGACAAAGCACAGAAGATTTTTATAACTGCATTGAAAAAACCGTAAGCTTTGGCCCCAATCTTACTCTTGATGACGGCGCCGATTTGATTTTTACGGTGCACAACAAATACCAAAGCGCTGCCTCCAATATTATTGGTGGAACAGAAGAAACAACGACTGGTGTTGCTCGCTTGCGTGCAATGGCAGGCGATGGAAAACTTCTCTATCCTATCTTTGCTGTAAATGACAGTGCCACCAAATGGGACTTTGACAATGTGTACGGCACAGGTCAATCTTCTTTGGATGGTATTTTACGCGCTACAAGCATTTTGGTTGCGGGTAAATATTTTGTTGTTGCTGGTTATGGCCATTGTGGACGTGGTGTAGCACTTCGTGCAAAAGGCTTAGGTGCAAAAACGATTGTAACTGAAATTGATCCAGTCGCAGCACTGCGTGCAACATTAGAAGGTCATGAAGTGATGACAATGGATGAAGCTTGCAAAGTGGGAGATATTTTTATCACTGCAACAGGCATGAAAGATGTCATCATCAAACATCATTTTGAAAATATGAAAGATGGTGCGGTTGTTTGTAATACAGGTCACTATGATTGTGAGCTGAACTTAAAAGACTTAAACGATATCTCATCATCCGTAACTGAAATTCGCGCAAACAATGAAGAATACAAACTTAAAAACGGCAAAAGAGTGTACGTGCTTGCACAAGGCCGTCTCGTAAATCTTGCAGCAGCTGAAGGCCACCCATCTGAAGTCATGGATATGTCGTTTGCCAATCAGTTCTTGGCGCTTAAAAGCATGTTTGAAAATGGCAAGTCTCTTGAAAAAAAGGTCTACACACTTCCTGCAGAAACAGACCAGGAAATTGCCATGATTAAGCTTAAAAGCATGGGACACAATGTAGACGTACTTACCCCTGAGCAAATTGCTTATGCGACTGATTACAGCGCTGGCACCTAGAAAAGCACATGCAAAGCTTTGTTGAAGTTAAAGACCTGATCGTACAAACTCGCATTGGATGTGGTCCATTTGGAGATGCAGAACGTGCAAATCCACAACACCTAAGCATTACCATGAAAGCGTATTTTGATGCGCATCCATCGTACACATCGGATGATCTTCAAGATACCGTGAACTATATGGAGCTTATTGAAATTGCACGCAACCTATCCCAAGAAAAAGAGCGACACCTTCTGGAAACCTTGGCTTTTGATATCGCCAAGCAAATTTTTGCTTCTATACAACTTGTTGAAATGATTGATTTTCATGTCAAAAAATACTCCACAACACCCGAATGTAAGCATGTCGGTTTTTCAACGAAGTTTAAACGTGATACCATATAGGTTGTAACAGCATCTCTATACAAGGGGTTTATAAGTTTATGAAAACAAGTAGTTTTGTATTGATCGTTTGCTCATTCATCATTAGCACAACAGCTTATGCGCAAAAAGATGTGTGCTGCATTTTATCAAAAACCAGTGGCAATCAAGTAACAACATTTGCTGACTATACAAGCGATGCTGAATGTAAAGGTGGCACCAACACCACTACGTATATGGTCGACAAAAAAATATGCGCTCCACTTCCAGCAGATAGCACAGACTGTTCTGATCGTGGACAGGATGCACAACAAAAACGATGCAAACTTTGCGGATTTGTTTGGACAGAAGAAGGTTGTGTAGTTCAAGATTTGGCCAAAGAAGTTGAAAAGCTTAAAGAAGAAAAGAAAAAGCTTGAAGAGCAAAAAAAGACAAAGGCAGCCACGCCCACAACAACAGCACCTGAAATCACAGTAGACAAAAATTAAGAAAGCACGAAAAGTTTTTGAAAAACAAGTGGGTTCGTATCTGCGCATTGCTCGTCAGCAATGCTTTTTTAAGGAAAACTCGCGTTTTCCTTCTGACAAAAAAACGTGGTTTTTTGTCATTCATCCTTTTGCGTATGGAATTTAAAAAATTAAGAAAGCACGAAAAGTTTTTGAAAAACAAGTGGGTCTATAAGCCGAGTTCTGTATTTGTTGATAAACAACAAATGATGATCATTTCTCTAGGCATCACATTACTGTGACACTCAAGCAGTCTACCCGGAAACAAGCATGGATGGCTTTTGTAAAAAATGATGAATCACCTTTTACGTGTTTCCCTATTTGACCTTGCACCCTTTGGGGTTTACCTCAAGTGACAGTCGCCTGCACAGGTGTGGGCTCTTACCCCACAGTTTCGCCCTTACCATCCGAAGATGGCGGTTTGTTTTCTGTTGCACTATCCGTACGCTTTCGCGTCCTGGCCGTTAGCCAGCAAAGTATCCATTGGTGCTCGGACTTTCCTCCCATATTTCTCAAGGAAATATCAGCGATCATCCGACCTACTTGTTTTTCAAAGAACCAGCAGGCTTATATCACAATCTGTTGAAGGGGCAAAATGGCTTACAAATTCGCTTGAAACGCTTGATGGGAGTGCATTATAGAAGAACGAAGTGAAAAAGGCTCTACGCATCTAACGCAAGATTGGCCAACTCGTCGGCACGAGCATTTTGTTCACGCGGAACGTGGGCAATAGAAAATGATCTAAACTTAGACATAAGATTTTTAATTTCAATAAAAAGACTTTTGAGGTTTTCATTTTTGACTTTGTACTGCCCCATGACTTGGCGAACCATCAATTCTGAATCTGCAAAAACTTGAATTTCGGACACGTTATTTTGAATGGCACAAGTTAGTCCCATGATAAGCGCCTTGTATTCTGCAACATTATTGGTCGCAATCCCGATTGTTTCGGATACAGAATCCACTTCCTGATCATCAAGACACAAACTCGCCCCGACAGAAGCGGGACCTGGATTTCCCCTCGATGCACCGTCGACAAATAGCTTATGCATAACTACTTCTCCTTCGAAACATAGAAACGGCAAAAATCGTAAATCAAGAAAAACTTACGCAGATTCTGCTTCATCTTCATGCCAAAAAATTAATCTTTGGCAATTTGGACATTTTTCTAGCTGTGTAGGGTTTTGCATCATCAAATTTGCCATTTGCGGAGGAATATTCATAAAACACCCCTGACAAGCACCTTCTATAACCGGCACAAGTGCATCTTGATATTTTCGATCACGAATCATGCGATAAGAACTTAAAATAGACCGATCACATTCAGCTTCGAGTTTTTTCTTGATGGTTAATTTCTCTTCCAAAATACCATCATACTCACCCATTTTGGTCTCAACTTCACTTTTTACATCATCTAAAACTGCTTTTGCTTGATCAAGTTCAGTTTGAAACTGTTCTAAAAACTTTTTTGCCTTAGACATGTCTTCGTCTTTTTCTAGAATCTTGGTTTCAAGATCAGAGTTACTTCTCTCAGTAGATTCGATCTCTTTTTTCATGGCCTGAACTTCATAGACTTTGGTCAGATCCTTCATTTTCTTTTTACTTTTTTCAAGTCGTTGCTCTTCAAGTGATAATGTATGTTTTAAATCTGCATGTTCTGCTTCTAATGCAGCAAGACGTGTTTTTGCTTCATCAGAAATGCGTTTTTTCTCATCGTAGGCTTTTTGTACTTCATCAAGTCGATCTGGATAGACTTGCGCATCGGACCGAATATGGTCAATCACTGCTTCTGCTTCTTGTAAGGCCAATATCTGTTTAATCTGATCTATCATGTATATCCTTTTTTCTCTTGGTGGGCCCACCTGGATTTGAACCAGGGACCTGCCGGTTATGAGCCGGACGCTCTAACCGCTGAGCTATGGGCCCTGACTTTCACACAAAGACTTATTCAAAAAGCCTTACATGCTCCTATCATAACGCCTTCTCACATATCATGATGGAGCGTTAATACAAGGGTGATTTACGTTTCATCAGGCTTTAATTGTCTGAAAAAGTTTTTAACTTTTTGGCCCGGCTTGGATGACGCAACTTACGAAGGGCTTTGGCTTCGATCTGACGAATACGTTCCCTTGTTACATCAAAATCTTGTCCCACTTCTTCAAGTGTATGATCAGACTTTTCACCAATACCAAAGCGCATACGAAGAACTTTTTCTTCACGCGGTGTAAGTGTCGCCAATATTCTTCTGGTTTGCTCAGATAAGCTCATGCCTACCACTGCATCACCGGGGTTAATGGCGTTTTTATCTTCGATAAAGTCACCAAGGTTTGAATCTTCCTCTTCACCAATAGGTGTTTCAAGGGAGATGGGCTCTTTGGCAATACGCAACACTTTACGCACCTTATCTAAAGGCAATTCCATACGTTCTGCGATTTCTTCTGGAAGAGGCTCACGACCAAGCTCTTGGATGAGCGCTCTTGAAGTACGTACCAATTTGTTGATGGTCTCAATCATGTGAACAGGAATACGAATGGTTCGTGCCTGATCCGCAATCGCACGTGTGATTGCTTGTCGAATCCACCATGTGGCATAGGTTGAGAACTTATAACCACGACGATACTCAAACTTATCAACAGCTTTCATCAAACCGATGTTACCTTCTTGTATAAGATCCAAGAATTGCAACCCGCGGTTGGTGTATTTTTTTGCAATAGAAACAACCAAACGTAAGTTTGCTTCAATCAATTTTGTTTTGGCTTTCTCCGCCATAATTTCACCATGCTCAAGCTTTGCATAGGTGTCCTTTAGCTGCTTAATTGTCATTTCAGACTCTTCTTGAATTTGGTTCAAGATTTTTTCAGCACGTTTTACGGATTTTTCGATGTCGTTAAGCTCTTCAAGGTCAATGGTTTTAAGCTTCTTGGCAACTTTTTTAGATTCAACATTGCTCTTCTTCGCATCTTTAAACATTACTTTTAATTCTTTAAGCTCTTTGCCGGATTTATCGTTAGCATCTGCCAACATTTTTTCAGCACGCTCAATTTTCAAAAGCATGTTTTTTAACTTACTTACAATTCGGTTGATCCATTTACGGTTCAAGTTAATTTCTCGCAATGTTTCAAACATTCGAACTTGATTTTTTTCGATCTTTTCGTTGATTTGTTTCTTTTTGGCGGCAGAAACCTTGCGACGATCAGTAGAAAGCTTCACATTTTCGCGGTCAAATCTCTTGATTTTGTTTACCAGTTTAATAATTTCAGTGATGTAGGCTTCTTCATCAAAATCCTCATCTTCCTCTTCAATACCGCGAATAAGATCTTTTACACGAATGGTGCCTTTTTTAAGTTTGTCACCAATCAAAATAATTTCTTTAATTCCAACAGGAACCTTCATGAGAATTTCTAAAACTTCGTTCTCACCCTCTTCGATCTTTTTAGCAATTTCAACTTCACCTTCGCGCGACAAAAGAGCAACAGAACCCATTCTCTTTAGATACATACGAACTGGATCATTGGAACGTGCTGCCTCAACAGAGCCGGTTTCTGATTCGGATTTGCTATCACGATTTTTTTCAACAGTGGCTTTACCTTGCTTTTCGTTATCTACGATCGCAATATCAAGCTCACCAAACATCAACATGATGTCATCAATTTGTTCACTTTGAATAATCTCGTTAGGAAGCACTTCGTTGACTTCCTCATACGTGAGATACCCTTTCTCTTTACCCGTATCGATTAGAGTCTGTAGTAAACCTATATCTTTTTCTTCATCCATAATGACTTCCTTACTTTGTTACAACAGGTTCAAATTTTTTTGTTTCCATCATTTGCTTGGAGAGCAACTCTACTTCTTGAAGTTGCCCAGTTGATTCTGCAATTTGGATTTTCTGCGCGAGCATACGCACATACTGTTTTTTGAGTTTGGAAAAACAATCCGTCCACACTTTTTCCCATGCTTGATTCTCAACGAGAGTATCTAACGATACCAACACTTTTGCCAAAAGTGCCTTATATGCTGGATCGTCCCAATGATCAATCCATTTTATTGGGTCTTTTGGGCTTATTTCTTGGCCCAGAGACTCGCTTGCAAGGCGGAAAAGCTCTTGATCCTGAATAAATCCAAGAAACTGCTCCTTGTTCATTTGCCCTTGGATTTCAGTATTTTGCGCATAAAGAACAAGTGCCATAAGCGCCTCTGTTGTCTGCATTGGGCTTGAGGATGGGGCTGTTACGTTAACTTTTTCTTTGGGTTTTTCAAATGCAGGTTTTTCCTTAAAAACTGTTGCATCAAGCGAAAGCGCC
>JAGRAZ010000019.1 GCA_020434345.1 Bdellovibrionales bacterium
TATATGACTAAAGGACAAGGAGAATGTTTTGAAGCAATATCTGGATTTAATGAAAACTGTTCTAGAAAACGGCACGCCTAAAGAAGATCGAACAGGAACGGGCACAAAATCTATTTTTGGATATCAAATGCGTTTTGATTTATCTCAAGGCTTTCCTTTGGTAACGACCAAAAAATGTCACTTACGATCTATTATTATTGAACTGCTTTGGTTTTTGCGTGGCGAAACAAACATTGCATACTTGAAAGAAAATAAGGTTCGTATTTGGGATGAATGGGCTGATGAAAATGGCGATCTAGGCCCTGTGTACGGTTCGCAGTGGAGATCTTGGAAAGGTGCAAATGGCAAAACCCATGATCAAATAAAAAATGTTATCCATCAAATCAAAACCAATCCAGATTCTCGTCGATTGATTGTAAGCTCTTGGAACGTTGGCGAAATTGAAAATATGGCCTTGCCACCTTGTCATGCTTTTTTCCAGTTTTATGTTTTACAAGGTAAGTTATCATGCCAACTATACCAACGATCTGCGGATATTTTTCTAGGCGTTCCGTTTAATATTGCTTCGTATGCACTTCTTACCATGATGGTTGCACAAGTTTGTGATTTAGAGCCCGGAGATTTTGTACATACTTTTGGTGACGCACATATTTATGCAAATCATATGGACCAAGCACAGCTTCAACTTACAAGAACCCCTTATCCACTTCCGCAAATGAAAATCAATCCAAGTATAAAAGATATTTTTTCTTTTTCGTTTGAAGATTTTACGTTGGAAAACTACCAGGCCCATCCACACATCAAAGGTGAAGTCGCTGTATGATCAAATCGATCATTGCATCGATGGGGAAAAATCGTGTCATTGGACAAAACAACCAACTGATGTGGAGACTACCTGCTGAGCTTGCATACTTTAAAGAAACAACCATGGGTCACCATATGATTGTTGGTAGAAAAACTTTTGAGTCTTTTCCAAAAGTTTTACCGGGAAGAACAACCATTGTCGTTTCACGTGATCCTAACTACAAGGTTCCCAAAGAATGTTTTCTTACAACAGATGTTACCCAAGCATTTGAGCTAGCTCAAAATCGAAACGAAACCGAAGTATTTGTTACAGGTGGCGCTCAAATATATTCTCAAACGATTGATCAAGTGGACCGTATCTATCTAACAACAGTCGACTTTAACCAAGAAGGCGATGCATACTTTCCAATATTTGATCTTACAAAGTGGCAAATGATCAAAGAAATAAAAAAGGAACAAGACGAAAAAAATGCTTATTCTTGGATTGCACAAGTTTTTGAAAAAAAATAATTTTTATTGCAAACAACGACAACCATCTACTTTGGCTTCTTGAAGAACTTCCATCAAAAGATCATAATTTAAAACAAATTTTTTAGAATGATCACGCGCAACTTTGCCTTGAATGACTTCTTTTAAAACTAAATTTCGTGTGTGATCCTCTAAAGAACGAACATTATTTTTTGATTCTTCAACCTTCTGACTGAGCATAAAATCACAACTTGAGTGATTCTGAAACATGGTAATGCCTAGAAACGGATGGCCCCATCCAAGACAAGACTGTTCGTCTCGCTCTTCTCCAAGAACATCCTTCCAAGGTTCAACCAATTTAAAACTATCTTTGGGTTTTGCATTTTCTGTTGGCGCTGATCTTGGAGAAAACGAAAAATCACTTTCTTCTGCTTCTTCATCTCCCCAAAAGCCCGGTGGGGGTCCTTCTGAAGAAGGTGCTTCATTCTGTCCATCTTGTTCTTGCCCTTGTGGCGCTACATTGGGCTGGCCTTGTTCAGCTTCTTGAATCCAAGGTGGTGGTTGTGGATCAAGCTGGGGTGGACTAAAAAAATCATCCGCCAATACAGCTTGCATGCTTGCCAAAAAAAAGAGAATCATAAAAATCCTACCCACACCGCCATTATACCACAATTTCATTTAGCAATATATATATTGCTATGACGATATATATATTGCTTTTCGTCCCTTTTTAAACATGCCCGATGTCCAGTAGACAAAGGTGATGCATACAGGTACAACCCCTTTTGATGAAACAGACAACCATGCTAGAGATTCAAGCGCTCAAAGGGCAAGAAAAAATAACCATGCTTACAGCCTACGACTATCCAACAGCCATGGTCCTTGATCAAGCTGGGATTGATATCATCCTTGTGGGTGACTCCTTGGGCAATGTCATTTTAGGACAACCTCACACACTCGGTGTCACACTTGAGCATATGATTCATCATACCAAAGCGGTAAGTCAAGGTGTGAAAAAAAGCTTTGTTGTCGCGGATATGCCGTTTGGAACCTATCAAGCAAGCACAGAACAAGCAGTCCAAAATGCAACTGATTTGATTGCAAAAGGTGGCGCGCACGCAGTTAAACTTGAAGGAGGTAAACCCATCCTATCGACCGTAGAAAGACTTGTTTCCATTGGTATTCCAGTCATGGGTCATGTTGGGCTCACACCTCAGTCCGTCCATCAACTCGGCGGATATAAAACACAGGGAAAATCAGAAAAAAAAGCAAAACAGATTTTTGAAGATGCGTGCGCATTAGAAAAAGCAGGTGCATTTGCAATCGTACTTGAGTGCATACCAGAAGAACTCGCTCAGAAAATCACAGATACACTTCATATTCCAACCATTGGTATCGGTTCAGGTGCAAAAACCGATGGTCAAGTATTGGTGTTTCATGATCTTGTTGGCTTTACGCCTTCGCACATTCCTTCGTTTGTTCACCCAGTAGCACACATATTTGAAGATCTTACAAATCACGTAAAAACTTTTATTGCTCGAACCAAGGAAATGTCGTCATGAAATTTTTTGCGATTGATGTTGGTAATTCCAACACAAAAATCGCATTTTTTCATAATCAAAGAAAAGTATTTTCTAAACAACTTCCGACTTCCACTTCAAATGAAACAAATAGCATTCTACTTGAATATCAAAACACAATTGCAACAGAAAATATTTTATTCAATGAATATCCTATTTTTATATCTAGCGTTGTACTTCACATTACAAAAGCACTTCAATCTGTAAAGAACATACATTTCATTTCCAGTAAAAGTCCGATCAATTTTACTATTTTACGAATCGATCCTTCAACGCTTGGCGCAGATATCATTGCGGCTTCACAAGCGGCGTTAAACCTTTATCAAACGCCTTGTATTGTTGTCGATGCAGGAACCGCAACCACTATAACAATGATCAATAAAAATAGGGAATTTATCGGTGGAACGATTAGCCCGGGACTGGGAATCTCAGCAAAAGCATTATCTTTGATGACTTCACAGCTTCCTACTGTCGAATTGATAGCACCAACCAAAACAATAGGCTTTGATACTGAAACCGCGATTCAATCTGGTTTGATACACGGTCATGTAGGTATGATCGAATCACTTGTGCAAAAGTTTATGAAGGAAGAAGGTATTTCACAAGCCAGTATTGTTCTAACAGGTGGGGCTATATGTAAACTAATCGAGCTTCTTCCATCCCACTACATATATAATTCTGAACTTGTAATTGAAGGTATTGCAAGCCTTGCAGAACAAACTCTTGCACTATCACCTGATTTCTTACAGCACGCTGATAACAACATTAAAAATAATTTCAGGATATAGGAAATATTATGCACGTACTTCTTGGTATTACTGGCTCAATCGCAGCTTATAAATCATGCGAGATTTTGCGACAGTTTCAACAACATGGCCACAAAGTAAAAGTCATCATGACAGATGCTTCGCAACAATTTATAACATCAAAAACATTTGAAGGATTAACTGAAGACCAAGTTTATACATCAAATTGGTTTACAACCACAAAAGGCAATGCCCATATTCACCTTGCTAGATGGGCTGATGTTTTTATTATCGCGCCTGCAACAGCACACTCTCTATATAAATGTGCGTACGGAAAAGCAGATGATTTATTATCAAATGTCTATCTTGCTTTTGACAAAAAAACTTTTTTTGCACCTGCGATGAACACACAAATGCTTGAAGATGCATCTGTTCAAAACAGCCTTGCACACCTTACTCAAAAGGGAGATGAAATTCTTGATGTTGGCTCTGGCGAACTTGCTTGTAAAGAAATAGGTCTCGGAAAAATGATGGAACCCGAAGACATTTTTAAAACCGTGATAAAACGTATTTCAAACACTTCAAAACTTTTTGGAAAGAAAATACTTCTGACAGCAGGTGCAACACGCGAATACATTGATCCAGTTCGTTATATTTCTTCGCCTTCAACTGGTCTTATGGGTATCTTGCTTGCACAAGAAGCGCTTGAGAGAGGTGCAAAAGTCACACTTGTGAGTGGCCCAACTGATCTCCCCTATAAAGGAGAAATGGTAAAAGTCACATCAGCAGATGAAATGTTTGAAAGTACTCAGTCATTTTTGCCTTGTGATATTTTTGTAGGTGCTGCTGCTGTTGCTGATTATAAACCTTTGAATCCATCTAAAGAGAAAATTAAAAAAACCAATGAAGATATAACTCTGACGTGCACAAAAAATCCAGATATTCTAAGCTATGTTTCACAACAAAGATCTCAGAATCAGTTTATTGTCGGATTTGCAGCGGAAACAAACAACATCATTGAACATGCAAAAACTAAACTAAAATCTAAAGAACTTGATATGATTGTTGCCAATCAAGTCCATCAAGAAAAAATGGGTTTTGGAAATACTCAAAATACCTACCATATGATCACATCAAAAAGCATAAAAACTGAAGAAAATTGTTCTAAAGAAGAATTTGCAAAGGTTTTTTGGAATCACATTGAAAGTCACCTATGAAAATTATTCACAACATTGATGACATGCGAAAACTAGTCCGTGAATACAGGGATAACAAAAAATCAATAGGCTTTGTTCCCACGATGGGCGCACTTCACAAGGGACACATGAGCTTGGTTGAATCTTCAAAAGAGGACAATGACATCACAGTGATGAGTATTTATGTAAACCCAACACAATTCGGACCTAAAGAAGATTTAGCCTCATATTTTCGGCCTATCGAACAAGATAAAGAAATGGCACAGTATTATAATGTAGACGTTCTCTTTTTGCCGAGTGATGAAATTATGTACAAAACTAATGAGACAGCTTTTGTTACTGAAAACACTTTAAGTCAAATTCTATGCGGAGCATATCGTCCCGGACATTTTCAAGGAGTTTGTACAATTGTCACCAAGCTTCTTCATATTGTATCGCCCCATCATATCTATTTAGGTCAAAAAGATGCGCAACAACTTCGAATTTTACAAAAAATGGTTTCTGAACTCTTCTTTGACGTAAAAGTTGTTCCGGCCCAAACAATCCGTGAAGACGATGGCCTTGCCTGCAGTTCTCGAAACGGTTACCTACACGATGAAGAACGTCTGGTTGCACCTAGTATCTATCAATCGATTTTACTTGCAAAAAATGCCTTTGAAAAAGGAGAGCGTCGAAGTGAAGTACTTCTTTCAATTGTAAGAAGCCACCTACAAAAATTCCCTCTCGTTGACGTCCAGTACATAGAGATCGTCAGTTGGGACAATTTCGAAAAAATTGAACTTATTGAAAAAACTACTCTTTTAGCCGTAGCCTGTTTTGTAGGAAAAACACGTCTGATTGATAATATTATTTTTACACCGTAATTTTTTTTCAATCATGATTGACTTTCATGATTGGTTTATTAGATAATGATGGTTACAATGCACTCTCTGCGAAATACGTGAGGTGGTATTCGTTTTTATTCCTTATAACGTGTTTTAATGGGAGTCGTACTCTGACTGTGGAAAGCATGCTTGCACGTGATGCAAGAAGCATAGAAGCAGCCATCACGACGCCCCCTTGTTTTTAACGAGGATAAAACAGACCCCCACGGTTAGTGTGGAGAGTGCTTTGTTTTTCTATGTAATTGGGTTACAACCTAAGCCCATGAATAAGTATTTTAAAATTTTTATTTTTTCTATCCTGATTCTTGGTCCTGCCATATGGATGACCATGTCTGCTTTACAACAAAATATAGTTTCATGTGATATTTGTGTCTCTTTCAACGGACAAACCAAATGTGTAAAGGCAAAAGGCGAAACACAACAGTCATGTCAAAGAACAGCTGTGGACAATGCGTGTGGCGTTCTTGCTGGAGGTGTCCAGCAGAGCATTCAATGTTCACAAAAAATGCCGATATCTGAATCGTATTATTAAAATTAGGCTCTATTTATGGGCATCTGATCAATGATATGTTTCAGATGATCGATTGTTTTATAATAAATGCCAGAATGTGATGCTTCATATTCTATAAAATGGTGAGAAATTTTCTTTTGTGTAAGCTTTTTTGAAATCTGTCTATGACCAAGATGAATGCCATACTCATCTTGCGCACCTGCAAAAAGTGAAAAGCTTTGAAGTTTTTTAATCGCATCCTCATACTGATCAATCATTGTAACAGGATCCCACGCCAAAAATTTCTTCCAAACATCATCAATAAGTTCGCCAGTGTAGATATCAAAAAATAAATCGGCTCCAAACGGCTTTTTGGCATTTGGAATAAAGCACTGGCAAATGTTTAAAAGCATAATGCTATGTCCATGTTCCTTTGGACAATCGTAAAGAGGATTTGGCTTTTCAAGAAAATTTTGAACCATTTTTTCAACACTTCCAAATTTTTCTACCATCTTGATAAAGCTTGGAATTAATGTTGGATACAAATGAATGTAATGACTATCGCCTGCTGAAGATAAAATATGTCCAAAAACTTCTGGTCTTAGCATACCGGTTACCATAGAACCAAAACCTCCGCTTGAATGCCCAAAAACACCTCGAAGTTTAAAAGATGTTGAAACTGGAAACTGTTTTTCTATGAATGGCACAAGTTCATCACATAAATAATCCATATAATTACCCGTCGCTGTCGAGTTTATGTATTGACTACACCCTAACTGAACAGACATATCTGGAAAAACTACTACACAGCTGTATTTGGGGTTTTTCGCAATCAGTTCATCTAGTAAATCGGTGATGGACTTTGCAAAAGGTGCTTTTTCCCCCAAAATACTTGCTCCGACACCTCCCCATCCAGATAAATTAAACAACACAGGATATGTGTTTTTAGCTTTGTAGTCAGGAGGAAGGTACACAGGAAAAGTACGCTTATGTGGATCCCCTATTGGATTGTTCGTAAGAATGTTACTTTCATACTCAACTTGAACCAGCGCATTCTTTCTCATGGCAGTTTCTCCTCACTTGTTTTTGCTACAATTGAAAGCGCATGAATTTCTGATCGAGGCATCTTTAATGCCTGATATATTAACTTATGCCTTGCAATAAGCGTAAGCCCTCTGAAACAGTCTGCGTAGATAAGCACTGAAAAATGCCCACCACCGTGTGATTTTGCCTCTTTATGTCGCTTATGCCTCTGGCTATCGTTTTGCACGCAAATATACAGAGGCTTTAATGCTTCTTGTAAGATTTGTTCAATATCCTTTGCATCCACAATGAAACGAAATATAACAAATGATGTGAATCTAGACTATTGGAAAAAACGATGGCTTTCAGGCGATATTGGGTGGCACCAAAACGAAGTACATCCACTTTTAGTTAAGTATTATGATGCATATTCATTAAGAAATGAAAATCATTTCTTTTTTCCGCTTTGTGGTAAAACACTAGACGTAGACTGGATACTTCAAAAAGGCCATCAAGTTACATGTGTAGAAATATCTGAAATAGCCATTGAAGAAATAGCAAAACGCTTACATATTCATTGGCAGATGCGAACTGAAAATAACTTTACTGTTTATCAACATGACAAACTCACAATTTATAAGGGAGATTATTTCGACTGTGTCAATCTTGATATCCCACCCATTGATGTTGTATTTGATAGAGGTGCCTTTGTAGCAATTGATCCTAAGAAAAGAGAAAAATATGCAAACATCTATAAAAAACTACATCCTAAAAAAATGTTTTTGGTTCTCTACCGCTACGACTTGAATGCTTCGACTTCTCCACCATTTGCATTTGAAGAAGGAGAGATCGAAAAACTTCTGACCTCGGATTTTGATATAGACAAACTTGAAGAAAATGAAATGCTATCACAAGCTCCTAATATGCAAAATAGACAGATTTATAGCTTTTACCAAGAAGTATTTTACGCGAGTAAAAAAATCTAGTAGTCCGACTCGCTGGCTTCTACATCCTTAAACGCCGCAAATGTAATTAAATGCCCAGCTGGTTCGCGCACACAAATTTCGGTTGCACCATAAAATGAATTTCTTTTTGGATTTACGATTTCTACGCCATCAAGATGCTTTTCAATCCATTCAATATTAGAAACTTTAACGTATATTGTTGAAAGAGCCTGACCTTTTTTTATATATTTCAGTGTATTGGGCATATCTTTTTCAATACTTTCAAAAGTTTGATACATAATTTGAACTGATCCTTGAGATAGCATCACAAAACCTAGATGATCTCCTTCATACACTTCAGCAACTTTTTCAAAACCCAATCGACCCATCCAAAAAAACAAACACGGTTCAATCTGTTCCACAATGAGAATGGGCGTCATCGACTGATATTGCATAACTTTGATGCTACCCTAGATAAACTTTGTATGACAAGCTTTACTTAGAATTTTTGAGATTTTTGCACTAAAAACTATGATTAAGCCTATGTACGAAGTGAAAATGGTGTGAAATCTGTATCACGATCGTAGTAGTCTTCGCTTTCGAGTTTTTTTAGTTTATTGACAACAAAATATGTCAAGGGAGTTAGCATGGCTTCCCATGTAACTTTAAAAAATATTGCTAATAATGTAGCGGTTAATAAATCTTGCGTTTTCCAGATACCCCAAAAAGCAAGCGGATAAAAAATAAATGAATCAACAGATTGCCCCACAATGGTAGAACCAATGGTTCTACTCCAAAGCATTTTCCCCTTTGTCCATAATTTCATCTTTGCCAAAACAAAAGAATTTGTAAATTCACCTGCCCAAAAAGCTAGAAGCGACGCTAAAACAATCCTTCCTGTATTTCCAAATGCTAACTCAAGTGCGTTTTGTAATTCTTTTTGATAATCGTCAACTGGAAGATAAGGAACATGAACAACAAAAAAGGACATGACTGCAGCAAATGCACATGCCGCAAAGCCCACCCAAATAACTCTTCGACTTCGCGCATAACCATACACCTCAGTAAGGACATCTCCAAAAATGTAGCTAAAAGGAAAAAAAAGATTGCCCACGCCATACTCAAGACGAAAACCTAAAATATTAAAGTAAGAAAGTTTTCCCGGGCCAATCAAGTTTGAACAAACAAGCACAACTGCAAAAAATGCCATGATGAAATCATAGTATTTATATCGTTTTGTATCATTCATACATTACTGAAGTGTTGTAATAATCATTTTTATATCTGCATCGTCGGTTCGCAATAGCGTTGTTCGTACCCATTTATCATTCGCCATAAAGTCTTTAACTTTATTTTTTATTTCATTTGTGCGAACTTCGTCAAGTTTCGCCCAGTCTTGCGGTTTAAATAACAAGAACAATTGGGTTCCATCTCGATATGCTTCTGTAATCGGAATTGGAAGCTTGATCGCGCTTATGTATTTATTTGTTTCTTGTTGCTTGTTAAAATAATTAAAAACATTCACACTAATAATACCTAAAATCATCAAGACTAAAAATACTTTTTTTCCTACACCCTTTGTTTCTAAAGAAGGAACATAATACTTTTGTTGAAATTTTGACTTGGCCTTATCTTTGTCCTTACTTTTGTCTTTGTCCTTTTTATCAACAGGTGGATGCTTAGAAACTGTATGAATATCTTCAAGACCAATGTTAGGATTGGTAAGTTCAATTGTATGATCATAGCGCTTTGAAATAATGTTTAAATATTCTTGTAGCTCTGGAAGAAGCTGAACGCTTTCAACACTCTTGACGATTTTTCCCATCATACCTTGCTTGGAATAGAAAACACGATTGGTAGATTCGTTATATTGCATACGAAGATCAGCAGCATTCTCAAAATCTTTTATATAGTCAAAAATTGCCTCTTCTTTACTTTCTGTCTCTTCAATAGTTTTTAGCACTTTCACCGCTCTGCTTAGTAACGATGGAATTCTTTTTGGCTTTTTAAGTGCAAACGGAACAACATTTTTAAGCAGAACACATTGAAAATGGGCTGTAACAAAACTTTGAATGACTTCTTTATAGGGATCTACTTCACCCTCAAATACTTCCTTTTCATACGAACTAAGATCTTCTAAGGGTTTTGCAAAAAATGGGTGGACTTCTTTGAGATTGGAAAGATTCTGTACGATATATCTTTGGCCTTGATCTACAACTTCATAAATACTTTCAAGAGAGATTTTTTCTGATTCTTTTTTTTGAACATTTTTTAACTTATTGAGTACGTTTAGCACTTTCTGCTTACAAAACGCATCAAGTTGATAATAGCGAAGTCCGTAAAAATGTCGGTTTTCTTTATCTTCCTTTTGGAATTTTCGCATGACATAGAAAACACCTTCAATTTCTCCCTCTTCGGCGTCTTCCCATACAAGTGAGATCTGCTGTTCCTCTCCCAATAGAGTTGGGCTTACAATTTGGATTCCTGAAGTACTGATGTCTTGCAACTGACAAGATAGAACTTGGTCTTCTTTGATACATTGAGCATCCGCTACATAAGGGTAGCGCGTGGCGGCTCTTTTTTTCTTACTTTCCGTCATGGCGTTAAGCGCCATGTTATGCAAAAAGTAAGAAAAACCAAAGGTTTATTTACATCTTAGGGCAGAACTTCCCAAGCAAGTTTTAAAAAATCTGCTTCTGTAACAATACCAACAAGCTTGTCATTTTGAACCACAGGCAAACATCCAATTTTCTTATCAATCATCATACTTGCAGCTTCTCGCACATCTGTATCAGGTGCTACTGTGATCACTTTTTTTTGCATGATACTTTCAATTGGTACGTGACGAAGACTTTCTCTAGATGTCTCGTCATATTGTTGAACAGCACGAATGGTTGCACTTAGAATATCTCTATGTGTAACGAGCCCGACAAGCATCTCAGCACCATTGACAATCGGTATGTGTCGAATCCTTTGCCAATTCATCACATCCTCAGCTAGATCTGCATGTCGATCTGATGAGAGTGTAAAAACATTGGCTGTCATAATCTCACGAATTTTCATAATTCCTCCATTTTTATGTTCTTTGCATTGTATGTACATTTTTAATACGTTTCTATGATCTATATCAACATTAATTGAACAATTTGAAAATGCGGCAAGATTGATCTCTTATTCCCAATAAAATCTTTATAAAAACAAGCACTTAGACCCTAGGTAAAACCCTTACATAGACATGTTTTTTTCACTTTAGTGAAAATTTGATACGTAGTATAATAGTACTTGAGAGTAATTTATTTTAAGTATCTAATATAAAATGTTTTTATTTATGATTTTAAATATAATAAAGTTTACGAATACCTACATATCAAGCGCATCATTCCGAATAAAAAGAAATAATTCAGGCTTTACATTGATCGATATGATGATTTCTGTCGGTGTTGTTGGCATTATGGCCGCTGTTGCAATTCCTGAATTTCAGGAATACAAAACCAACGCAAAGATTGCTGAAAGTTACATCCAAATGGGTGCGATTGAGAAAGCGCAGAAAACCTACTACATTGAAAATAACGAGTTTCGAACAATGACCGGCAATCCAATTCGTGTCCCACATTCAAAACTCGAGATTGGCAATAACAATACATGGGCTGCTGTTGGTTACCCAATACCTGTTGGACAACTAACAAGCTTTCATTACACAACCTTTGTTGGGAAAACCGATGCATCTGGGGCACAAATAATTGAAAGCGGTGATGCATGGGGATATGAAAACAGGCTTTGGTCAAGCCACATAGCCTGGTTTCCTATTTTGGAAAACGACAGCGGAAACTGTGACACCTTTGCAACCAACACAATCGTCAGCGCGACTGGAAAGCCCAATTATGACTGGGCACTATTGTACAACGTGGCCAATATTCATCGCACACGCAATAGCGTTGACGAATGTACAAAGGCCATCATGCTGATTGAACATCAAAACAATCAATTTTCCACCTCACCCATCATCACTTTAAAAGAAGATATATTTGAAGCAACCGCTGCGAATGAAGCGTCTAGCAGTTCTTCATCTTCGAGTTCCAGCTCTAGCTCTTCATCCTCTTCTAGTAGCAGTTCTTCAAGTTCCAGCTCTAGCTCTTCATCCTCAAGCAGTTCAACCTCTGGCACTTCTGAAACAAGTGGAGATTCAGGTACGACAAAAGATAGTGGAAGCACAACCAAAGATAGTGGAAGTACGACGGGTGAAACCACAGGTGAAACATCTGGAGATGCTGGTAGTACAACCAAAGATAGTGGAAGCACAACCAAAGATAGTGGAAGCACGACAAAATGATATGATAAACAAGAATCACAACCACAAAAGCACTTTAGCTTTTTCACTGGTTGAATTGATGATCTCTATTACGATCATTGGCATTCTATCCGTCATTGCGATTCCCAATTTTCATAAATACAAATACAAAGCAAAAATTGCCGAAAGCTATGTAGTCATCAACGGCATTGAAAAAGCACAGCAAACTTTTATACTTGAATACAATGAATTTAGAAGACTATTTTCAAGCCCATGGAGACCGTATTATGAAAATCCTAATCCGACAATGGTTACAGTTCAGGACACGCTTGATCTTAAAGAATTAGGATACCCATTGCGTGTTGGATCAACACCCTATTTTGCCTATAAAGTTGTGGCAGGAAAAACAGATGAAAATGGAGATGACGTAACGAGTGGCCCAGGCGATTTTGATGCAGGCCAATATGGACGTGTTCTAACTGCTAGAGCAGGGGCTCCACCACTATCACTCAACAGTGTTGGCGGAACACAAGCGTGTAACCCGATTATTAACGTACAATACTTTAACGGATTGGCGCCCAGTGACACGACACCTCATTACAACTGGGCAGTGATTATTGGGTATGCAAATTTTAACAACCAAAGGTGCATCGCAAACCAATGTGATTCGTGTTATGTCAATGTCAAATCACTTGTGTATCAACAAAATACATTTACAGGATCGCCTTTAATTGAAATCAAGGAAGACTTTACGCAATAATTTCATTGTATCATTTAAAGATATTTTGCTAGTCTTCTTCTATGAAAAATAATTTATTCACTCTAGTTATTTTAAATTTTATTTTTACTGGACTACCCTTCACAAATCTTTGTTTGGCGGAATCCGGCGTATCGTCTGCGGTCAATCAACAATTGTTAGAATTTAAAATGGATGAAGATCAGAAGAAACAAGCTGATCTTATTGATAAAAAATACGAACCCCTTTTTGAAACACAAAGAGAAAAAATCAGAAAAGCCAAAGATGATCTTCAAACAGCCAAAAGATCATCCAAAGCCTCAAGCTCTGATGTCATAGAAAAAAACAAAATACTTCAGCAAGAAGAAAATAAATTAGAAAATTTACGCCTAGAAAAACAGGCAGAGATTGAAAACGTTTTAACAAAAGAACAAAAAGAAAAGCGTGCGGAAAAAAAAGAAAAAAAGCAAAAACGTCGAGAAAATCGAAAAGAGACCTTTGACAAGTTTTTTGGCAGCAAAAAAGAAGATCAAACGACCGAATAATACGTTTTTATAAGACTGCTTGCCTTGCCTTTCAAAGATTGATATTGGGTTTGCCTCTGATTTTGAAGAGGAAAACGCGCCAAGCAAGGCGAAGGCCTTGCCATAAAGCAGATTCCTCAGGGGTTTGAAAAACCCCTCACATGAAACGCCATGGGCGTTTCTTCGCAAAAGGGTGAATACAAATTGGCTCTGCCAATTTGTAGAGGGGAAAAGCGTTTTTCCCCTCACATGAAACGCCAAGGGCGTTTCTTAATAACAGTTAGGCGAGTAGCTCAAAGGTATGAGCCTCGATTCTCCTCTGCTGATATTTGCGAGCATACGCTCGCATGGCGAGGGTTTGAAATTTTGTCTGCTCATTTGCACAACGCAAAAGGGTGAATACAAATTGGCTTTGCCAATTTGTAGAGGGGAAAAGCGTTTTTCCCCTCACATGAAACGCCAAGGGCGTTTCTTAATAACAGTTAGGCGAGTAGCTCAATTGGTAGAGCATCGGTCTCCAAAGCCGAGGGTTGCAGGTTCAAGTCCTGTCTCGCCTGCCAGACTTCGCTCTTTTTCAAAGAGCTACGTCTTGGCAGACCATCCACCCTATTTCATTAAATCGATTTTTGGATCACCACGGTGAAGTCATGTTACGCTGAAGCTCACAAAGTGAGCGAAAGCGGGCAAGTGGCCTCTATCTTGCATATTTCCTTTTCATGCATGTTTATATTTTACAAAGTATGCAAGATAACAATCGATATTATGTAGGTAAAACTTCCAAAGATCCTTGGGCAAGGCTAGAGGAACACAATCGTGGAAAATCAATCCATACTAATAAATATAAACCTTGGAAAATAATCACATTTGTCTACTTTTCATCTTCAATCAAAGCAATTCAGTTTGAGAGATATTTAAAGTCTGGTTCCGGAAGAGCTTTTTGCAAAAGACACTTTTAGCTTTCCTGCCAGTCTTCGTTCCTTCGGAACTACGCCTGGCAAGCCGAATTAATATCAACAATTAAAAAGTAAAAACCTGTATACACTCTACGAAGACTGGTCCGGCGTAGCCTAAGGGCGTAGACGGACGAAATCTTTATTTTACCAATGCGAAGGGTAGGCTCCTCGAAGCTTACAAAGTAAGCGAAGTGGGACAAAGTATACATCATAGCCTTCTCTCGTTGATTGCAGCTTTCACCATCCATTCCATCCTTTTGTTTTGAGCTATATCCGCTACAATGACATACGAAGCGCTTTATGAAACAATCCATTTTCAAACACATAAAAAAGCAACCATGGGAGAACGACTCTGACGATCAGCTTCTACAACGCTCGCTAAAAGAGCTATACATCCCTATTCAAAAAACTGGCCTGCAGCCCTTCATCGACAAACTTCACACAGAACTTAACCTCAAAGGTTTGAAAAAATTTACCCCCTCTTGTTATTTCTCTAATGAATTTTTTGTCGCTGACGGACACACAAGTATTGCTTTGCCATTTTATCTATCTCATCCTCGTCTTGCCAAACTAGAAAAAGCCCATCTGTATGAAGTTGAAGGAGGAACTCCACAATGGTTTATGCAACTTTTACGTCATGAATGTGGCCATGCGATCGATAACGCCTATGGACTTCGAAGAAGAAAAAAACGCCAACAACTTTTTGGTACATCAAGTACACCCTATGATGATTATTACATTCCCAAACCGTATAGCAAAAAATATGTTGTTCATTTAGACACGTGGTATGCACAAAGTCATCCTGATGAAGACTTTGCTGAAACCTTTGCTGTTTGGCTCAACACTCGAAATACTTGGGAAAAACGCTACAAAGACTGGAAAATTGCTTATCAAAAACTTCAATACATGGATGAGCTGATGAAAGAAATCTCATCTGAAAAACCCAAAATCACCTCAAATGCCAAATACGAACCTCAAGTAAAACTTACAAAGACACTGAAACAACACTATCAGGAAAAGCAAACATATTATGGTTTAAGCTTTCCTAAAATTTATGATGTGCATCTTTTTAAACTTTTTACCAACAATCCAAAATATGCAAAAAGAATGAGGGCCAGCACCTTTATCAAAAAAGTCAGAAGAGAAACCAGAAGAGCCGTAGCGCCATGGACAGGCACATTTCAATACAATATCCACCAACTGATAGACGAAATCATTGAACAATCCAATCTTATGGATTTATATTTGCGACATGACTTTGAGGAAACAAAAAATCAGTTTATTTCTATGATAACACTTGTCACTTTAGAATATATCCACAGCGGAAATCATAAAAAAGCAAGATGAAGAAAAAAGCAAAATATAAGGTGTTGGTTTTGGTCCATGAAGATCTTGTGCCACCTGAGAATTTAACCAAAAACGTACAGGCAAAACCCGAATGGAAAACCGAATACGATATTGTTCAGGCATTACAAAAACTTGGGCATGAAGTTCATGTGCTGGGTGTATTAAGTGACATTGATAAAATTAGAGGTGTCTTATTTTCATTTAAACCTCATATTGTCTTTAATCTTCTTGAAGAATTTGATGAAAATATTCACTATGATCAACATATCGTTTCTTATTTGGAACTTAAGAAATATCCTTATACGGGCTGCAATCCTAGGGGCCTTACACTTGCTAGAGACAAGGCCTTGAGCAAAAAAATATTGTCTTACCATCGTATCAAAGTCCCTAAATTTCAAGTGTTTCCCAAAAATCAAAAAGTATCGAAACAAAAGACGCTCAACTATCCCATGATTGTAAAATCTCTTGTTGAAGAAGCATCCACTGGCATATCTCAAGCCTCAGTTGTCAATAATTTTGAGGATCTTGTTTCTAGAGTTCAGTATATTCATGAAAAATTTGATACTGACGCGATTGCAGAACAATACATTAAAGGAAGAGAATTCTACGTAGGCATTATGGGCAACAAGCGTTTACAAATTCTTCCCGTGTGGGAACTCAAATTAGAAAACATTCCAACATCATCGAAAAAATTTGCAACTGAACGAGTCAAGTGGGATGAAAAATACAGAAAAAAATATGGAATAGAATCTGTTTTAGCGAAGGGGCTGGATCCAAAAGAAATAGATCGTATTCAAAGCATTTGTAAAAAAGCTTACAAAGTTCTTGGACTTAATGGATACGCTCGTATTGACATCCGCTATACATCCGATCAAGAAATTTATATCATCGAAGCAAACCCTAACCCTGGTATTGCAAAGGATGATGAGTTCCCTGATTCAGCTAAAAAATTGGGCATTGGCTACAAAAGCATGATTGCCAAAATTTTATCCTTGGGCCTGAGTTGGTATGAGTCAAGGCAATAACACCAGTTCAAGCACTACGCTTTTGTGCAAAGATGCAAGTCTTCGCTTTTCTTTTTGAATTACGTTATATTTTTTGTTCAACGAAAGGATCACCCATGGTTAAACATCGATTAGAAGCATTTAGTGATGGCGTGCTCGCCATCATCATTACTATCATGGTACTGGAGTTAAACGTACCCCATGGAAGTTCTTTGAAAGACTTAGCTCATTTAATACCTTCTTTTATCAACTACATGCTCAGTTTTATTTACCTCGCTATCTACTGGAACAACCATCATCACATGTTTCAAATCATCAAAAAAATTGATGGTCGTGTTCTTCTAACCAATGGGCTTCTTTTATTTTGGCTGTCTCTAGTACCGTTTGCAACAGCATGGTCGGGTGAAACACACTTCGCAAAAATTCCTGTCATGCTTTATGGCATCATCTTGCTTTTAGCGGGCTTTTCCTATCAACTTCTTACTCAATCATTGATTGCGTTATGTGAAAATGAAGAGCTATCTACAGCCATCAACAAAGACGCTAAAGGTAAAATCTCGATAGTACTATATGCGGTAGCGCTTCCGATTTGCTATGTGAATCAGCATATCTCCCTTGTTATCTATCTTTTGGTTGCAATCATGTGGATCATACCGGACAAGCGAATTGAAAAAATATTTTCACAAACCAAGTAGCAAATGCTTCCAAGTTTTCTGTGGGCCGTGCATGGCATATGCTTCCCACAAACCAGTATACACCTGTGTGAGCGTGCAAAAATCCATATAACGTACAACATCTTCGTGATCTAAAATCCCACCACACCCAATTAATTGTGTGTTGGCCCCACAAGCATCAAGCTCTCTTTTCCATTCTTTTAGGTATTCTAGATTTTTTTCCAAAAGAGGTTTGCCACTCAATCCGCCCCCGTATTTTTTTTGAAAATATTGTGCGTGTGATTGATCTTTTAAATCAATATTTGAAATATCAAAATCTTTTTGTGTGTTGCTGATTACAAGTGCGTGGATTTTTCCATTAGCACATAAATCTAAAATCTTTTTTTGTGGAAGCATGGGTTGTAGCTTTACAACAATAGGAACATCAAATGTGAATGCATCAAGAGGTATCTCAAGTTTTTCTAAGTCCTCGCCAACATTAGGGCAGCTTTGGTTAAGCTCAACAAAATCAACAATGCCTACCGACTTTCGAATGCACTCAATCATTCCCTTTTCTTTTTCTTTCGCACTTTGTAACGGATGACCCATAACGCTCAACCCAATCGGAAAATTTTGTGCATTATATTTTTCTCTAAATTTTTGAATGTTTTGAAGCACTACATCAATACCCGGACTTGGAAGACCCAATCGATTGATAGCCGCGTGAGAATGAGCAAGCGGTACCCATGGCGTGCCGGGGTTACCTTTATGTGGCTGATCAAGTGCGGTCCCAACAACAACATATCCTGCTCCCAATCGATAAAGAAAAGGCAAAAGCTCTCCGCTTTTATCAAAACCAGCTGCAACACCTAAGGAATTTCGAAAAGTTAATCCCATGACATGTACTGATTTTTCAATAATTATTGATTCAAAATGCGCATTTTTCAAAACATGGTGCGCAAGTGGACGAAAAAAAGAATACAAACTTGTTAAATATTGCGTAGGTAAAACTTTACTTAAAAATGGGCGAACATATTGATAATCCAACTTAATCAACATACACTCAATTTTCCATAAAAGGATATCGATAATCCGTTGGTGCACAAAATGTTTCTTTGATGGTGCGCGCTGACACCCATCGGTATAAATTCAATACCGAACCGGCTTTATCATTGGTACCCGATCCACGCGCTCCTCCAAATGGCTGCTGACCTACTACTGCTCCCGTAGGTTTGTCATTGATGTAAAAATTACCTGCTGCATGCCGAAGGACATCTTTTGCTTTTTCAATGGCTTCAGGTTGTTTCGCAAAAATACTTCCTGTCAATGCATATGGTGAAGTTTGATCAACCAGTTGTAATGTTTTTTCAAAGTCTTGATCTTGATAGACGTAAACAGTAAGCACGGGACCAAATATTTCTTCCTCCATAGTTACAAAATGAGGATTGGTTGTTTGAATTACAGTGGGTTGAATAAAGTATCCTTGTGAAGAGTCTGCTTGACCGCCCACAACAATCAATGCATCACTGCTTTGTTTGGCTTTTTCAATATAGTTTAAAATTTTATCAAACGATTTTTGATCAATCACAGCATTGATAAAATTTGTAAAATCCAAAGGCGAACCCATTTTCATTGACTCTACATCACGTACAAGACCTGCTTTTACGTCCTCCCAAAGACTCTGCGGTATATACGCTCTAGAACATGCAGAACATTTTTGACCTTGAAATTCAAATGCAGCACGGGTGAGCGCTGTAATCAATTGGTCCTTATTGGCGGAAGGATGGGCAACAATAAAATCCTTGCCTCCAGTTTCTCCAACAATGCGAGGGTATGATTTATATTTCCCTATGTTGGCACCGATTTCCTTCCACAAGTGCTGAAATACCTTTGTGCTTCCAGTAAAATGAAGACCAGCAAAATCAGGATGTGAAAAAATAACTTCGCCAGCTTCTGGACCATCGACAAAAACCAAATTGATCACACCTTGAGGCAAACCTGCTTCCTCGAAAATATCCATAATTACTTTGGCAGAATAAATTTGCGTCTCAGCTGGTTTCCATACAACTGTGTTTCCTAAAAGTGCGGGAGCTGCTCCCAAATTGGCCGCAATCGATGTAAAATTAAAAGGTGTTAAGGCAAAAACAAAACCTTCTAAAGGACGATACTCCATTGTATTCCATACGCCATCTGAAGATGAAGGCTGACCTTTGTACATGTCACACATAAATGCTACATTAAATCGTAAAAAATCTGCAAATTCACAAGCGGCATCTATTTCAGCTTGATATACATTTTTTGATTGGCCTAACATTGTTGCGGCGTTGATTTGTGCACGATATTTTCCCGCCACCAAATCGGCTGCTTTCAAAAAAATACTTGCACGGGATTTCCAATCCAAACGTTCCCAAGCATGCTTTGCACGCATTGCTTCTGTAATTGCCTGCTGCACATGCTCTTTGTTTCCTTTGTAAAAATATCCTAAAACATGATCTTTTTGATGGGGAGGGTGAATTGAAACCTTTTGATCGCTTACTACTTTTTTCCCACCAATCACCATTGGAATTTCGATTTTTTGACTTTGCAAAGAAGCGAGCACAAGTTCAATTTCTTTCCTTTCTTTTGAACCAGGACGATATGCTAAAACTGGTTCGTTTTGAGGAGATGAGACATCAATAAGTGCGTTGGACATATAGCTTCCTTCTTTTAAATTCGTGTGATTCCTTAGTACCACGTGTTGTTTTTTTCGTATAGTGTTGTAATTTTATGCCTAATCCTATAGGCATCTCCAAAAAACTGTACTTTCTTACCTGAGCACGTATATACCTTGATTATGATCAAAAAATTTACTGCCTTTCTATTTTGCTTGCTTTTTATTCCTGCGCTTTCATATGCGGATAAGCGACCTCTCGGCGTTGGCTTTATATTGGGAGAGCCCACTGGTTTATCCATGAAATACAATTTAGGCCCTACTACAGCAATCGATGGTGGAGCAGCTTGGTCCTTTAGTGGAAAGGATTCTTTTCATCTTCACTCAGATTTACTCTTTCACACCAACAATCTTTTCTCCGTCCAAAATGAAGACATACGTACCAATGGTTTTGATCTATACTATGGTGCAGGTCTACGTTTAAAATTCAATGACGGAGATGACAGTTTTGGTATTCGCGCTCCTATTGGCCTAGAATACCTATTTCACGACGCACACCTCGGTGTCTTTTTTGAATTCGCAGGTATTTTAGATCTTACACCTGATACTGATTTTAATATCAATGCAGGTATTGGATTACGCTATTTTTTCTAGGACTTACGTCTATCATCAACAAAACTTTGGTTGGTATTTGAAATATTAATCCTTACGTTTTCTTGTTGTCATACACAGCAAGCTTCCCGTATTCTGCTTTCATGAGAGTGGTATGGGTCATCTTGATGTTTGTAGTACCCACACAAGTGATGGGACAACTAGAACCTTCCCCCGTCCTTCCATCGCTTATGCACATCACGATGGCCACAACCACAGATGATTTGATTGTCCCCTATGGCTGTTCAGGCTTTTTGTACAAAAAGAAAGATCTCTTCCCTTTTAATGTTCTTGCTTCACAACTAATTGTAACAAACATGCACTGCATACTGGATGCGTACTCTTACATTGAAATTATTGAAAATGAGAATGCGCACTATCCATATGTCAATGCAAGAAATACAGATCAAGATTATTTTACAGACTTACGTATTATTGCTTTTAACCCTTATGCAGATGTTGTGATTCTAACGACAAATGAATATTCAATTCTGCCAGAAATTCAACGATACAAAGAAGTTGTAAAGCAAAATACACGAGCGCTTTCATACCGATTTGATTCTATTTATGACCAAGAAGATTTATACCCCTCTGTCAGTCGAAATAATGTTTTGCATGTTTCGAATAAAACACAAACAGACAATGCATTGGTTTTTCATAATTTAGAATTCATTCTTCCCGGGTATAGCGGAGGACCCATTGTAGAAGAAAAAAGCCAAAATCTTTTAGGGATCAATTATTTTTCAGTCATACCCTATTTTAATCTTGCCTATGATGCACGGGTTTTAGACGACATGATTGTTTTTGCTATGCCTGAAACAATCGCAAGTTTTTTTCGAAACCATATGCGTCCCCATCAACTCGCACAAAATGATGTTTATGGATACTTTGTGGGGAAAATTTACCCTGAATACCGTTCTATTGAACTCTCCATTCCAAATATGACAAATCGGTTTCAGCTTTTTTCAGATAAATTGTCTTTAGAAAAAACCCCTAGATTTCATACAATGATTGAATTTTTCCTATTCATTACTGATCAGTGGATGTTT
Source organism: Bdellovibrionales bacterium (assembly GCA_020434345.1). Taxonomy (GTDB): domain Bacteria; phylum Bdellovibrionota_G; class JALEGL01; order JALEGL01; family JAGRMV01; genus JAGRMV01. Next base: position 21,991 of record JAGRAZ010000019.1, read on the forward strand.
TATCTTGATTATATCTATGAAAAATTTGGTGAACATGATGAATTTGATACAAAAAAATTTGTTGAAATTGTATCTGAAGCTGAGAAAAACCTGCGCAAATTACACACATCATTACAGGCATTCTCATTTTATCCTGTCATTAAAAATTCAATCGAATGTAAATACGCAAGATTTTATGATCTTTTTTCCGATATGCTGAATATGTCTGTACCGGAATCTCAAGCTGATTTTTGCACAGCATTTATTAGTGATATCGAAAAAAAGAAGGAGGCTTTACAAAAAATCAACATCGATAGAAGTTATGATGGTTTTGAATTTGATGAATTTCTACGAAATCAAAAAGAAAAATTTGCTCCGACCATTTAAAACACGTTCATAGGCTCTAGTGAACTGAAGGGAATTTTTCTCCAGAAATTCCTGCCTTCTCAAATGCTTTTTTCATTTTATTTTTTAGCCTTGATTCAAGTTGTCTAACTCGTTCGCGCGTGATTCCAAACTCATGGCCTACAGCTTCTAATGTCATTGGCTCTTCAGCAAGAAGTCTGTGTTCAAGTAAATATCTTTCTCTAGGTGCTAAATCATCGTACATATCATGGATAATTTGTTGCACTCTTTGATCGATATCAAGACGAACCATTTTGTCTTCAGCAGATTCAGATGTATCCTGCATGGTATCTTCAAAAACCAGCGTTTGGTCTTTTTTTGAAATTGGTGTGGATGTGCTCACATCACGCTTGGCCATCAAGGTTAACGTCTCTTGCACATCACTTTCACTTACTTCAAGCTCGTTTGCAATTTGTTTGGTTGTTATAGGCTGACTTGCCCCTTGCATACTCGCGATTCTTTTTTGCGCTTTCTGCAATCCATTCAGAACACGCCTTTGCGCTCTTGTTGTACCTGATCTTACAATACTTAAAGAACGCAAAATAAATGATTGTATATATGCACGAATCCACCATACCGCATACGTGATCAATCGATATCCTTTGTCTGGATCAAATTTCTCAACAGCATGCATAAGGCCCATATTGCCTTCTTGAATAAGATCTGACATTTTAATGCCATACTTTGAATATTCTTTGGCTATTTTGACGACAAAACGAAGATTCGACAAAACAAGCTTTTGCCCTGCTTCTGCATCACGATCATAATACCACTTATGTGCAAGTTCCTTTTCTTCCTGCGCTGTTAAAATAGGTAACCGACTGATATTTTGAAAATATAGATCTGTTGAATCTTTTACAACTGCGGGATAATTAAACTTTTTTTCCTGATCAGACACTATGCTACTCATTAAGGTTAGGCAGGTCTATATCATGAATCGATCAGGAAAGTGTAAAAATCACAAACAACCTGGCTCCGCCACTTTGCACGACTTTAAGCATGACAGTGTCTTTGTCTTTTATTGTTTCTAAGATGTTTTCATATGATTTTTGATCTGGCACTGTTTTTTGATTTAGTTCCAAAATGAAATCACCTTCCTGCAACCCTCGTCCATATGATGACGAGCCGGGTTCGATCGACCGAATGACTACACCCTTAACTTCATTTGAAAGACCCAAGCGACCTCGATCTTCAGATGTCAAAGGACTTACCGATAAACCAAGCTTATCTGTTTTTGTTTGTTCTGTTGTTTTATTAGATGAAGTTGGGACATCATTTTTATCTTCTAACTTTCCAATTTCGACTTTAACTTCTTTTTCCTTCTTATTCCGTAAAAGTGTGATGACTACTTTTTGCCCAACGCTTTTATTGGCGATGACTTTGGGAAGTTGCGTAGAATCTTCGACTTCCTTGCCATCTACTTTTGTTATTACATCGCCTGCTTCGATACCTGCTTTTTCAGCTGGACTGTCTTTTTCAACTTTAGCAACCAGTGCACCTTTGGTATTTTCTAATCCTAGTGATTTGGCGATGTCTTCTTCAATAGGCTGAATATACACACCCAACCATCCTCGAGTGACACTTCCATTTTGTTCTAATTGTGGAAGAATATTCTTCGCCAAATTAATTGGGATTGCAAAACCAAGCCCCTGACCACCTGCATGAATGGCAGCATTGATTCCAACAACCTCCGCATTTAGATTTAAAAGAGGCCCTCCAGAATTACCCGGATTGATGGAAGCATCTGTTTGAATAAAATTATCATAAGGTCCGAATCCAATACTTCGCTCTTTTGCACTCACAATACCTTGTGTAACTGTATGGGATAATCCAAATGGATTTCCAATGGCTACAACAATCTCTCCAACCTGAAGCCCATCAGAATCACCTAATGCCAATGGAAAAAGTTTTTCTTTAGGTTCAATTTTAATAAGTGCTAAATCGGTTTTGGGATCGGTTCCAACAACCTTGGCAATATAATCTTTGTCTTTACCAATTGTCACTTTGATCTCATCTGCCTTATCAATCACATGGTTGTTGGTCACAATTAAACCATCTTCAGAAATAATAAAGCCCGAACCCAAACTTTGTTGCTTGTATTCTTTACTTGGTGCTTGTCCTCGAGGATCACCAAAAAAATGTTTAAAAATATCGTCGCCAAAAAAGTCTTCGAATGGATTTCCACCAAATGGGTTTTGCTGTTTAACAGTTTTCGTGGTTCCTATGTTTACTACACCTAAGTCTGCGCGTTTTGATATTTCAATGAATGTATTTGCAGCGATCGCCTTGCCGCTCCAATCAACCAAGGGAGGCGTTTTTGAATCTTGTGCACCATACTTTGTGTGAATTTCATCAGAATTATTTGATTGATTCCAGTTCTGGGGAAGCTTACTGCTGATCCAATCACACCCAGAAAGAAACACCAACAACATACTTACAACGAAGAATTTTTTCATCACTCAAATCTCCTCATATCAATCACTAATTCATTCGATAACTTTTTATACATCGGGTATGAAAATACTCCTGATGAATTCATTTGTAAAATCTTTGAAGCAACATGCAAAGTTACTCGGATTTAGCCAGCTAGGCATTACAAATAACACTGAACCCTCTAGTTATAATCACTATCTTTCATGGGTCAACCATGGGTATGCAGGAAATATGCACTACATGTCCGAAAGCTATCGGAAACAAAGAAGAAAAAGCGCAAAGAACCTTCTTCCCTCTACTCAATCTATTCTGGTTGGAACTTTTTCCTACTATAGGAAATCAGATTTTTCATCACCCTTGAAATTTGCAAGATATGGTTGGGGAAAGGATTACCATATTTTTGTTGCCGAACGTTTACATCAACTTGAAACATACATGCGAAGTCAGATCAAAGAACCTTTTGAAACAAAAATTGTAGTCGATACGTCGGCCATATTAGAAAGAGATTTTGCCAAACAAGCTGGCGTAGGTTGGATTGGAAAAAATACAATGCTTCTACACAAAGAAGACGGTTCTTATCTTTACCTTGGCCTTATTTTAACTTCACTAAAATTACCGGAAGACAAAGCAACAACTTCCCATTGTGGATCATGCACAGCGTGTTTAGACGCATGTCCCACCAACGCTTTTGAAAAACCTTTTGTTCTCAATGCGAAAAAATGCATTTCTTACCAGACGCTTGAAAATAGAAAAGAGGACATGCCAAAGAAAATCAAAAGCAATCTTCATGGATGGATTGCAGGCTGTGATATCTGTCAGGAAGTATGCCCTTGGAATCGCAAAGCAAAACAGACTAACATTGAAGAAACCAACCCCCTTGCGCACCCATCCCTTACAGCAAAGGAAATAGAAGGTATGCAAACAGCAGAATTTGAAGCACTTTTTAAAGAAACGGCTTTTTTCCGCACAGGTCTTGTGAAATTGAAAAAAAACGCAGAATCAGCCCTAAAAACGCTTCAGAAGCCGAGTTCCAGCCAACCCTAAGGGGCGATAAAAGGTGTATTTTTTCCTAAATTCTGATAAACAGGGGCCCTGTTAGGGATGCGTACGGAAAAAAAGTACATAGAAAGCTAATGCTCATGGCAGAAACACAAAAAACAAGTCATACAACCTCCATAAAAGAAGTCGACGAAGTCATTATACGTTTTGCTGGGGATTCCGGTGATGGAATGCAGCTCACAGGTGATCAATTCACGATGACCTCAGCAATCATAGGAAATGACATTTCTACTTTTCCAGATTTTCCGGCTGAAATTCGGGCACCTGCTGGCTCATTGCCGGGTGTAAGCGGTTTTCAAATTCGATTTTCTAATTTTGATATTCGAACAGCAGGAGACACGCCCAATGTTTTGGTTGCAATGAATCCTGCAGCACTCAAGGTTCACCTTGGAGATCTTGATAAGGGTGGAATTGTTATCGTGAACGAAGATGCGTTTACAATGCCCAATCTTACCAAAGCCAAATACGAAAAAAACCCACTTGAAGATGGATCTATGAATGATTACCAAGTCATTAAGATTGGTATCACAAAAATGAATCGAGAATCTCTTAAAGACATACAAGGCTTAAACATTAAAGAAGTAGATCGTTGTAAGAATTTCTTTGCTTTGGGCCTCATGTATTGGCTTTATGATCGTCCACTTGAAACAACAGAAAAATGGATTCACAACAAGTTCAAAAAACGGCCTGAAATTGTCGAAGCAAATTTAAAATCACTTCATGCTGGATATAATTTCGGTGAAACTTGTGAGCTTTTTCCCAATACATATCAAGTTCATCAAGCAAAACTTCCTCAAGGACTTTACAGACAAATTACTGGTAACAGAGCACTCTCCATCGGTTTGGTTGCAGCAGGACAACTTGCTAAAAAGAATTTATTTTATGGTTCATACCCCATTACTCCCGCAAGTGATATTTTGCATGAGCTATCAAACTACAAAAACTTTGGTGTAACAACCTTTCAAGCAGAAGATGAAATCGCTGCAGTTTGTAGTGCAATTGGTGCTTCTTTTGCCGGTCATATTGGCATCACAGGTACAAGTGGTCCCGGGGTCGCGCTCAAAGGAGAAGCTTTAGGATTGGCGGTCATGGTTGAGCTTCCACTAATTGTTGTAAACGTGCAACGTTCTGGTCCTTCAACAGGTATGCCAACCAAAACAGAACAGTCAGATCTTTTCCAAGCGCTTTATGGAAGACACGGCGAATGTCCATT
>JAGRAZ010000001.1 GCA_020434345.1 Bdellovibrionales bacterium
AAATTTGATGTGCAAAAAACAACAACGCTTATTGATGATGGCATAGCGATTGAAAATGTCCAAGAACATCTTCTTTGTGTTGCTCAACACTACTTTGACAATAAAAAAGATTCATTATTTACTCAATTTGATAGAAGTGATGATGCATTAACAGAATTCTTTTTAGAATCAGTTTGGGTTAAGCAAATCCAAATCAATGTCAGACACCCAGAATTTCAAAATGAAAAAGTATATCTTGAGTATTCTGACAATCAATACAATCCCAAAGCACCTCGTATTACACTTGAGCCTTCTTGCTTTACACAAGGCCAATGCCAGATACGTGTCAACGTAACACCCTATAAAAAACATCATAAAAAAGATAGCAACCAATCCCAAGAAACGTATATTCGCTTACCATTTTATTACATCAATGAAACTGGCAATGCGCTGGTTCATAGAACAACTAATCAAGACATAAGAAGTTCTGATGCACTCACGTACGAAGAAAGTGCTGAATGCCGAATTCTACAAGAGGATCAGGGTATTATGGCTTGCTATACTTCTTTTGGAGATAATTCGCTTGAAGCAAAGAAAGTATACTCAATATCGTATTTCTTTCGAAGCGAGTAGCTCAAACTCTGCCTTTATTCATAAATATAAGGGTCAAAGTTTAAATTCAAAACATCTTCATCGCTCATCTTGAGTACTTTTTGGCAAAGCTCAAAAGCTTTAGCAATAAACATCTGTGAATTCTCGTCTTTTGTGCGCAAATACTGTAGCAGCTCTTCGTTTGTTGCAGCATTTTCAAGTGCAGTGGTTGTCGTCTGAATATCTGGCTTGCTTTTGTCACCTTCCCGAGCACTTCTAAGTAAATAGTAAAATAGGTTTCCAATAACCAATGAAATAAATACAGTAAAAACACTGCGCTTAGAAATTTTATTTAAATATTCAATCGTTTCTGCTTGCGACATTTTTAAAATTCGATTGAGTTTCAATTCTTGTGCAACCAAAGCATTATGAGCTGGAGATCCGAATGTATACTGTAATTTAACCTTCTTAATCTGTGCAAGTTGAGTTTTTGATCTTTCTCGAAGCATTTCAATTCCTTTTTCTTGAACGATTGAATTTGTGTTAAATATACTTCTGTTAAATCCTGCCAAAAAGCCATAAACACAAAAAGTCAGAATCGAGACCGTAATATTTGGTTCCTGGATGAAACCTACCGCTGCATCCCAAAATGAAAGTAAGTATGCCTTGTGAACAACCATATCATCCTCACTAGATAGAAGAATTGTTGCCCCGTCTTGCGCAAAAACTTGTTTATGCCTTTGAACCACTTGGTCAATACATTCAGGAAGAAGCTTTGAAGAAGAAAAGCTTTGTGCCAAGGCTTCACTGCTAATTTGCGTCGTAAGCAAAGCTGCGACCAAAAATGAAACGTATTTTTTCTTCAAGATACACATACGCAAATTCCTCTCCTTTATTCCATGAAATATGGATCAAAATTCAAATTCAAAATATCTTCATCACTCATTTTGAATGCTTTCAGACACAGATCATAGGCCTTAGAAACGACGACTTGTGAATTCTCATCCTTTGTATAAATATACTGCAACAGCTCTTCATGGGTTGCGGCATTTTCAAGCGCGGATGTTGTTGTTTCAATATCAATGTTAGATTCGACATCTTCACCATTGAAGTAGTTGTACAGTTCTACAAGAAGCACATAGGACAATGTAACAATTGCGCCTGAAACCATTTTCTTTCTTAAAGCATTCTTGCCTGCATTTTTTAATAGGCCCTCGAGATGGGCCTCTACTTTTTTCAACCTTTGAAACTTCGGAGAGGTCATACCACCCGTTTTTTCATAGACTTTGAATTTTTCCTTTTGAAGAATGTACAACTTATGCTGAATTCTTGTTCGATAATTATTTACAACATTTTGCTGAACCATTTTATTGGATAAAGAGGAAAGTACATAAATATCATACAACATCACCAATAAACCAAGCCCTATAAAAACATCTTTGGATTCAATTCCATAAATTGTTTCTTGTGAGATATTCCAAAAAGCAAGGAGGTATGATTTTGAGATACTTGCATGCTCCTCTTCTGAGATTTCAGGCACAAGATCTTCCTGTAAAAAGACTTGTTGATGTTTATCAATAAGACGATCAATGCATTCAGGAAGAAGTTTTGAAGAAGAAAACTCTTGTGCAAAAGTGTTTTGGCTTACCTGAAGCAAAAATAAAAGAACAAGCACGCTTGCTATGGTTTGTGATTTTATACGTAAATGACGCAAAAAAGATTACCCCCAAGCGATGTCTGTACCATGGACAAACGCATTACGTCAATTATGAATATAGTTTCAATTATTTCAGTAGGTTAGCTTATGATATCGGTGTTCGATCAGAAAAGTCCTGATGATAGGTACGATAAGAACTGATAGATTTTTCTCCATACACCCACGTATAAAATCCATCTCCACAATCAAAATCAACCATCCAAAGCCCTCGGGTGATACCACCAAAGTAAAGCACTTGCTCTGACCACATGGAAACAATCTTTTGAACTTTCTGTGTCACAACTTGTTTGTCTTGAGTGCCCAAAGGATTTTTTAGCTCTTCCATCAAAGGTGTTACCAATTCCATCGCCATAAATGTGATGCCATCTAAAATTGAAACAAAGTTCTGTGCTTGTGCAAGTGTAAAACGCCTTGGTCTTTTCAGAAAACTAACATTCTGTTCTGTTTCAAATGGCTTTGTGTCCTGCATCTATATCAATCTCTCATGGTCGGAATTTGATGGTAATCATCCAAAAGCAAGGTCTTCTTAAAAATCAATCCACTTCTTGAACCTGAAGACATCACATGTGCATTGGACATAACGATGGCTTCACAAGGACACGCTTCTTCACACATGCCACAAACAATACAACGTCCCATATCAATAATAAACTCAGCAGGAATACGTTCCTTAACTTCGGGGTTATTATAATGACCGATACGTATAGTAATAGCACTGGGTGGGCAAACCACTTCGCATAATTTGCATGCGACACAGTTTTCAACGCCATTGTCTCCTTGAACCAACATCGGATATCCACGATATCGCTTTGGAAACATCCACTTCTGCTCAGGAAACTCCATTGTATAAAGATTTTTTCTCAACAATGTTTTTGCAAAATACGAAAATGTAATTTTTAACCCTTTAAGAATCGAGGGTAGATACAAATAATCTGTCCAACGTAAATTCGGTCTTGGTGCTGTTTTTATCGCCATTGCGTCCTCTCATAGTGGTCATAGGTCACAGTAGATTCAACAATAGCTTGCAATGTCTTTGGATAACTTTTTACTTCTTGCGAAAGAATACCCAACACGTTTGTGACATCTTCTTCATGATGTCCAAAATTTTCTAACATGGCTTTCATCCACTCAAAAGTTTCATATTTTCTGTCAAACACACGCTGTGCTCTTCGAAGCCTTTGTACCAAACCAAAGGTGTTGGTAAATGTGCCAGTTTTTTCAGTAAAAAACGCACGAGGTAGCAATATCAAAGCCTGCGGATGTGCTGCAGAAGCCATATAGACAGTTTGTACAAGTGTAGAAACATGGCTAAGGTCCAAAAGCGCTAATTCTTGTGGCATGTCTCCCAATAGAACAACAACATCATGTTTTTGATTTTTGATTGCTTGATACATCTCATCCATGGGCGCCATATTTGTTGCTTGATCCATCATTCCAACTTCATTGGAGCCATTAACAAGCAGCACTACTTGGCTACTTTCAGGAAGGCTTTTTACCCAAGAGACTAACGTTTCATGTGGAGTTGTTTCTACCCATTTGTATGAAAGCAAAAACAATGTCGAAGAATCAACATTTGGTTTCTTTTCGAAATAATCTTTTGCTGAAATTTTTTGAAACACACTTTGGATATCTGAAAATTCGTTTTCCCCTTCATGATAAGAAAAAATACTTTTCTGTGATTGATGAAATGCACGACGAAGTCGAAGAGAAAGAACTGGATGATCACTTTCAAGCTTTTCACCCAACACGGCAATGCTTTGGGCTTGGTCAAACGATTGCCCAAAAGTCAAAGAAGTAGATGGCAGTAAAGAGCGAAACGCTAGAAGTCGTGAAGAAAATGGTGCATAGACAGTTGCATTTGAATAATTGGCTAGCTTTTTTGTAATATAAATTTCTTCATTGGTTGCAGACTGGTCCAAAACAAATGCCGGAGCTTTTGCGCTTTTTATGGTTTCAAATAACTTTTCAAAGACATCGGTCGCAACACGTTTATCAACTGGTTCTATTAATCTATCGCCTTCAGCGGGTAAATCATGAATACTGAATCGTCCTTTGTCACACAACCACCACTGATTGACATCATGATTGACCCTTGGAGTTAAACGCAGTACTTCACCTGTTTTTTCTTTTCTCCAAGCTTGCATGTTGCAACCTACGCTACAACCTCCACAAACTGTATCGACTGTACGCATCTCCCATGGACGCGCCTTAAAGCGGTATTCCAGTGTAGTAAGTGCACCCACAGGACAGAAATCTGCATAGTTCCCTGTAAAACCACTTGTAAGCGGTTGGTTGTCAGGCACATCAATTTCGTTGTGTGATCCACGATTGCGAATTGTAAGTTCTTCTTTACCAATAAAGTCACTGCCAAAGCGTACACATCGATTACAAAGCACACATCTCTCTTTGTCTAGAATGATGTGATCACCAATAATTTTATGTTTATCTTTTTGCTCTTTTGCAAAATCAAAGCGAGATTCTGTTTGGTGTGCATCAATTGTATAATTCTGCAGAGGACATTCTCCACCCTTGTCACAAAACGGACAATCAAGCGGATGATTTAAAAGAAAAAATTCTAGCACATGTTTTCGTGCATCTTTGGCTACTTCTGATTGGGTTTGAATATCAAGACCCTCTTTAACTGTCATGGTACATGAAGTTGCCATTTTGGGTTGACCTGTAACTTCTACCAAACACAACCTACAACTACCTTCTGGACCAATCCCCGGATGATAACAAAAATGAGGAATTTCAGTTTTTATATCTTCCATCAACGCTTGAAGTAAATTTTTTCCTTCAGGAAGCATGACTTCCTGACCATTGACTTTCATTTTAACTAAGTTTGGTGTTGTCATCGATCACATTCTCCCATGACAGGGTCTATACTTGAGATTGCTGTCACTACATCTGCAATTTTGTACCCGGGTAAAATTTCAGGCAACACTTGAATATTGGTAAATGAAGGAGACTTAATACGCATGCGATATGCATTCGGCCCACCATCTGAAACAATGTAAAATCCAAGTTCTCCTTTGGGAGACTCGATGCTGCTATAGCTATCCCCAACAGGTGGATGAAATCCTTCACTTATAATTTTAAAATGATTGATGAGTTCTTCCATGTTTTCATACACTTTTTGTTGTGAAGGAAGCACAACGCCGGGTACCTCTGCCTGAATAGGCCCTTGTGGAACTTGGGCAAGTGCTTGACGAAGAATTTTAATCGATTCACGGATTTCCATCACACGAATCATATAACGGTCGTATGCATCTCCACATGTTCCAACAGGAATATCAAAATCAAATCGATCGTACACTAGGTATGGATGTTCTTTTCGAATGTCATATGAATCACCTGTTGCGCGCAAAATAGGGCCTGTTAATCCATATTGCTGACACAAATGTTTATCGATGACTAAGATATCTTTGGTACGATCTACCCAAATAGGATTTTTATTGAGAAGTCTTTCAACATCATCAATGACAGGCTCAAGATCACGCAATACTTTCTCTACGCTTTCATTCCACATTTCTGGAAGGTCTCTTGCCAAACCACCAATACGTGTATAACTGGTTGTCATGCGCGTTCCAGTCAGCGCTTCATGTAAGTTATAAATCATTTCACGTTGTTGGAATGTGTGAAAGAAAATGGTCATGGCACCCAAATCCATGGCAAAAGTGCCAAGACTTAGAAGGTGTCCTGAAATACGAGAAAGTTCACAACACATAACACGAATGTATTTTGCTCTTTCAGTGATCTCTATACCCATGAGTTTTTCTACAGCTTGTGCGTACGCGACATTGTTTGAAAGCGGTGCAAGGTAATCCAAACGATCTGTATACGTGATGTATTGATGATACGTTCGATACTCACCTAGTTTTTCAAATCCACGATGCAAATAACCAACATGCGGATAGGCTTTAACAATATCTTCGCCATCAATTTCTAAAACAAGTCGTAGCACTCCATGTGTGCTAGGGTGCTGAGGTCCCATGTTCAGCATCATGGTTCGTTCTTGTGTCGGTTTTTCCTCTGTGGGTACAGGTTGCAATTTTTGATCTGGCGCATAAGTAAGCGCACGCGAAACAGGAAAAATTTTACCAGACTCTTGAGCCTTCTTTTGAATTTGCATCAATGCCCATAACAAACCTTCGGGACGAGGTGGACAACCGGGAACATACACATCCACTGGCACAATGTGATCAAGTCCTTGTACAACAGGATACGAATCAAACATTCCTCCTGTCGTTAAGCACGCACCCATTGCAATGACCCATTTTGGTTCTGGCATCTGGTCGTAGACACGTCGAACTACAGGTGCCATTTTGTGGGTTAATGTGCCTGCGACAATCATCAAGTCTGCTTGTCGTGGAGAAAATCGAAAAACTTCTGCACCAAATCGTGCAATATCAAAACGAGATCCAGCAACCGCCATCATTTCGATCGCACAACATGAAATACCCATGGGCATCGGCCACAAAGAATGCTTCCGCGCCATATTGATCATGTGCGAAAGACTGGTGGTAATAAGTTCAACACCCCCTTCTTGCGCTTTAGACGCTTTGGAAGGATCGGGTTGAGAAAGGTTCTGATGATTCGGTAATGCGCTCCCCATATTCGCGGGCCAACATACTTGATTTATTGCGTTTAGACAAACTCTTGCAGGGATTATTGAACACTTGTAAGTAGGTTATTTTTCAATAGGAATACATGAGCGTTTTATCGCTTTGTGTCGAATCCAATTGATACATTACACCAGTAGAGCCGATCACTCCCTGTGGTTCATGCCATATCTCATCTACATGAGGAATGGCAACACCACAAACATTGGCTTTTTGAGCCATTTGAGGCAAAAATTGAAGTTTGGGCAGAAAAAACTCATGCGTTATAAACAGCGCCCCTACTTCATGCTTTAGTTCAGATAATCTAGCACAAGTATTTAAATTTACTTGTGTAATTACTATAATAATTCTCTGGTTTTCTAATAAAGAAAGCTCTTTAGCACAAAAAAAACCCGGATCCGTAACGACTGTGGTTTTAGTGTCCGTGTTCCTGTACATCACTGTTTTATGCCCTGCTTTTGGGTGAATTTGCGTAACTTTTTGGATGTTTGGCTTGCCTATTGACATATTGCGTTGTTTTGTATTATAAGTATCGAACCATGAACCGTGCATACATATATATCGCATTCCTGATGACATTACCACTGCTTGGTTTTACAGTTGGATGCTCTTCTCCAGAATCACCTCAGGTCAAAGTAGAAAAGAAGGACCAAAAAGGTACAGACGGTGAAGAAGAACCATCAGAAACCATCTCAGCCAAAGAAATTCAAAAAGAAGACATCACCGTCACCACTACACTCTCAAGTGAAGGTAAAGAAGACCAAACGGAGGTTACTTTTGATATTGCACTGGCAAAATCGGTCAAAGAACCAAATTATCAAATTCGTCTTACGCCTCAACAAGCAGAAGATGCAGAAACAAAGGTAGCTGCACTAGAACTTTCTCCTAGCGCAGAAGCTTCTCAAAAACAAACAATGCCTTTGCTTCCTGAAAAAATGACATACAAAATTGAAGTTAAGGTTACTGATGGAGACAAAAACGAGAGCCAGTGGATTGAGGCTGGTACAGTTGAAGTACCGAGTCTTGATGATCCAACACCAGAACCCATTCAAAAATCAGCTCTTTCTCAACTCACACAAGAACAACTTCAAGCTACTTTTGTACAAAAAGAAGTGTCTGATGAGATGACACAACTTGAAGTTGCTATTGCTATCAGTGTTGAACTTGAAAAGCCTGTGTTTGAAATTGAACTCTTGAACAAAGAAAATGAAGAGCAAATTTCTTCAACAAGCACACCTGATTTAACTGCGTACCTTGATATTCCTAAAATTACAAAGGACACACTGTGTATCGTGAAAATCACAATTTCTAATGAAGATCATTCTGAAACAAGTTCAACTTTTGAATTTGAAACAACACTTTTAGCTCAAAAAGAAGAACCTGTTGTAACAACACCACTTGATGTAACTTCGATGAATGCACAAAACATCAAAGTCATAAAAACTATTGTTCCAAGTCCAAATGAAACCAGAGCAAAATATAATTTACACTTCCTTCATGTAGGTGAAGACCAACAAGAAACGGAACTCAAAGACTTTGTCTTTGCCGTACGCTTGGTGGATCACGAAACGCAAGAAATCATTCTTGAACAAGAAGAGAACGAACACGTAGATCTTGATCTTCTACGCCAAGATCATGCATGTGATTTAGACCTTATCTTGATTATCAAATCAGAAAATGCACAAAGTGAAGAAATCGCTTTCCCGTCCGAAATTAAGGTCGTTGCAGCCCCTACTACAGAAGAAGCACAAGACGTTACTTTATAAAAGTCAAAACTCGCTTTTACCTTCAAGGTACGTTACAAATCATTTCTTGTGAAAGCGATTATCTACGACAAACTTGGTGGACCAGAAGTTCTTCAATACAAAGAAGTTGAAGCTCCTACAAAAAATGACGTCACCATCAAACTAGCCTTTGCAAGCATCAACCATACTGACATTCATTTTCGAAGAGGCTTGCCTGGGATGAAATCCCCTCTTCCACATATTCCCGGATGTGACGGTGCAGGTATTGTAGAAGAAGTTTCTTCTACAAGTACAGAGTTGCAAGTAGGAGACCGCGTTGCAATCAACCCCACCATCTACTGTTACAATTGTGAATTTTGCAAGCGTGGTGATTTGTACTTATGCAAAAATGAAAAGCTTGTAGGACGCGAAATTAGTGGAACCTATGCAGAATATATTTCTGTGCCCAAAGACAATGTCATTAAACTTCCCAAAAATTTCGATTTGCAAATTGCAGCCGCAAGCCCACTTGTTTATCAAACCGCGTACGCGATGGTCGTAACCAAAGGCAAGCTTGAACAAAACCAAACCGTTTTAGTGATGGGTGCCGGAAGTGGTGTCGGCATGGCCGCCATTCAAATTGCAAAACATATAGGTGCTACTGTTATTACAACAGCGAGCACAGAAGATAAATGTGCCAAAGCGTTAGATGCTTTACATGCCGATCATGTCATCCAGTACACAAAAGAAAATCTTAAAGAGCATGTTAAAGCGTTGACTGAAAAACAAGGTGTTGATGTAATCATTGACCATGTGGGTGGCAGCCAGTGGACTGATCTGCTCACGCTTCTTAAAAATGGTGGAAAACTTGTAACCTGTGGTGCTACCGCTGGATACAACCCCACAATTGATCTTCGCCATGTGTTTTTTCGGCAGTTACAAATTTTGGGTTCTACCATGGCCAGCCCCGAGGATATGCAAAAGGTCATGAATCTCATTTTTGAAAACAAAATTACACCTCATATCGATCAAGTGTTTCCACTTGCGCAAGTCTACCAAGCCCATCAGCATATCGAAGACAGGCGAGTGTTTGGCAAAGTGCTCCTTGCGATTTCATAGCTTCAGACTTGAATAACCCTTTATAATTGCTACTGTTTTCATAAAGTTTTCTTGACCCTTGGAAAACATGGATTGTTCGGAGTATAATAGATGCACTGCATTTTAAAGGGAGATTTGTAATTTTGCGCAGTTCTACAATTCAAAAGGGGCTTATTCTTTTGTTGTTTTGTGTGTCATGTACCCAAAATACAACAATCGATAACCAAGAAGGCGAAAACATCTATGTCAATCCTGATGCCTTGTCATTTAGTAATGAACATCGTGCCAAAATGTTGCGGATAACCTATCTTAATCTTGGATATACGTTTCCAGCAGATGAAGACATGAAAGAAATACTCGAAGCAGCCGATGAAGATGCTGCTCAACTTGCATACGAAGAAGCCATCGATACACTTTTAGAATCTGGAGTAATGCATACACGTATGCTTGATTATTTTTTAAAAATGCTTGGCGTTGGCAATAAATACAGTGGAACAGCTCAAGCACGTTATCCTGCAAACTTAGGTGCCTACGTTTTTATCAATAATCTTGCAATTGATGAGTTTTTAACGGCTGATTATGCAATCGATGATAACCAAAACGTGGTTTCACAAACCTATGCAGGTGGCCCACCAACTTCGGATCAGGCTGGATATATCACCATGGAAGCCTATACGCAGAAATACATGAACACACGTTTCATGATGAAAATGATTCGTGAAATCTTTGGATTAAACTTAAATGCCAAAGCACCATTTGCAGGTGTAACAATGTATCGTTGGGATGAAAATACAATTAACCCAAAATATACAGAACAACCAGATAACGAAACAAGATGCATAGCTTGCCATGCTGCAATGAACCCTGCTCGCGGTGCTTTTCATCGTTACATGGGTGCGTACAATACTTACACTACCTCCCCTACACAAAGCACAAATCAGTATGGACAAGAAGACGATAGCGGCGGTGGATCCTTTGTACTTGAACCCCTTTCCGGAGGGTCTGCACTCTCTGTTTCACAAGCTGCACAATACTATAAGATTGAAGAGGATGGTATTGAACTCCATACCCCAAAAGATTTGGCCAATGCACTCATTGTCCACCCAAATTTTTCCAAAGCTTGGACTGAGCGCTTTCTCACCATCATGTTAAATATTGACGAGGGTTCGCCCGGACAAGGCAATGTTGTGCCCAATCATTTCTCTTCCAATGAAGCAGAAGAATTGTTTTTGGAACATTGGGCAGAAGTTTTTGAATCTGTTGGACGAAAACCCAATGCATTTTTCAAAGCGTTTTTAAAAAGCAAAACTTATTTGGTGACTGGAGCCAACCCTACGGATTCATAATGAAACACGTATTACAATATATTATTATTCTGATTGTCATTGCGGCTTTGAACGGATGTTCAAAATCATCGCTGGGTACAAAAAACAACGGCGAAAACACCGACGTAGCATTTAACCCGACAGTCTCTGCAAGTTTAAATGCTCTTCACTACAATGCACATTACTATAGACTGGTTCATGATTTTGAACTTGATCCTGACACCTCATCAACCATTACCTACTTAGAAGCTAACAAACAAATCTTCGATACCAATGCGTACAGCTCACTGTATGCAACGAGTGTATTCAATCTCTACTCTCAAGCATGCCGTGAAGTTGCAAATGATACAATTCTTTTTCCAGATGGCTCAACAATCGATTTTATCTGGAAAAAATTTACAGGCTTTGAACCTGACGAGGACGCCAAACAATTTGAAGCTGATTTACTTGCACAAACTGACGGGCAACCCAATGATGTAAAGAATTTTGCATTGTGCATGGGAACAGCGATCGATGCAAAATCTACTTTTACGAATTTTCAAACCACACAAGAGTAAATAAGATATGAAAAAGAAAGAAAAAACATACAAAGAACATCTTCATGAAGCAAGGCAACAAAAACAAGAATTGCCACTTCATAAAATGAACGATGTTTCACGAAGACAATTCATTCAAGGTGTAGGCTATTTTCTAACAGCATTATCTGTACCTTCACTTGTTCGTGTTGAAACTTTAAGCAAAATTTCAAAAAAGATTTTTGGGAACTCACTTGCGTTTGCGGCTGTTGGAGAATTTGAAACCAAACCTATCGTGATCAAACTTAACTTTCGTTCTGGCTACGCATACAGTCAATGGTTGATTGGGTGCTACAATGACAACGTCACAACAACGCCTGATCGAAATGTCCCATGGTCTTTTAATAATGTTGTTTCTGTACCTACTGCAACGGGTATTCCAACCATTATACCTCCTTCTAGTGCTGGACTTTTAAATAGTTATGCCAATGGCATTCAAAATTTTCTCACAATTGCAGGGCCTGGTGGGCACTTTCCTGAATTTAAAGGAAGTCATTATCCGACAAAAGGTGAGCTCACCACATGGAGAGCTGCAACTGAAATTAACTCGGGTTCAAATACTACACTAACGAGTCCCTTTGCCTTTGGCGATATTTCTTTGGTCGCGCTTCGAGATGTGCCTGCGTCACTCCAAGATTACGCACCTACGGTGTACACCAACATACAAAATGTTTATTCACAGTTTACGGCACCACAATTTCTTACCAACCAAGGCACCAATATTTCTAATAGCATTCAAGAAAATTTGTTTGCCGTTATGGCCAATAAATTTTCTGCTGATATAGAAAAGTCACTTTATAAAAAAGATGCGGATACACTTCGATCTGCAAACACACAATCATTTCAAATATTAGCTACCAACTTTGCAGATGCACTCAACCCCAACCATCCTGATAATACAGCCACAATGGCAGCATTAACTGCAGGCCTACCTGCGCAAATACGTTTGGATTGTCCTGTTTCACTACCACAAGCCATGTTTGTAGGTATTCAAGCTGCAAATTTGGGCATTACACCTCGTATTTTTGATCTCATCATTGATACGCAAGATTGGCATGAAACGGTCACACCACCGAGCAATTCATATACAACAGATCCACGATACCAAAGCGCAAGGTACTTGGCGCAATTGATTCGAAATGTATTTACTTTGCTTAATGATGGATCAACATGGCAAAATGCTATTACTTCAACCAATGAGGTAGCTAATGTGCTTTGTCTTTCAGAGTTTACAAGAAGTGTTGGCTATGCACCTGCACCGTATGATCCAGACAATCCAGACAACTATACCAATGGTACATTGATCATTTCATCAGATAACGCCCAAAATGTTTTTAAGGCAGGAAGCTATGGTGGATATGCGACAAGCTACTATCCACTCCAAGTCTATAACCCCGGCACAGGCATGCATGCATCTCAATACAGCATTCCCAATTATCTGTACGGACTTACACACAATGCACAACTTTTGGGTGTGGACTTAGCAGATTTTGGAATTACAGATTCTGAAACCACCATTGGCCTTCCTTACTTGTTTGTGTAATTTTAGTTTTTTTTGCAATTGATCTTACGTATCTTATTGATATTATTTATTTATTTTGGATTGACGCCGCGCGGTTGATTGCACTACAATGAGTGCAGGCAGTACTTTAATGGGGGCATTCAAAGAAATTCGTAATTTCAGCATGATCATTTGTTTGATCATAATGACTGGTTTTAATGCATTTGCAGATGAGATCTCTGCTGATCTTTTATCAAAATCCCTTGAACTGCATCAAACATACGAATCCGATTCTAAAACAATTGCTATCATTGATTTACGTAAACCCTCTACAGAGAAGCGTCTTTGGGTTGTAGATGTCGATGCTCAAACAGTTGTTCTCAATACGCTTGTTGCACACGGTAGAAACAGTGGGGGAAACTATGCAACCTCATTTTCTAATACGGATGGATCTCATCAGACAAGCCTTGGTATGTATAAAGTTCTGGGATTGCATATGTCACCCAAACATGGACGTTCTCTTCTTTTAGAGGGGCTTGATCAAGGATTGAATCATCGCGCAAGGGCTCGTGAAATCATTATGCATGGCGCTTGGTATGTAAGCGATGCGTTTATTAAAGCCCATGGTCGATTAGGCCGAAGCTTTGGTTGCCCTTCTGTGCCAAAAGATGAAATTGAACCCATGATTCGCCTTCTACCTAAGGGCTCTCTGCTCTACATCTACCACGCCCAGCTTGATGAAATAAGCACAAACCTGCCTTGATTTTGCTCAAAGTAACGAAGGTTCCTACAATCAAAAAGAATGTAAAATTCGAATGATTTTGAATAAAAGTCTTGTCATAATGAAAGATGAAAACATAACCGTATGGGTACAAAAGGGACTTGGCAAAGATGAATAATTACTCAAAACAACCGCGCTTTACTGCAGAGCTTCCGATTAAAATTTCAGGTCAATCTTCCATTGAAGGTAAAATCATCAACATCTCTAAATCGGGTGCTAAGATTAAACTTAACAGCAAAAGCTATAGAAGTTTAAACACGCTTTTATCTTTTTATATTTACATGGACGGACAAACACCAGAAACAATAAAAAAGGACAAAAAAGACATTGAAGCTCACCGCATTAAAGTCATCTCAAAAATCGTTCGATATGCGAATGAAAACAATGACGATTGCTTAGGTGTTGAAATCATCGCACCTGAGGGAGAAGACAAGACAAGATGGAACAAGTTTTTTCATCAGCTAGAACAAGATCAAAAACGAACGTTCGTCGAACCAAAAAAGTTAAACTTTACGTTACGCTTTAAAAACATCCGTGACTTGATTGACTTTCTTCCTGTTGCACCTGTCGACCCATTTTTTATCCCAACATTGAAACCAAGAATTGTTGGAACTGTTGTCACCATTACACTCATGCATCCAAGTAGAGATGATGCTAAGCTAGACATACGTGCAAAAATAATTGCGTACGGTACACATCCAGAAAATGAATACCTTGGAGCCACATGCCAATTGGAAGACCTTGATGTTATCACCAAAAACAAAATCAACGCATTTGTTGGACAGCGCCTGTACCCCATCATGATTCGAAGTTCAGATACACATTAAAAACACCTAATTAAAAAGAAAAGTGTTCAGTAGAAATTTTGTTTTGTTCTATTTTTAAGATTTTAGAAGTGAATACCTGCTGAGAAAAATACGTTCCAGAAATCTGTGGAAGTTGCTCCATCAAAATTAATATAATTATATACACCTTCAACACCCAACGTAATCACTGGAAGCACGATGTTTAAACCCAAGCCAGTATAAAAGCCGGGTGCACTTTGATCTGAGATTGGAGAATTGCTTGAGTAAAACAGCCAAGAATACGCAAATCCTGCTCGAACAAAAGGATGTAGAAGATTTGAATCAGGCGTAATTAAAGAATTAAAATCATACACTGGACCAAGATTGGCTTGTAGGTAAAACGAATTCACTACATCATTGTCATAGAAGCCAATTGCTTCAGCTTCTACTGCCAACCCAGATACAGGAAGGGGTAAGCCAAACACCACACCGCCACCAATATTGGTAGATCCGTCCGACGTAAATGTTCCCACTTTTAAGCCTACATAGGCATTTGAAGAGGTTGAAAAAGCCAAAGCCGCCAAAAATACTAAAATCGAATATTGTAATCTCATACAAAAAGTTATACAGAAAACACCCATAGAGTCACGAAAAACATCAAAATCAAGGGGAAGAGCCACCATGTCTCACATTCGTAAATTTATAGATACACATTTCCTTCACTTTAATGCAGCTTCACTCAAAGATGCTGCAACCGCCTATGAAAACCACCTACAAAAAGGTGGCAAAATGATGGTCACCCTTGCAGGTGCGATGAGTACTGCAGAGCTGGGCAAGTCTTTGGCCGAAATGATTCGCCAAGACAAAGTCCATGCTATTACTTGCACTGGTGCCAACCTTGAAGAAGACATTTTCAACCTCGTTGCACACGATCACTATGAGCGAATTCCAAACTATCGTGATCTTCGTCCCGAAGATGAACAAGCGCTGCTTGATCGACACTTAAATCGTGTCACAGACACGTGTATTCCTGAAGAAGAAGCCATGCGAAAAATTGAAAACATACTTTGGGATGATTGGACAGGTTCTGATCAAAAAAAAGAACGCTACTTTCCACACCAATTTTTCTACCGCGGTATTCAAAAAGGTTTGTTTCAAAAACAAGCGCAAATCGATCCAAAAAATAGCTGGCTTGTGGCTGCCTGTGAAAAAAATCTACCCATTTTTGTCCCCGGTTGGGAAGATTCAACTTTAGGCAATATGTATGCAGCTGCTTGCTTAAAAGAAGAAGTTAAAAACCCGATGACCATGCGTAGTGGCATTGAGTACATGATGGAACTGGCCAAGTGGTACCAAGCCACTTCACAAAAATCTTCGATTGGTTTTTTCCAAATTGGTGGTGGTATTGCTGGAGATTTTCCCATTTGTGTTGTGCCCATGCTTGAGCAAGATATGGAAAGCAACACACCTCTTTGGGGATATTTCTGCCAAATTTCGGATTCAACGACAAGCTATGGTTCTTATTCTGGCGCTGTCCCGAATGAAAAAATCACATGGGGCAAACTGGGTGTAAAGACACCCAAATTTGTCATCGAATCCGATGCCACAATTGTTGCACCTTTGATGTTTGCCTATATTTTGGGCTGGTAACATTTTGTTCTTACAATAAAATTTGGCTTGGATCATATGCATTTCGTATAAAGTCGTTTGTAGCGATTGTAACGAACGAAGTCGACTTTGATAGGAAGGCATATACGATCTAACCTGTAAAAAAATTACACTTCAGAACTTGGGCAAAGTGTGTGCAGTTCACATGCTCCGCAAAGTGGCTTTCGTGCTTTGCACGTAGCCCTTCCATGCATGATCATACGATGAGAAATGACCGTCCAATCTTTTTGAGACACAAGCTTCATCAAATCTTTTTCTACTTTTACCGGATCTTTTTCTTTGGTGAAACCAAACCTTCGAGACAATCGCCCCACATGGGTATCCACAACCACACCAACATTTTTTCCAAACGCATTGCCCAGTACCACATTGGCAGTTTTCCTACCTACGCCTCGAAGTTTAATCAATTCATCCATCGATGCTGGTACCTTGCCACCATGTTTGGTGACAATATCTTCAGATGAACTTTTAAGTGATTTGGCTTTGGATCGAAAAAAACCTGTAGACTGAATAAGCTTTTCAATGGAAGACAAAGGGGCTTTGCTCATACTTGCTGCATCGGGATATTTTTGAAAAAGTGATGGCGTTACCTTATTGACACGTTCATCTGTACACTGGGCAGATAAAATGGTTGCTACCAAAAGCTGAAATGGATCATCATGGACAAGCGCGCAATTTGGATCTGGAAAAAGTTTCGCAAGTTTTTGCAAAATCTTCTTACTTCTTTCATCTTTTTTCAAAAAACGCCTCTATTTCCTTGGCTGTTCTTGTATTAAGTACGTTTTGTTTTTCAAGCCCACCCTTTCGTGCCATGTTCACACCAAAGATTACATCTTCCAACCCCTCAATACTATGCGCATCTGGATTGATGGAAACGAGGCCTTTTTTCCGTTTAAGATACGGCAAAAGTCGCCAGTCTACATCCAGACGATATGGACTTGCATTAAGCTCAACAACCTTTCCAAGTTTTGCTGCATGTTCAATGATCTCATTCATATCAATCTCAAACGCATCCCTTCCTAGCAAAATTCGTCCCGTTGGGTGACCCAACATGGTCGTTGCGGGGTTCGAAAGTGCCTTTTTACAGCGCGTTGTCATTTGCTGTTTACTCATACGAAAAGAAGAATGCACAGAAGCAATCACAAAATCAAAGTCCTTTAAAACTTTTTTGGGATAGTCCAACTCACCATCTTTTAAAATATCAGACTCGATGCCTTTAAAAATACGAATTGTAGGAAACTTTTTCTGAAGCTGATCGATCTCTTTATGTTGCTTGATAATATCTTTGGCGTTTAAGCCATGTGCATAAAACGCACTCTGACTATGGTCAGTAATACCAATATAATCATAACCCTTATCCACACAAGCCTGAACCATCTCAATCAAAGAATTTTTCCCATCGCTGTAGGTCGTATGCATATGAAAAATACCTTTGATATCTTTTTCTGAAATGAGATTGGGTAATTTTCCTTTTTCAGCAAGCTCTATTTCTTGCGTTCCTTCACGCATTTCCGGCTCAACGAATGCAAGATCAAGCGTTTGAAACAAATCTTTTTCTGATTGGATTTTTAATTTTCTTTCTCCCTTAAAAACACCCCACTCACTCACCTTTAAGCCCATTTTCTTGGCCCGAGAACGAATCAACGTATTATGCTCTTTGCTTCCAGTAAAATGATGAAGTGCGCTTGCAAACTCGTCGGGCTTTACAATTCGCAAATCGATCTGCAAACCTGTGTCCAAACGAACACTGATCTTAGTATCTCCTGCTGCAATGACTTCCTCTACATTTTTCATTGTTGAAAACTTTTTTCCAACACTTTCTGGAAGGATAGTAGAACACAAAATATCCGCATCTTTCACAATTTCTTTTTTTCGCCGAAGACTTCCTGCGATCGAGATTTCACTGACTTCCTTCATTGCAGACAAAATTTTTATAACACCTTCTACTTGTGCAAGTACATCCACATAACGAAAACGCCCTACATTCTTTTTGAGATACTCGATGCCTTGAAGGATTTTGTCTTGTGTCTTCTCTCCAAAACCCTTGAGCTTTAAAAGACGATTTTCCTGACAAGCGTATTCAAGCGAAGTCAAAGAATCAATTCCCAATTCATTGTAAAGAACTTTAATTTTCTTAGGCCCCAATTGTGGAACCTTAAAAAGGTCAAACAATGTTTCTGGAAATTTCTTTTTCAGTGCATCAAAAACATCTAACTTTCCAGATTCACAATATGTCGTGATATCACTCGCAATCCCCTTACCTATGCCTTGAAGTTCTGTTAAACGATTTTCCCTTAAAAGTGTTTCAAAATCGTCGGACATTGTTTCTAGTGTTCGTGCAGCGTTTGAAAATGCACGAATCTTAAAAACATTTTCATCATTTAGTTCTAGCAATATGGCCATCTCATGAAGAAGATCAATGACATCTTCTTTAGATTTTTTATTTTTCATCGTTGTAAAATCCGTACTCTCTCATCCATATGTCAATCACTGCGTCGATAAGCTCTTGAATATTTTCTTTGCAATGTTTCTCATCATAGAAAACAGTATGCGCATACTGAAATGATAACACTTGTTTGGCCATTTTATCGGCCATCACTTCTTTGGGTAAATACAAATAAACCAATGCTGAGAGCTTCAAATGGCTAAATGAAGGGGTCGTAAATTCAAAAGATACCTCAGGATATTCACTAGGCCCTTTGTCACCCAGTGTAGGTGAAAGAGGATGTTGCAGCATCGCCCCCGTTATGAGCTTTGAAAACGTTTCCTGATCCATACAAGAGGCAATTTTATCCATACCTGTAAAGCGAGCGATAAACTTGGTGGCCCCCTTCATCGAAGGACGGTACTCGGTAGGTTCCTCATAGAAACGCCCCAAACCATACGGAGAAAGGACCTCATTGGTCGCTCCAAACACACTTGTTCCCATTAGAAACAGCAAAATAACCCACATATTCCTCATGGAAGCCAATGTATCACACTTTTTTAAGAGTTTGACCCAAGTTGTAAAACATTTTACAAGAGGCAAAAGATGACACAAAAACAAGAACTTCCACTGGGATTGTTTGCCTTTTCCCTCCTATTTTCTCTACTTCTTCATGGATTGTTATTTTTCATTTCACAGCACAGCTTTCATCATATCAGTGACGTCACACCTCCTCTTTCCAAAGATGTCGTGGAGTGGATTGATTTGTCAAAAAGTTTTCCAGACAGACAAATCGTTGATGTCATTGATCAAAAATCCCTAACCGATAAAACTGTGGACTCGCCATACCTTTCAGACGAAAACCGAAAAGTTACAACTTCAAGTGTAGCACCCGGCACATCTGGCCCCACGATGACAAAGCCTTCTCAAGCAGACGCAACCTCACTTGATCAAAACAAACTTAATTTATCAGATCAAAAGCTTTCACAGGTCCTTGCTCAAACGCAAACGCCATTTACAATTTCAGTCAATCCCAACAACTACCTACCTGAAATTCAAGTTGGCAATGAAACCATGCTATCAACACAAAAGTTTGCATACGCATCGTATTTTACAAGAATGAAGCAAGCCATTGAGGTTTACTGGAAGCCTCCAGCTTCCTTGGTTGCGCACAACCCATACAAAAAAACATGGATCACAACACTATTGATTGTTCTTGATGACGAAGGCAAATTAAACGAGAACCTCATAACAACAAGTTCTGGCGTTACGGAATTAGATCAATTTGCACTTCGTGCTGTATCCAAAGCTGCCCCTTTTTATAATCCACCCGAAGTGCTCTTGGATGAGTCTGGGGAAATTCGGATGACCTGGAACTTCATTTTCGAAGCCTCCCGATTTTGATTTTTTTATATATGATGGATGGTTTCCTTTCATTTCATGGCTCGTTCATTGAAACATTTGTTTCAATGAACTGTGCTTGACTTCCATTCAAGGAATCCATCCATCTTTCTAGCAACAAAATCGAGGCATACGACATGACTGAGATTGGAAATGGACACTTTTTTATAAAAAAGTGATTACTTTATATGTCGAGAAATGGGTGAGTTTGAGCAGTTTGATGCTGCTTACATTTAAAATAAGTTTTTGTTGTCGTTGCAGGTTTGGCTGCGGATTTGTGTCGCACCTGTCACCTGACATCGATGCAGCTTTCCATGTTGAATCTTGATACTTCCATCAAGCGTTGAATGATCAATCACTGAATTGTCCAAAACAAATGTAGAGCCAGAAATTGTAGATGCAATCACTTCGCTGTTTTTGATTTCGACGGCACCACTAATATTTGAATCTTCTTTAATTTTACCTTGCGTAACTTTAGAAGCGCCCGATATTGTAGAGTTTTCAATTTCACTCGAAAAAGCAGAAGAAGCGCCTAAAATTTTAGCATTTTTAATTTTTGACCCATGAACAATCGAAGCACCTGACACTTCAGAGTTTACAACCTCTGAACTCCCAATCACCATCACTGATCCAAGCAGTTTGGATGCCCCTGTAATTTTTGCGTTGCCTTTGATTACACTTGTACCGCATACAATTGATTCTTTATCTATGTGGGCTGCCTTGTTGATGTTCGCTCGAACTGATCTGAGACCACCACCATTATCATGCGTGACAACTTGTTCATTGCCACAAACTGTTTCTTCATTGGACATCCACCAATTTTCACTTACATTTTTTAGCACCTGATCATCACACGTAAGTGTACCCTTTTCAAATGTAAGTTTGGTTTTGCATTCCAACTCTTTTCCATCCACAACAATTGTGTGGGTCGCAAAAGCACTGGTAGACAAAAATAGAACGCATAAAAGTGTGTAGTTTCTGATCATGGTTTGTTGTTTTTCCATATTTTTAGACCAAGCGCAAGGACTTTGCCGTTATCTTTTGCGTACTGATTTATGAGGGGTGACAACCAAACGTGCTGGCTGATCCGTATAGTTTTTGGAAGCCAAAATTGTCCACTCGTACTCCCCCGCCTGAAGAAACAGATACTGTTTGATGCATTTTCCACCTGCTTGAGGTTCAAAGCGTGAAAATAACCCACTATTACATGCACGGGTGCTTTGGTCGGCATCAGGTCCATAGCAAACAGGCATTGCGTATTGAAAATGAAGTTTGTATTTAGGGTCTGTGGCGGTACTTGAAGAGCGCGAGTAAATTATCTGATTCATACAAAAAACAACCCAAGCACCACTTAATTTATCGCCTTCACCAATAGATTTTGCAAAATGATCTGAGTACGTTACTGACTCCAAACATAAATCAGGATAATTTGAAAAACATTCTGATGCATTTGCCAACTGAGATACACATATAAAAAAAATAATAAGCAGACGACTATTCATGTTGTTCTACAACCTTAACTGGAACAAGTGCTTGATCAATAAGTTGATCACCATCATAAAAAGCAACAAAAACATTCCATTTGCCCGGCATCATGAATGAAATATCTTGAATAAGCACGGTTTGCTCATCAAGATAACTTGTACCAAAAATAATTCTTCCGTGATCATGCTTTTGCATGGTTGCAAAAACCAAAAGCTCTAATCCTTCAATCGCATCCAATGCATTTTCATTCCAAGTAAGTTTGGCTTCATCTAAGGCGTTGGATACAAAGGTGCGATCAAACCCTTTGATATCTGCAACAAAACCAAGCTTGTCAAAATTTGCAGCACAACAGCCACCCTCTTCACATGCATCATCTTTTTCTTTTGCATCATCGGGGGTTGCACCATCAGTTTTGGGGGTTTTGTCTTTGGATTGATTTTTTGCCGGCGGCACGGGTGTCATTTCTTTTTGATTGCTTGAATTGTTCTTGGAAGGCGAACTACACGCAATCAACGCTAACATCAGAATTGTTAATAAGCCACGCATGGTGCCGCTTAACTAGCATATGGATGCAATAAACTCAATGCTTGGGTAGGAGGACAACTAAGAGTGATTCTGATTCCAAGTCAGAACTGGATTGCGCGCCGCTTGGGTTTCGTTGAGCCGTTTGATACCTGTTCGGTGAGGTGCGGTTTTGACAACCTCTGGCGTTTCTTTGGCTTCATGTGCTACTTGCTTCATCACTTGAATAAATCGATCAAGTTCTGTTTTGGATTCAGATTCTGTAGGTTCGATCATGAGCGCACCTTCTACCACGAGCGGGAAATATACTGTAGGAGGATGGTAGCCAAAATCCATTAAGCGCTTGGCAATATCATGTGTTTTGACTTTACTTGTTTTCTGCTGCCATCTATCTGTGAACACAGCCTCATGAAGTGTTTTACTTTCAAACGGTAAATCATATGAATCTCTTAATTGAGACTTGATGTAATTGGCATTTAAAACTGCTGTTTGACTAATTTGTGAAAGTTTTTCTTTACCAAAAGCATAGATATAACAAAGTGCACGAATAAACATACCAAAGTTTCCATAAAAACCTCGATACTTACCTACAGTTTGTTCTACATGTTGCAATTCAAAAGTGCCGTCTGATTTTTGAACCACTTGTGGCGTGGGAAGAAATGGAAGTAGTCTCTCGGAAACAACGACTGGACCTGATCCCGGCCCTCCTCCACCATGTGGCGTTGAAAAAGTTTTGTGTAAGTTAATATGCATAACATCTACACCCATATTGTAGATATGCACTTGTCCCACCATTGCATTTAAATTGGCCCCATCACAATACAAAAGCGCATCTTGTGCGTGAAGAAAATCTGCGATCTCTTTGATTTCTTTTTCAAAAATGCCCAGCGTATTGGGCACAGTGATCATCAAGCCAGCAACAGTTTCATCCATTTTTGATTTGAGCTCATTGAGCGTAATGATTCCATGTTCATTGGATGTAAGCGTTCGAACTGTAAAGCCACTCAATGCTGCAGTCGCAGGATTGGTACCATGGGCTGAATCGGGTACCAAAATCACTGTCTTATGCGTATTATTCTTGATCTGATGATATTTACGAATCATCTTAACACCGGCAAGTTCCCCTTGGGCACCAGCTGCGGGGTGCAAGCTACACCCTTTCATGCCTGTAATTTCTTTCAGCGCTTCTTGTAACAAATACATCACCTCAAGGCTGCCTTGCACATCTACCTCAGGCATATAGGGGTGCATGTAAGAAAATCTTTGCATACCTGCAACCTCTTCATTGATACGCGGATTGTATTTCATTGTGCATGATCCCAACGGATACATACCGCCATCTATAGAATGATTTAACTGTGAAAGTTTTGTAAAGTGTCGAAGCACTTCAAACTCAGAAAGTTGTGGGAAATTTGAAATTTGTTTTCGCGTCCACGCTGGTGCTTCCGGTAAATTCACTGCAGGTAAATATTCATTAACGCGGCCTTTAACTGCATGTGTTTTTTCCAAAAGATCTGTAACAGGATGAAATGCGCGCTGAATTTCTGTAACAACACTCATAACACACCCTTCATACATGACACAAACTGCTCAATGTCTTCTTCAGTCTTGGTTTCAGTCACTGTAATCAATAATTCATGTGTACGTTTTGGATCAAAGGATGACAAAGCAATACCCGGATGAATTGCATGCTGAGAAAATTTCTCAATGACTTTGGTTGCTTCCATCGGAAGTGTAATGACAAACTCATTAAAAAATTCACCCGCATAGGATTTTTTTATACTTGGAATCGAAGTTAGCCCTTCAGACAACTGATGTGCACGCACATAATTGGTATGGGCAACCTCCATCAATCCCTTTTCGCCCATGCATGCCATGTAAATACATGCTTTAAGTGCACAGAGCGCGTTGTTGGTGCAAATATTAGAAGTCGCTTTCTCACGACGGATATGCTGTTCACGTGTGGAAAGTGTGAGTACGTATCCCGGTAGACCTGCTTCATCAACAGTTTTTCCAACAAGTCGTCCCGGCATTTGACGAACATACTTTTGCTTGGTTGCAAAAAGGCCTACATGGGGTCCGCCATAATTCATTTCAACACCAAGTGATTGACCTTCTCCAGCAAATATATCTGCTCCTGCATAGCCGGGTGGTTCAATCATCGCCAATGAAAGTGCTTCTTGGGTCGCAACTACAAACAACGCTTGTTGCCCGTGAATGGATTGCTCTAATTCTTTAAGAGATTCAATCACTCCATAAAAATTAGGCTGACCAATTACAACACAAGAAGTCTCTGGCAAAAAATCATGAACTTTTGTTTGTCCGTTTGTATCGATTTCTAATTCATGAATTTCAACATCATAATCAGACAAATACGAAATAACAGTCAGTCGATAATCAGGGTGCAATGCCTTTGAAAGGTACACATGTTTTCCGGGGTTTACACGAAGGGACATCAGCACAGCTTCTGCACAAGCGGACGCACCATCATACATTGAAGCATTGGCGACTTCCATGCCAGAAAGATTGGCAATCATGGACTGAAATTCAAAAATTGCTTGGAGCGTGCCTTGGCTGATTTCTGCTTGATAGGGTGTGTATGAGGTTAAAAACTCTCCCCTTGTCACAAGTGGATTAATGATAGAGGGAATGTAATGGTCGTAACATCCTGCACCCAAATAGGATTTCCAAAGCAGAGGATCAACATTTTTTTGTGAGGTCTTGTGAAAAAAAGAACGCAATTCATATTCAGATTTTTGAGAAGGAAGGGCTGCCATTTCCCCTCTGCGAATTGCTGAAGGAATATCAGAAAACAACTCTTCAACAGAAGAAGCCCCAATGGCTTCTAGCATTTCTTTTTGGTCTTTTTGCGTAAGAGGAATGTACCGCAAAGGTTCTACCCTATTCTAACTCTTCTAGGTATGCCTCATAGGCACTTGCATCCATAAGAGATTCAAGCTCTGAAGTATCTTTGACAGAAAGCATGACCATCCAACCCTCGCTATAAGGATCTTCATTGATCATTTCTGGGCCATCAAGCACAGTCTCATTGACTTCCAAAACCTTACCGCTAATCGGAGTGTAAATGTCAGAAACAGCTTTTACTGATTCTACAGAACCAAAAGTATCATGTGCATTAAAGGTGTCACCCTCTTCTGGCAAATCAATGTGGACAATATCACCGAGTTTATCCTGTGCGTATTCAGTAATTCCAATTTTTGCTGTCTTGTTTTTTGGATCAAATTCGACCCATTCGTGTTCTTTTGTGTATCTAAGATTATCTGGAATTTCCATTGTGTCCTCCGATATATAGTGCAGTTACCAACCCACGTATGGGCGATGTATCATCTTTTGTATGCACCTCAAAATTTTATTTTTTTACAGACCCCTCCACAAAAGGCGTCTTTGTAATCTTTGCATTGTATTTTTTCCCACGCACATCAACTTGCACAATTGAACCAATTTTTGATTTTGTTTTGATATGCGCAAGTGCAATTCCTTTTTTTAACGTGGGGGAATACGTTCCACTGGTGACAAAACCAATTTTTTCATCATTTTCAAACACTTCGTATCCAGGACGCGGAATACCCTTTTCTAAAAAAACAAGCCCTCTTACTTTTGCAAAATCAGATTTTTCAAGTTGATCTTTAAGGGCATGATGACCTGTGAAGCTTCCTTTATGCAAATCCACAATCCACGAAAGGCCTGCTTCAAGCGGTGTTGTTTTTTCACTCATATCATTACCATACAAGCGATATCCCATTTCCAAACGAAGTGTGTCTCTAGCGCCTAAACCAATGGGCGCAATACCTTTAGACTGACCCAATTCAAGCAATGCTTTCCAAACGTTTTTCACAATCGAGATTGGAATATAAATTTCAAAACCATCTTCACCTGTGTAGCCTGTGCGAGAAACAATAATCGCTTGATCAAAAACATTACATACCTGAAATTCATAGTACGTTATGGTTTGAACATCGCGCGCGATTAAATCAGAAACGATATTTGATGATTCAGGACCTTGCACTGCAATCAATGCATAATCTTGGCTTCGATCTCTAATTTCAACTTGATCAACTTGTTGCATGTAAAGCCAATTTAAAACATTTTCTTTTCGAGAAGCATTGATCACAAACATGAAATGTTCAGGGTGAAACATATAGACTGTGCAGTCATCAATCATGCCACCATCTTCATTTAAAATAGCAGTATATTGCACTTTTCCGGGTTTAAGTTTGGTGATGTCGTTGCAGGTAACTTTTTGGCAGAAATCACTGGCGCCAGCGCCGTGAATTTCGATTTCTCCCATGTGAGATACGTCAAAAAGTCCAACAGCAGATCGAACTTTCAAATGTTCTTCTACAATGCCTTTATATTGAATGGGCATTTCCCAGCCCGCGAAATTCACAAAGGTTGCCCCAAGCTTTTGATGTTCTTCATAAAGAGGGGTTTGCTTTAGATTCATATTGTGGCTCTACATATCAAAAGTACACAACACTTCCAGCCTTTTAGCGAAAAATCAGGTAATTTTTTTGCAAGCCTTAACCGTGTTTTGAAGCAACACTGCAATGGTTAGGGGGCCAACTCCACCGGGGACAGGCGTAAGATACCCTGCTTTTGTTTTACAGTCCTCAAAATCAACATCCCCTACAAGTTTGCCGTCGTTTAGACGATTGATGCCCACATCCACAATACAGGCGCCCGGCTTGATCCAGCTAGCTTTTACCAATTGGGCAATGCCCACTGCGGCCACTACAATATCGGCTTTTTGGCAAAATTTTTCAATGTCCTTGGTTTTTGAATGACAAATCGTAACCGTTGCATTTTGCCCTAACAATAGATGCGCCATAGGCTTACCCACAATATTGCTTCGACCGATCACAACTGCGTTGGCACCTTGCATGTTGATGTCATATTCCTTGAGCAGTCGAATCACACCGGTGGGCGTACACGGTGTTAGCGCGTCTTGACCTCGAAAAAGCTTTCCCGTATTGATCAAGTGAAATCCATCTACGTCTTTATTTTCATCAACGGCACGCAAAATTACTTCTTCATCAAGGTGTTTAGGAAGTGGCAATTGAACCAGTATGCCGTGAATATCTTTTCGTTGATTGAGGTCCTCAATCAACACCAACACTTCTTCTTGCGTGACGTTAGCATTTTTACGAATCACTTCTGAGTACATCCCTACTTTTTGACAGGTTTTATGTTTTCGATTCACATAAACTTGTGAGGCTGGGTCATCACCAATCAGAATGACAGCCAATCCCGGTTTTACTTCCATGGTAGCAATATCGTTCTGGACTTCTTGCAGAATTTTCTCTGCGACCTTTTTCCCGTCAAGTAGTTGCATGAGCTATGTCATACCTGAAGATACAAATTGTGTATAGCTTGCTTTTGCGCTGTTTGTATCAATCTTAAGATACTTTGGGAAGAATGCCGATGTTCTCAATCTGCACAAGCACATGATTTGTTTAGTCAATTGTTTTTGGATCGTGAGGATTCACTGCAGGTAAAATATCTGCAATTTCTAAAAGTGTTGCTAGCGCATAAACTCTTTTAGCATTTTTGAATGCATTTCGACTCGAAGTATTTTTTGTATCAACATCAAAAATATTTTTTCCATCGCCCTTGAGGACATTGATACCATTGTTTTGCAATAGTCTTTTTCCCCCGCCACTTCCAGCGTTATAAAATATATAAGACCATGCAGCAATCAGTGGATTATCATTGGGCAATTGAATATGTAATGCTTTGGCTGCTTCAACAAACTTGTCATGCGAGTATTGATAACGAGCGGCAAAAAACTCTGTATAAGCATCAAGACTTTCAAATGCACCAAGTACATATTCATCATTTGCTTCGTTTCTAACCTTGATGGGAGAACCATCTTGCGTAAGCTCTGGTTGTAAACCAGTATAATCTTGTCGCAAATACCCTTCTCTTTTTAATTTATCTTGAATGAAAATTCCATCATCCATACCGTCGCTGGAAGTAGAAAGATCATCAAATAGAGGATCATATCCATACTCACAAATAGCATCAGCACAAAGTAATATATTGATCATTGACTCTTGCATGATTGAAGCAACAAAACCTGAAGGAGAAAGACCTGCTGTAACATCATTTGCATGATCAAGTGAGTCCAAAATATCAAAAGAGTTTTTTGACAGCCACCCCATGATTCCAGGCACCCTCATACCAGCAACCAACCCAGCTTTTCTTTTTAGTTGGTCGTATAGCTCAGTATCATCAACAAGTTTCTGCGCTTGCGACTCTGCTTTTTTTACGTCAAAAGCATGCGTTGAAAATGGAAGTAAAAAAAATAAAAAGGCATATAGATAGATTTTCATACTCCTTACTTAGCAACGAACATGCCAAAGTATTTTCACATTTTTACTTTCATATCAATAACTTAAATACACCTATTACTTCTTGTATAGGGACAAGGGACACTTATAACCAAGCAAAGTTGACCAGAAATATAAGTGTTTGGTGACTGTGTAGACTTCTTACGAAACCTTAGGAAGGATGCCGACGTTCTCAATCTGCACAAGCATCTCTTTGTCTGAATCCTGATCTAACAATTTAAGATGTGTTTCGATGATACCTTTGACCTGCCCATAAAACTCAGCTTTTTGCTTTTTCATACCATTGATCTGACCAATGATTTCCGTCAATCGATCATGGGCTTGCTTAAGCACTTTTTCAGCCTGCATCTCCGCTTGCTGAATAATGAGTTGAGATTCTTTTTGCGCATTGGCATTCATTTGCTCTGTCATTTTTTGCGCGGTTTTCATGGTTTCTTTGATTTCACGTTCGTTACGCTCAAGCTCTTCAATACGTTGGGTCTGATTTTCTGTAAGCATGGTTAATTCAACCAACTTTTTGTTTAACTCTTCAGTATACTCAACCACATCCCGCAAAAAGGATCGAACCTGTTCCACATCAAATCCACGGAATTTTTTATCAAAATCTTTGTGCTGAATATCTAACGGTGTCATCTTCTTCATACTCTCTCCTTGGCGCTGTCTCTACATTATACGCTTCTTGGTCTAAATTTTCAAAAAGAACTGCAGGAAACTACCGTTCGCCAAACAGAATGGTTCCCAAACGCACGTGGGTGGCCCCCTCCTCGATGGCGACCTCAAAATCATTGGATACCCCTTGAGACAACGCGACGCATGGTAGTCGCGGATGCTGCAACATCTGAATTCTTGTTTGAAGCGCTTTGGCTTGAGAAAAAAAAGCGCGATTTTCTTGTGCGTCTTTTGCGTTTGGTGGAAATACCATAAGGCCATTTAGTACAAGATCCGTCTGAAGTATTTTTTGTAAAAATGCTTCCACCTCATCTGGCATAACACCTGATTTTGTTTCTTCTTTGGACAAATTCACTTGTAATAACAACAAGGGTCTCTTTTCTTTCTCGATCGATACCCACTTTTCAAGCTGACTTTCCCTATCTAATGAATGGACCATGTAAACTGTTCCTGCAATCTTGGGGATTTTTCTCGATTGCGTATCACCAATAAAATGCCACCTAATATCTTTTGGCAGTTGCTCTTTTTTTACCAACAGCTCTTGCACATAATTTTCGCCAAAATTCCGAATACCAAGATCATAGGCTTTTTTTATTCTTTCTACGCTTTGCTTTTTGCTCACAGCAACAAGCGTTACATCCTGAAAAGCACGGTCAGCACTTACACAAGCTTGATCAATCCGCTTACAAATCTCTTCATATTGTTTTTTCATTTTGAAATGATCGCAAGTGATTCTAAATCCTGAAAAATCTCATACAGCGGTAGACCGATTACGTTGGTGAGCGAGCCTTCAATGGACTCAACAAAAAACCCTGCATGTTCTTGAATACCGTATGCACCAGCTTTATCTAAAACTTGAGCTTGTTGAAGATAGAGCTCCAATAAACTTGCATCAATCGTTTTCATATGAACTTTGGTTTGAACCACACGACTGATTTGTTTTTTGTACTGAATGACATACGCTGTAGAAACATAGTGCGACGTGCCTGATAACATTTGCATCATCTTTTTTGCATCTTGTACGTCTTTAGGTTTTCCCAGAATGTTTTGATCAAGATGAACAATGGTATCTGCTGTAACGCATGCCGCATCTTGTGGAATTTTCTCTTGCAATGAATCCATCTTGGCTTGTGCAATTTCAAGTACAAACTTTGAAGGATCATTTGTACTTGCAGTTTCGGGTTCAACAGGTTCCATGGTTTTAACCAAAAGTCCCCAAGACATCAAAAGCTCTTTCCTACGCGGCGACTTTGATCCCAAAATCACTGTACAATGCTGTTTCATCAAGCTAGATTATACACAAATCATGAGCAAAAACGACAAACAACTCACACTTGAAAACCGTATCGAACGGTTGGTTGTACTATCTGATTTGGGTAAAACATTTACCTCCACAATAGATTTTGAAGACCTTTTAAAAACAATTCTTAAAAAAATCTCTGAAATCCTTGAGCCCCAATCATGGCAACTTCTTTTGAAACATCCCTCTCAGGATGCTCTTGAGTATAAAATTTTAATCAATGACCCATCGGTCAATCGGTCACAACTCGTATACTTTGGCGAAGGTTGTTCAGGATGGGTAGCCAAAACCAAAACACCAATCCTCTGGTCTCAAAACATCAAAATCCCTGAAAGCTCACAGATTCCTCCGCAAATTCAAAAAGAGTTTCAAAACGCTTCATACCTATGTGTGCCACTTCAAAACAGAAACACTGTGCTGGGTGTAATATTTTTAAAACATGCGGACCCAGATTTTTTTACACAAGATGACCTTATAACCGTAACAACCATTTCAGACT
This sequence comes from Bdellovibrionales bacterium, assembly GCA_020434345.1. GTDB lineage: Bacteria > Bdellovibrionota_G > JALEGL01 > JALEGL01 > JAGRMV01 > JAGRMV01. The sequence continues at coordinate 31,039 of JAGRAZ010000001.1, forward strand.
TCGCAGCGATTGCCATTGAAAATGCCATTAACTATGAACGTATTGAAGAATTAACCATACGTGACGATTTAACAACCCTGTACAATCAACGCTACCTCCACCAAATTTTGGATCAAGAGGTAGAGCGTGCCAGTCGTTATTTCAAAGAATTTTCTATGGTCTTTATTGATTTAGATAAATTTAAAAATGTTAACGACACGTACGGACATATTTACGGATCTGAGCTATTGCAAGAAACTGCGAATGTGCTCTTGCAAAACACACGTGAGGTTGATCACTGTGCAAGGTATGGTGGTGATGAATTTGTAATTGTTCTTCCTGAGACAGGAAAAAAAGAAGCAATTTATTCTGCTGAACGTATCAGACAAGCCATCGAGTCCCATGTATTTTTAGAAAGAAAGGGTATCAACGCCAAGTTTACAGCCAGTTTTGGAGTTGCTACGTTTCCAACCGATGCGCAATCTAAAAACGACCTAATCAAAATGGCAGATGAAGCCATGTATGAGGCAAAACACAAAAACCGAAATGCTGTTCAAGGATATGAAAAAGGCAATGATGCGTAAATCATCCATTGAGGAAAAACTTACCACCTACCCCTATGAGCTTTTTGAAAAGTTTCTTTCACCTTTACTCAAAGAGCTTCCATCCAAACCGTTGTATGTTGTGGGATATGGCTCATGCTTAAGCCAAACAACACAAAGTGCGACTTCAACACCGGATTTTTATGTCGTTGTTGATGATTATGAAACGTTTTATGCGTCTAAAAAAGCGCAAAAACTCAATCCCATATTACCTCCCAATATTTATCATTTTCATTTGGATTCAATGATTATTAAATATTCAGTTATTTCACAATCAGATTTAAACCGAGAGGTTTCCCTGAACGCATCAGATGTGTACCATCTGGGTAGATTTTCTAAGCGCATTGCCCTTGTACATGCAGAGCAAACAAATGCTCTTGAAACTCTTATCAACGTACATGAAGAAGCTGCCAAAACTGCGTTTATCTTGAGCCATCGATTGCATGGCCCCTCTTCTACGCTTGAAGAAGCTGTTCTAAAAGCCCTTCGCTTAAGTTACGAGGGAGACGTTCGAATTGAAGCAGATGATAAAGTGCAAAAGCTTTATCTTGCAGAATCTGATTATTACCAAGCACTCTATCAACCGATTTTTGAAGAGCATGGCAAAACAAGCAGTGAAACTTCTATAAAATTCTGGATCAAAAAAAGTCGAATTCGTGCACAGTTACGTTGGCTCAAAAATATACTTACAGCAACATCATGGATTGATTACATGATATTTAAAATTGAACGAACCAAAGGTATCAAGATTGAATTAACCGAAACACAAAAAAAGTTTTGGTTTATTCACATTTGGCCTATCCTGTGGCGCCTCTACAGAGAAAATGCGATTAAGTAATCTAGAAAAAAGAACTCACTTCTAAAATCACATTTTTTTACATTTTATAGATGATGGAATCCATGGATTGATTAATTCAGAAGACTGTTGATATCTACAAATACCTTTTGAAAAAAGAGAATCATAATGTCGAGAAAAGCTAAGTTGAGAAACTGTACAACCTCTTTCGCCCATCTCGCAAAGCTCTAATAAACCGCTATCTAGCGTAAAGTCTTCTCCATATTTTTTGATAAATTTTTTATCAATTTCCTCAAGGTTTATTTTCTCAGGCGCACCAAAAACTCTTGCTATGAAAGGGGCCCCTGTTCTGATTTCATGGTACTCATCATCGTATTTACCGTTAAAATACTGAATAGGCTGCATTAATTCTTCAAAACTCAAAACTGTTTTTGCAGTATCAGGATTAGTTACCAAGAAGGAAGTTGTATGATTATCACGAATTAACGTTATCGTACCAGGTAGAATATCATGCAAGACTCTCAATGCAGCTTGCTCTTGATTTGTTACAGCGCCATAAGAACCATTTATGGGAAACGTCATTCCTAGCATTCTTTCATAAGAATCTTTTACCAACTTATGAAAGTCTATCACCGTTTTCTTTCTTGCTTCAGCTGGATTGAGTTTATCTTTTTCAATGTAGTTGCGAAATGTTTGTACCAGCGCCTGTGTAATCGTATAAACAGGTGCATTCTCAGAGTTCTTTTTGTTTCCACCCAGTTCCCATTGTTTTATGGCATACCACTGATCACCGTTTGTTAAATACCCATTTTCATCAGCATCAAAAATTGTACTTAAATCAAGTCGTCCATTTTCTTTGCTCATTTCATTTTCGTGATCCCATGCAAACAAATCATGCGATGCCAAACCCAACACACCTATGTCTTTCACTAGAATATTTTGCGTCTTATCTGCATGATCATATGCAGAAACAAATGAAGTAGAAAAAACAGAACAAATTATAAAAACAGCCACATGTATACAACCTCTATACGTCATACGAACCTCTTTTATCTATCAAACTAGATGTACTATTTTGGACCCCCCAAAATGAGCTGTATTTGAATTAACCAATCGCATCAATCTTGTCAATATCAAAAATGATAATAATTCTCATTTTCATAAAAAGTGTGTATCATGGACTGTATGAGCACATCTGAAAAAGAGGTTATGGTTCAAAAAGGCCCCTGTGGCTACATTGCTGTGAATTTTGGGTTGGGCACCTTCTACATCCCTAGAAAGCTTGCAGAAAGCCTTTGTAAGCACCTGCAAATCTGTCTAGAGGAAAAGGCAACCAGACCGTCAAAAGTCGCGTAATGCTTTAGGGCCGCATTGTCATGCGCTCAAACAGAACATCAAGAAGCGCATCCTTTTGACCATCCGTTAATAGATCCAATCTTGGGTCACCCATGCGAACTTTTGTAAGCACGACATCTTTTTTCATAGGCGCACTTAATCGACCCAAAGGTACAGCATCTACAAGTCCAAAATCTTTCAATCGAAACTGTTGGTGGTGCCCCTCTTCTTTCATTTGAGAAGTATAGGTTTTAGACATTAACAAAAAATGTGCATGCAAATCACTTGTAGGAAGCCCCAGATAGGATTGAAAATTTTCACAGTCCTGACAAACTTCTTTGTAGTGTTGATAAGCAAAAACAAATTTGACGGGTTCATTTCTGACATTGTGTTCTTGGTTTGTTCTAACCCAAATTTGTACCGGGCCTTGGTTTTCAAACTCGCCAACAATTTGTAACACAACTGAAACACGATCTTCTGCAACAGCACATGCAAAAACAATACAACCTAATAAAAAAATAGAAATGAATTTCATATACAACCTTTTTTACACTTTTATTTTACTTCATCTACGGCAATGAATGCTTCAATTGATTCTTCTAAAAATTCCATTTTCATACTCAACTCATCAACATCAACTTTGCGAACTTTACCGTTCCATGATCGTGTAAAGCCTTTGGTTGAATATCGATAGGCTTTTTGTATACACGCATCCGCTGTCATATTGGTAACTGTGTAAGTATATCGCGCATTTGATTCTGTATCCTCATACACACCGTCTGCCGACAAAGTACATTTTACGCTTTGGCCTTTGTAGCTTAAATCAAATCTTAGCAGTGAATCAAGATACATCGCGGTAAGACATGCATTGTATGCCTCATGTGTATTTGAAAAAAGTCTTCTGTCATGAAGAAATTCTAACTTTGTTTCTCCATCAATTTTCACAAAACCTTTACATTGCCAAAGTCGATTTTCCGCAAATACATTTGAAGATACAACCAACACCAATCCAACAATCCATAATTTCATATACAACTCCTGCCTTAATACATTTTAAAAATGTGCAAAAAAGCCCCAATCACAAGACTCTACATACTCAATGAAAAAACGTTTGGTAACCGTGTGTACAACACCAAGTCTTCCCATTTTTTCTTTGATATCCACATACTCTTTGTTTTCGTAAGAGTCACAAAATGCATTGCACTGTGCTTCCGTAAGACCATTTTTACTAAAATTACGCTCATTATGATCATCATGTCGATCTACAATGGTGAGCCCGTTGGCATTGGGACCATAATGACCGACAAGTTCAACCTGACACAATCCTGTCTCTTCCGCAAAACCGAGATTCACAAAACACAGTATTGTTACAACAATCCACCCTAATCTTTTCATAGTGACGCTTGATATCAGTATTGATAATGAAAATCAATAGCGAATTATAAGTCTTCGTACCGCACATCCCACAGGAATAAGCCCTGCGCTGGGGCTGTTTCTCCTGCCTGACTTCGATCCTGACTTTGTAAAATCTTTTGAAATACATCCGGATTCTTTTTTCCGGTACCAATCTCCATCAACGTGCCCATGATACTTCGAATCATATGGCGCAGAAAACCACTTCCTGAGAATTCAACATAATCTACGCCCGCCTCAGTCTTACCAAACGTTACTTCAAATATGGTTCTAACTGTAGATTTGGTGACAACACCGTGTGTTGCAAAGCATGCAAAATCATGTTCACCAAGCAGCGCCTTCGAGGCTTGCTCCATCAAAGTCACATCGAACGGTGTAAAAACATGCCACGTGTAACGTGCTTGAAACACATCAGGGACTTTTTGATAGGAAAAAAAATACCGATACACTTTGCTTTTTACATGACGAATGACATGAAAATCTTGATCAACCTCTTTAGCCTCAAACACGCGAATATCTTGTGGAAGCAGTGAGTTGGTTCCACGAATAAAAGCCTCTGTTGGCGTTGTGGATGTTTGCAAAAAGAAGTTTGCAACTTGCTTTCTTGCATGCACGCCTGCATCCGTTCGACCTGAACCCAAAAGTACAACGGATTCATTCGCAACGATTGATAGTGCATTCTCTACAAGTTCTTGCACGGTCTCATGATTGGGTTGTTTTTGCCAACCCACATAATTGGTTCCGTCATATGCAATATAAATACAAATGTTTCTCATGAAAAACCCAAGCCCTCTTTGGCATTGTTTTTAAAAAAAATCAAAACAATGCCAAGAAAGCATTTTTCATACAAAAGTTTCTATTTTTTCTGATATAATAGTAGAGATGCGCAAGCTGTTGTTTTTTATATATATTTCTGCTTTCATGAGCACAACCTCATGCCAGCTACCCCCGATCCTTGCGCAAATGCAGGCCAATATTAATATTTCTTCTCAAACACAAAGCTCTCAAAACTCCGTCGCCAACGTCAACTTCACAGCCGTCAACAGAGAGGTCATCAGCGGACAAACGATCATTTCGTTTTCAAATTCTGATGGTTATACAATTCAGTTTCAACTTTTGGGCGCAAATGTTGGCGCTGGCACTTACGACATGGGCTCAGGCAATTCATTGACGGGTTCATTTACACTGACCAACAATGGACAAGCTTTTGTTGTAAATGTGGTGAGCACAAGCCTTGGCGAGCTAGTCATCAACAGCATCAATGCATCGGATTCAACGATTTCTAGTATGGTTGGATCATTTGAAGTCAATATTACTTCAGGAGATCCAGAGCAAGACGCCGATGGCGTATTGGTTGGAACAATTAGTTTTTAAACCAATTCTTTTCAATAACATCTTCCAGAATTTGTACTGCATTGAGCGCTGCACCTTTACGCAAGTTGTCTGATACAACCCACATGTTTACTGAGCTTTCATTCAAACCATGCCGAACACGCCCAACGTATACATCATCTTTGGCCTGACAATCCGTAAGAATAGGATAAATATTATGTTCAGGTGCATCTAAAAGTTTCACTCCTTTTGCAGACGCAAGCAATTCACGCACCTCATTAATCACGACCGGGCTTTTCATTTGCAAGGTGAGAGACAAACCGTGCCCAACAAAAGTAGGTACACGTACACATGTTGAAGATACGTTGATGTTTTGATCTAAAATCTTTTTCGTTTCGTTCTTCATTTTGTTTTCTTCTTCTGAATATCCATCTTCATCCAGTGCTCCTATGACTGGAATACAATTGAACGCAATTCGATGTGAAAACACTTTATTGGTTGATTCACCCATCTGAAAAATGGTTTGCACCTGCATCGATAGTTCTTCGATGCCTTTTTGTCCTGCACCCGAAACAGATTGATAGGATGAACAAATCACAGACTCAATAGGCATGCTTTTGTGGATCGGGGCAATGGCCATAAGCATTGCAATTGTTGTGCAGTTTGGGTTCGCTATAATATTCTTAGGTGGCTTCTGGCTCAAAACTTCGCCGTTAATTTCAGGAATAATTAAAGGAACATCTTTGTTCATTCGAAAATAGCTGCAATTATCGATTGCAACGACTTTTGAAAGATTTTTTTGATTCAAAAATGTTTGACTCATTTTTGAACCTGCTGAACAAATCACAACATCAACTTCTTCAAAAAAATCATCCGTAAGCTCTACTACATCAAGTGTTTCCCCCATAAATTCTAGGGTTTCTCCTACCGATTTTTTACTCGCAGCCAAATGAATGGATCGAGGAACAAGCTCTCTTTGTGATAGAATTTCTAACACTTGCTTACCTACAACACCTGTTGCACCAATAATACCTACTCTTACATTTGAAATATCCATTAAAGATTCCTTTCTCACAAATCAATTTCAGGAAGCAAGTCCATCATCAACCTTGTCATGATCAACAAAGATTTTTTAGAAACCAAGTCCATATTGTCTTTTTCAGTATGCCAGTAATATCCCGGAGTCTGGCGACCTCCAAACGTAAAGTCCATGAGGTGTAACGATGCAATTCCCTTTTGAATAAATGGGATATGATCATCCTCAACATACGACCATTTTTCATCTAGCAAATGCTGCATATTGTTTTCTTTTAAAACTCTTTCCAAAATCTGTAAAAGTTTTGCATCTGAACCACGTGATCGAATAAGCTGTAGATCTTCATCACTGATCATATCCAATACAACCACAGCCTGAATTAAAGAAGGGTCAGAAATTTGATCTGCATACGCTTTTGACCCGTACAAACTATCATTACGTGACCAATGCATAAAAGCTTCTTCACCATCAACCAACAACACACGAATGGTATGCGTAAATTGCTGACTTTTTATCCAAGGGCTTAATGCAAGCAAGAGCCCCACACTGGAAGCGGCATCATTGGCTCCTACAAATGTAATCTTATCAATTTTTTTACTGTCGTAGTGTGCTACCAAAAGAATTTGCTTTGTGCTTTTACCTTGAATATCAAAGTAAAGATTTTTCATTTGGATTTTGCCTACTGGTGTTGTGGACTCAAAATGCTGTTCTTGTAACACCCAACCCATTTTTGAGACCTGTCCTCGAATGTAGTTTTGAACTTTTTCAATACCCTTTGATCCGGGATCACGAGGCCCTATTTTTACGATATTTTCAGTCTGCTGATAGGCTTGATCAGCGACTTCTTGAACTTGAGGATCATTGCATCCCCATAGGCCCAAAAGTAGAACAACTGTTAATCTGCGAAGGAGCATGAAAAAGGCTATATCACATTGATTAAAAAAAAGGACGTGAAAGCATGAAAACTTTCACGTCCTTTTTGGACAGTTTTACAAATAATGTTTAACTATGCGAGCGCCTCAAACTTCGCGATGATTTTCTTTTCCATGATATCTCGACCGCTGAGCTTCTTTTTTTGTAATTCTTTTCGAAGTCTCTCCTCTTCCAAACTCAAATACTTTTGTTTATCCAGCTCTGCCAAACGCTCCTCTAGATCTTGATGCTCTTCAAACAACCTTTTGTACTCAAAATCAGATTTGATAAGGTCTGAAATAATGTTTTGTCTTTTTTGTGTATCCATAGGACTCCTTTTCTTTCAAAATGATGTTTGATTCTAGTTCACTTGAATGTAACACAAGATCCAAAATGAAAAAAAGAGGAAAAAAAATTTCCACTTAATGCTTTGTTCCAAGAACTTTCATATACAGTTTTACAGCAGTATAAGGCCAGATTTAAAATAATATACAGTATTTTCAATAGGTTAACATTTCCAAAAGTTGGTCCAATCTTTGCTATAGATAAGGTATAATACTGGGAGGAGATACTTTCATTGGAAATTTTATGTCAAAACTGTGGTTTTGCCTTTGATTCTCCGCTCGAGAACATTGGCAAGATTGGCTATACGCAATGCGAAAACGTATTTCGTATGGAGTATGGCATTAAAATTCCTTGTCCATCCTGTAAGGAAATCCTCAAAGTTTTACCAGACCAATCCATGTTTGTGGGCATTCCAATTTCGACTTTTTCAAAAGCTACAAAAAGCCCAGAACTGGGTGATAGCGACAATACAATTCGTGATGAACCCAAAATCATCACATTTTCTGTAAAGGTTGATGAAGATAGAACTGTCGTTCGATCCAAGCCTTTTGTAGAAAAAAAGAAAACATCAAAGTCCTTTTTCTCATCTACTGAAAATTTACAAAAAATTTCACTTGCCGCCTCTTGCTGTCTTTTTACGTTAAGTATTTTTTTTATTTTTAAAAACGAGAAAACCATCTCTTCTGTAGAAAAGAAAGTTGATATTGTTTCAAAATATTATGAAGAAGAATATGCCGATGCACTTTCTGACATAGACGATTATCATGTCCACGAAGATTACTCTCTTGAAGAGTCAACAGACTCAATGGGTGGCCTTAAAGATGAAGCTACAACCCAACTGAGCATGACAGAAGAACAACTTTTAAACGTCAAAAAAACAAAATCTGATCTACAACTTTTGTACCTTCCTTCCTTAAGCAAGGTTACATCCAGCTATGGCGTAAGACTAGACCCGTTCACGCGAAAACTTGCATTTCATGGTGGTGTAGATTTCAAAGCTGAAGAAGGAACCAACGTTCATGCTGCACTTGATGGCGTTGTTGAATACGCGGGACGTAAAGGGCTATTCGGTAATGTTGTAATCCTCAAGCACAAAAAGGGATACAAAACACTATATGCGCACCTACAAAAGACACTCGTGAAAAAGGGCCAAGAAGTAACACGCAAAGACATTATCGGACTAGCAGGATCTACAGGAAGATCAACAGGATCACATCTACACTTTGAGCTTCATTATAAAGGAAAAAAGAAAGATCCACTTCAAGCTGACTTGATACCCAAAGGTTAATCAGCCATACTTTTCTCAGCACTTTCTAAAAGCGCAACACCATGATTGTGATTTAACGTCTGATCGAAAAATGTATAAAAGTGCGAAAGCAGATCACGATCTTCAAACTCTTGGCGAAGTTCTTTTAAAGCAAAAAGACGGTGCTCTTGATTTTCACTTTGCATAATAATTTTCTTCATCAAATGAAACCGAGATCCCTCCGCCTCATAACGCTCTTTCTTCATACCCAAAAGACGATAAAGATGCACAAGCATGGTTGCACAGAATATTGCTTCTGGTGTGAGTGAATACTCATCAACCGTTTTCTTGCAGTAATAGATTGAATACTGATATTGCTTTTCATAGAAGTATACAAAAGAAAGGGACGTCCAAACCAAGGGCATCATCTCTACTGGTGCCATGGTGAGCATATTCTTAAGCGCTTTAAGAGACTTAGAACGTGTTTTATCACGGTCCATTTGAAGCAAGATACGGCGTAGCTTTATTTCAAAAATTTCAATCTCGATTTTTTTGGAATGACTTTTTTTGCGCTTCTGCATACCCCCATTATACAACACACACCCAAAGCAAAGAGAAAAAAAGTAACTTTTTATTTTGGAATTTTTATTTTTTTACTTTGATTTTCGAGAAACAAATACGTTATAATAATGCTTCCTAAAACAAGCCATATCACTTCATTCGGCACCCAACCCATTTCAATTGGCTTATACCCCTCTCTTAAAAACGTATCGGAAAAATCAATAAAAACAGAGGTAACTTCGGTTTGCACCCTTGCTGCCACAGTTATAACCATTGGTATGGAAACACATAAGGCTAAAAGCAAAATAAAAGAAGTCATAATCATCACCATGCCAAAGGTAGGAACAATAAATATATTGTACACAAATGATAGTGGATTCCATTGATCAAAAAATAAAATTAAAAAAGGCGAAGTCCATAGATATGCCGCCATGCAAACAAGAAAATGTATCCACACTTTCTGTTTCCATAAATGTGTTTTTATATTTTCTCTTTGATACAAAAGTAGCGTCCATATTATGCCTACAACAGCTGAAAAGCTCAGAACAGACGATATAGACAAAATCTCAAATGGAAACAGAATCATTGTTGCCCACAATGTTACAATAAGAACAAAAAGAAAACTTCTTCGAAAGCCGATAGATGTTTGAAAAAGATAGATTGTAATAAATGCCCACGCACGAAATGTTGGAACCGTAACTTCAAGCCATTTCCATAGAAATAGCGTTACAAAAAGCCAAGAACAAAAAGAGACAAGTATCTGAAAATTTCGTTGATGATGTATCCAACAACAAAAGGCAAAAGAAAAAATAAACATCGCAAATCCATAAAGAAGCGCCACATGAAAACCAGAAAAAACAAACAAATGAATGATCCCAACATCTCTCCATATATTCTTGATCGAAGAATCAACAAACCTTGATTTACCCTCTACAAGCGCTTGGAATATTTGATAGGACGGTACGGGTAAAAGTATTTTCGCCCTTTGCATAATTTTTTGTTTGTACGTTGGCGCATGCTTGGAAACATAACTCCACTTTTGATCACTACGAATCACCGTTGTCCACGCATTGAGCTTATCATCGAATTTGATTTTGCTTTGAAAGCGAATAATATCGCCCTCTTTTGGATAGACAAACGTATACATTCGGGCCGTGACTCTCTGAGAGAGACTTTCCCAGAGATTACCATTACGCACGCCTTCAACACACAAATCTAAACTATACATTTGATCTGTTGGAATAACTGCCGAACAAACCCTTGCCTCATATAGATTCTGCTTATTTTCAATGGCGATCACGGAAGGATTATAGACAAATCGACTTACCCCATGATGAAACATAAAACTTACGGCCACCACTGCGCCCATAAGACCGATCCAACGATTTTTTTCACTCGTGCTCAAAAGCAAACAGACAAGACAACTTACAAAAAGGATTCCCCCGATCCACCACGCAATATGCGCGTAAGAAAATGCAATTCTACCTAGAGCGAATGCCAGAAAAAGATGAAGAAGTCGCACAAGGATTACTCCTCATCAAGAGTGACATTTTGATTGCTCAAGAAATATTGCAAAACAGAAGTCGCTGTTACATCATTCATTCCTGTAACACGTAAGAGTTCTTCTTTGGTTGCGCGTTGAATGTGATCAATGGATCCAAAGTGAGACAAAAGACGTTTTTGCCTTGTAGTGCCAATACCCGGAATCTGCGTCAGCATAGAACTCAATGTCTGCTTACTTCGTTGATTACGGTGATGCTTGAGTCCAAAACGATGCGCTTCATCCCGCACTCGCTGAAACAGCTGCAATATGGGTGACTGTATTGGAAATACAACCGAATTTTTCTGACCCGGTATATAAATTCTTTCTGGAGCATATTTGATACCACTTTTGGTTTTTAGCTCCTTTTCCTTGGCGATAGAAAGTACAGGTATATTGAGCTCTAACTTTGAAAGCACTTCCACAGCCTGCGCCAGTTGACCTTTCCCTCCATCGATAAGTAAAAGGTCAGGTTTTTGATGATCTTGAAGTTTTTTTAATCTTCTTGTCAGCACTTCCCGCAAAGAGGCAAAATCATCCGGACCCTTGACTGTTTTGATGCTGTAGATTCGATACTGATTTGTGTCTTTCTCACCATTTGTAAATACAACTTGAGAACCAAACGATTGCATGCCCTGAAAATTTGAGATGTCATAGCCTTCTATTCTTTTTGGAAGCGTTGGAAGTTGGAATTTTTTTTGTATGTCTTCTAATGTTTGAAGTGTTTTTGTACTCTGCCGCTTTTTTTCTAAGAAAATAACTTCAGCATTTTTGGTTGCAAGATCAACATATTTTTTCTTTTTGCCTTTTTGTGGAATACGAATGTGAAGCGCATGTTTTGCTTTATCCGCAAGCAATTCTTCCATGGCATGTGCGTCTTCAAAGGAAAATGGAAGAAGTATCTCTTTCGGAAAGGTTCTTTGGGAAAAATCTTCAAGATAGTACAATTGCATAAAGGACCGCAAAACATCTTCTTTAAAACGAATAGATTCATCCAAGTAGTATTCGTCTGCATCTACAAGTGTACCAGCACGTATCTTGACCAGTTTAATCAATGTGGCTTGTTCATCACCTGTTATACCTACAACATCCAAATGATCTTGAAATGCTTCTCTTGACTCTGCCTTTTGAGGTGTCAGTGTTTCTTCAATGGCCAGTATTTGATCACGATAATGTGCAGCCTGCTCATACTGCATGTCCACAGAGGCTTTTTTCATTTTGTCCTCTAACATACCCACAATGCTCTTGTAATCACCCTTCATGAAATCTTGGATTTGCAAAACCTGTTCCATATACTCATCTTGTGAAACCTTTTTTACACATGGCGCACTACAAAGATGAATTTGGTAACGTAAACAAGGTCTTATCCGCGTTTTAAAGAAATAATCTGTGCAGTCACGAACCTGAAAAATTTTTTGCAAAAGTTTAAGCGTATGATTAACGGACGATACCGATGAGAAGGGTCCAAAGTATGTACCACCATCATGCATAATATTTCTGGTTTTATACAGACGTGGGTACACATGCTTGGTCAACTTTAAGCTTAGGTATGTTTTATCATCCCGATACATAATGTTGTATTTGGGGCGATAGGTTTTAATCAGGTTGTTTTCAAGAATCAGTGCTTCTTTTTCATTGTCTGTGACAAACCATTCTACGGTATCAACTTTGGGTACCATCAACGCAATGGATGGACGAGAATCGGACTGGGGATTGATATAAGACCTGAGCCGATCTTTCAGGCGTATGGCCTTACCCACATAAAGATATGCCCCTGCAGCGTTTTTAAAAATATAGACGCCGGGCTGTTTCGGCGCGCGGGATATTTGTTCTTTGACCTGTTCTTTCATTTTTCTTCACTTTTACCATCAAATCGTTATCTTACATACCATCATCATGTAACAATAAAGGAGGCTTTCTATGCACGCACTCGATCAAGTTGTTCAACAAAAACATCTACTTTCTCACCCTTTTTATCAACGCTGGATGCAAGGTACACTTTCAAAAAGCGAACTCCAAACCTATGTCAAAAATTACCAACCCCATGTAGAGGCATTTCCACGATATGTTTCTGCTGTGCATGCACAATGTGAGAGTGTTCAAACACGAAAAGCACTTTTAGATAATCTTATCGAAGAAGAACATGGTAGCGAAAACCATCCGGAACTTTGGCTTCGTTTTGGTGAGGCGCTAGACCTTTCTCGAGAAAATATTGTTTCTTGTGCAAAGTTACCACAAGCAAAAGTATTGATGGATACATTCCTTGCACTTACACAAAAAAGTTTTGCCTCAGGATTGGGTGCATTGTACGCCTATGAATCCCAAGTGCCTGACGTGGCCAAACAAAAGATCGAAGGATTACAAAAACATTACGGCATTGACCAACCTCGTGGACTTGCTTTTTTCGAGGTACACTTGCAAGCAGATGAATATCACGCACAATCTGAAAAAGATGCGTTTGATCAACTTACCGATGCGCAGAAAAAAGAAGCAATAGAAGCTGCCTCGATTGCATGCGATACATTATGGAATTTCTTAAGTGCCATTGATGAAGCCCATGGCATAACATCAACAATGCATTGCTAGGGATTTATTCACGCTCTCTGGCAGCATCAATGATAGATTCATCGGACGCTTTACCCCAAAAGGTAAAATGAATGTCTGTGCCAATTCGAACCATCATACCATCCAGAGGATTGACGTAGTTATGAAACTGGGATGTTATAATTGGAGCATCCCACAATTTTGCAACCTCTTCTATCACTTTGTTAGATTCAACAAGAATTTTTGAACGGACTTGATTTTCTTGATCCTTGTTTGGCGCTTTAACAAAAAATTCAATATGATCCGCTTTATATTGCAAGCGATCTGTACTGTGATCCAGTCTCAAATGAAAAATAGCCAAGTAGTTGTACGTAGAATGCACACTTGCATGCAAGTACACATCCGCACCCTTTGTTTCTTCTTTTACAATTTCAACATCCAATGCATGCGCATTCAAAGTCAACGCTTGTAGAATCAATGTTAGACCCAAAAAGAACAATCCAAATTTTTTCATAAAAATCCCCCCAATTGATTTTGGAATTCACAGTACCAAAAAGACTCATGCTCAATCAAGTATATAAATACGAGTTATATTATATGGTTATAAGGCTTCATCGGCAGGCCTAGATTGCTCACTATGTATTACGTCCCAAAAAGCTATCGATCAACCTCTTGGTAGACCCAATAAAGAAATGATCTGCAGCCTTGATTTCAATCCAACTTTTAGGATCGCGCAATTGATCTACATAAGCCTTAGCATGATGCATATCCGTATGTTCATCTTGTTCGGGCATGTACACTTCCACTGGGTATATGCCTTTAAGCTTGGGAAATGTAAACCACTGGGTTGGAGGTGCGATCAAGGAAAGTTTAGCAACATTATTAATGTGACCTGCACACATGGCAGAAACATAAGATCCAAAAGAATAACCAATCAAATGAATATTGGAATTTTCTATACCATGGGTATCTGCAAGGTATGCAAGAACACGCTGGAGATCTTCTTGTTCCCCTTGTCCATGATCAAATGTTCCTTCGCTTTGCCCAACACCACGAAAATTATAGCGCACAACAAAAATATTTCTCTCAACAGCTCTTTTATAAAGCTGATCAATAATTTTATTTTGCATGGTTCCGCCATATTGCGGATGAGGATGAGACAGCACCCAAACAGGGCGCTGACCAGAAACATGGATTTGGGCCTCAATAAGATGTGGCCCTTTTATCATCATAAAAACTACTTAGATTTTTTGCTGCTTGCTTTTTTGCGCGCAATACGGGTCTTCTTTTTTGCCTGACCTTTTTTCTGTTTTACTTTACGCGTTTTACGATTATCGCCTTTTCCCATAACAAACTTCCTCTCTATATTGTTGTCTGCAACCATTTATTGTTTTCAAAAGTAAAAACTTTTGGCGTTGCATTTTCAATTTCAAACGTAAAAAACTCCTCAATCGGCACAGGTACCATTTGGCACATCATTGCCTTGAGCACATCCATGTGACTTACACATACGATACACCCTTGCTCTTTGACAAGTTCTGTAAGCAAATGCTTGGTTCTTTCAAAAAGCTCCAGAACCGTTTCCACCTCTGGGTGAGGTTTCATAAAAGGATTCTGACGACGCTCCTTATACACTGGATCGCCCTTGATTTCATTAAAATCTTTGCCTTCCCATCGATCAAATCTCATCTCGGAAAGACGCTCTTCGATACCAATGGGCAGATTCAATCGTGTTGCAATCGGCTGTGCGGTTTCAAGTGCGCGCAGTTGCGGACTCGATATAATTTTGGATACGGGATAAGCTTTAAGCTTTTCTGCACTCACTTGGACTTGCTTTTGACCTGTATCGTTGAGCGGAATGTCCAATCGACTCATGACACGCCCGTCTTTGTTCCACTGGGTTTGGCCATGACGAAGTAAAATAAGGGTTAGCATAGAAGAAGGATCGTTCTATACGCTAAAGGATAAGCCACAGCCGCACGTTGCTTTTGCGTTGGGATTTTTTACGGTAAAGCCAGCTTGTCGAAAATCTTCCACATAATCAATGGTCGCATTTTGAACATAGGTAGCGCTGAAAGGATCAATGATAAGTTCAATCTCACCAAATTGTAATCGGTAGTCGTTGTCGGTGGCGTGATCAAACGAAAAGCCGTATTCAAAACCTGAACACCCTCCACCTTGTACATAAATTCGAAAAACTTGCTCTGGTTTGGCCTCTGACACTGCAAAATCTTTAACCTTTTTTTGCGCTTTATCTGTAAAAGTGAGTTCTATCATGAGGTCATCCTTATACTTTTGAGTGTATAAAAAATCAAAGTGATTTTCAAGCGCGCCTTTTTTACCCACATCGACTCAAGATAACCTACTAATATCATAAGGATATTTTTGTTTTTCCAAGAATTCGATATCCAAAAAAGCCAAACTATGATTTAAAAGAGTGAAATGGCCATCACGCAAGTGCGCCTATTGATTTCGGGACGTGTACAAGGTGTGTTTTACCGTCAAAGCGCAAAACGAAGCGCCGAGTCCCTGAATCTACAAGGTTTTGTACGAAATTTACCCAACGGGTGCGTAGAGCTGATTGCCCAAGGAGAAAAAGAACAATTACAGGCGATGATTCAGTGGTGCCAACAGGGCCCTCCCATGGCATCCGTAGAAAAAGTAGACTTACAATGGATAGACGAACAACAACACTTTCAAACATTCGAAATTCTCGATACACCCATTTAAACACTGAACTCGCCCCATACAACAAAGGGGATTTTCATGAATACCAAATTGCTTTTCAACGTATCTTCACACGAAATTCGTGTGGCGATTTTAGAAAATAATAAACTCGCCGAAATTTTCATACAGAACAAAACTGAAAAAAGTTACGTCGGTAATATTTACAAAGGCAAAGTCACACGCGTACTACCCGGCATGCAAGCTGCCTTTGTTGATATTGGACTAGAACGTGCGGCATTTCTGTACGTTACAGAATTTTTTGATGAATACGGAGATTCTTTTCACCCTCGTGAAGTCGCAGAAGAGAAAAAGCGACGTAAACGAGGCAAAGTACAAATTCAAGATTTGCTTAAAGAAGGTCAAGATGTTGTCGTGCAGGTAGCCAAAGACCCTATTGGTACCAAAGGTGCTCGTCTAACATCACACGTTTCTCTTCCAGGGCGTCACCTTGTATATATGCCCACTGTAGCGCACACGGGTGTTTCCAGAAAGATTGCAGACGAAGACGAACGTCGTCGCTTGCGTGAAATTGTTCGAGAAACGCAAAAAATGGAAGGTGGATTCATCATTCGCACAGCCGCTGACAAACAGCCTGCAAACAACATCATACGCGATATTGAACACTTGGAATTCCAATGGAAAAAAATCATGGACACCATGGACCAAGTCAAAGCACCAAGTATTATTCACGAAGATCTTGATCTTGTACTACGTGCGGTGCGTGACTTCTTTACCGAAGAAATTGAAGAGCTCATTGTGGATGATCATGAGTGCTATAGAAAAATAAAACAATTTACCACAACTGGCCTACCCAAAGGACGTAGAAAAATTACGCATCATGAAGGCCCGGATACACTTTTTAACACATTTGAAATTGATAAACAGATTGACCGCGCACTTGGTCGTCGCGTGTGGCTCAAATCTGGTGGGTACTTAATTTTTGACCACGCAGAAGCCCTAACCGCAATTGATGTAAACACAGGAAGATTTGTAGGTAAAAAAAGCAGAAGTTTGGAAGATACGATTTTGCAAACAAACCTTGAAGCCGTAAAGGAAATCGGCACACAACTTCGTCTTCGAAATATTGGTGGCTTGATCATTCTAGACTTTATCGACATGGAACGAAAATCAAGTCGAATCAAAGTTTTTCAAGCACTTGAAAAAGAATTAGAAAATGACAAAGCCAAAACCAACGTTCTTAAAATGTCGGATCTTGGCCTTATTGAGATGACACGAAAAAGAACACGTGAAAATCTTACGCAGCAACTTTGTGATGTTTGTGAATATTGCGATGGTAAAGGCTTCCACAAGTCAGCAAGAACAATGGCTTATGCAATCATGAGAAAAGTACTTCAAGAAATTCACTTGGATTCTTCTTCACATCACAACATTGAGATTGTTGCACATCATAAAGTAGCATCTATTTTGAAAAATGAAGAATACAAGGCCTTTTTGGAATTTGAAAAGAAGACCGGTCGAAGAGTGGTCATTCGTGAGCAAGCAACGTTCCATCCAGAAAATTTTCAAATCAATCTCACTGGCCGTGGAGAATCAAAAGCAATTGTTCAGTCTATGCCTTCTGAAGTAAAGCAAGTTGAAACAAGCGAAGAAGAATAAATGAAAAATTACAAATAGAATGGACTTACACTACTCGTTGCAGGTGACGCTTGTGATGCCTTCACAACATCCAAACGATGTTGTACCACCACAAAGTGGATTTCCACCCCCTGCTGTCCCAAAACACAGGGTAATTGGCTGCGATTGAAGATCTACAAAAATTGGACAATCACTTGTACCAATATGTGTTTGATTGCCATTGATATCAAATGCCACCATACGCAAGCGATATTTTACACCTTGACTCAACAAAGATGGATCAATGGTAAAACTATCCTGTAACGGATCCATACCCAACCCAGATAAACTTGGACTTTCAATTGTTGTACCCGTTGTATCATTGATTCCATTTGGACTTGAACTTAATGGATCAAGCAAAAAATATACGCCTCGAGATTGACCTGCTTCAAAAGCAGAAGAAATATCAAGCATAGGATTGGTGTTTTGATTGGCCGCAATGACAATATCAACTTCAAATAACGGCGAAGTTGAGCAGGCCATCATCCAAACAAGTGTTCCTAGTAAGATTTTTTTCATGAACAGTTTCCTGAAGCAATCGTCACAGTAACAGCATTGGCACCTGATTCATTATTAAACTCTTGTTTTCCACAATACAAAATAGTTCCTGAAGCGTCTCGAAACTCTGCTCTTACCTCAAAACGAAAATCAAGTGGGACTTGGCCAAGCGTTATCTGTCCTGAATCTCCAACATCAAAACCACATCCAGCAGGCTTTGCATTGGAACAACTTGCGACATTTCCACAGGCGTTGGGATAGACAAACAAGTCAGGCATACCATTGTTATCTTCATCTAAGCCTTGCCCACCTACAGGTACATTGCGTACGCAGTACACAATGTCGTTAACACTCGCATCAGAAAACGCATTGGATCCAGTATAAAAAATTTCCAATGTTTGGTCTGTAGACCCACAGGATTGCATCAGCACGAAAACAACCAAAGCCAGACTAAATCTTACGGACATATGTTTGGTAATCCTGTACATGTATTGCCTTGACTCATTGTAATGGTTGCGGATTGTCCATCCGAGTTAGAAACTTGGGCTGACCCTGCTGCCACCTCATTACTTGCCTCATCCAAAGCGCAAGCTGTAACCGTAAGTGTTGCATCTTTATCAAAATCATCAAAATTGATGCCAGGGTCAAATGTACTTTCATCACGACCAAAACCACAATTTTCCTCTATACAAGCGTTATTACCATCTGCAGACAAACAATTCGATGGATACAAAACACTGGTTTGACCAGAGGTTACAATGAAAATAAAATTCTCAATGGAGTCTTGCTCTCCTGAACTCAACGCATCCACATTCAACGTAGCTGTTATGGTTCCGCTAGAGCCGCTGCCACACGAAATACTAAAAAAAACAAAAAGCATCATGATCATTTGAAAAAAACGCATAAATTCATTGTACCTCACCTTGATTTTCATTTACAACAATTTCGATGACACAAAACACCGGAAAACTACTGGTCGTCGCCAGTCCGATTGGAAACTTACAGGACCTTACGCCTCGCATGCACCAATCTCTACAAGAAGCAGATATTATTGCAGCGGAGGACACCCGCCGGACCAAAATCCTTTGCACGCACCTACACATTGAAAAACCCCATCTTATTCGATGTGATGAAATGAAAGAGCAACAAGTAACAAAAGGCCTTATCGACAAGCTTCAATCAGGGCAAACTGTGGCGCTGATCTCAGATGCAGGTACACCATGCATCTCTGATCCGGGTTGGAGACTGGTTTTCGAAGCTAGAAAAAGTGACATTCCTGTCATTCCCATTGTGGGCCCTTCAGCAATTACAGCAGCTTTGAGTGTTTCTGGTTTTCCAGCTACACCTTTTACGTTTTACGGCTTTCTGGATAAGAAGAAAACCCGATCACTACAAACCCTGACAGAGATGTTTGCATCAAATCATACAAGTGTCTTTTTTGAATCCCCTTATCGAATAGAAAAAACGCTACATCAACTGCTTGAAATTGAACCTACACGCTTGATCCTTATGATTCGTGAGATAAGCAAAAAATTTGAAGAATCTCTGTTTGGCACCGTTACACAGGTTAAAGAAAGGATTTCGACCACTAAAGGTGAATGGACCATTGTGATTTCCCCCAATCATGATAGATTTAAAGGGTGAATCAGAAAATCGCACTCTGGATTGCACTTTCATTTTTAGGCTTTGTCTTTTTGTATCACCTAGCCTTTGTCATTTCGAATTTTAACAACCGAAAAGTACCAAGAAAGTGGATCTGGGTTCGAGCAACATTTTCTTTTGTTTGTATTTTGGGGTTAGGGTTTTTTGTTTATTTCTTTTTTGGGAGCCAATCATGAGGACTAAATGTGAAAATAAAATTTTATATCAATGTTTCGTTGTGCTTGTTGCCTTTACTGTATTTTTCTTTCGTCCTTTAAAAAGTTGGATTGAGATGAACCAACTTACAGCCATTCTATACACACCCCAACTTTTATTTTTACTAGGTTCAATTTGGATTTATTTTTCAAACAAATTAAAACCTCAAGATATTGGATTAATCAAATCTTCGGTAGCCTACTACCATTATGTACTTGCCTTGGCTGCAATCATCTTTATCTGGATGAGTGCATTGCACGGTATGATCGAACCAACCCCCCTTCGTTTTTCAGACCTCAAGGTAAGTATGATCTCGCTTGTGGGACTCCTTATTATTGCCCCTATAACTGAAGAGGTTTTTTTTCGAGGCATTTTATTTCAACAGTTTTTGAAAAAATATCCATTACGTACGTCAATGATTGTATCAAGCGCTGTTTTCATGTGCACACACCACCAATTGTGGCTGGGTGCATTTATACTTGGTCTGATTACGTCTTTTGCGACATACAAATCTAAATCGATTTTTCCAGGTATCGTTTTTCATTGCATCAGCAATACATTTGTACTCTACGCACACAACGTAGCGCCTAATTTGGGTGTTCTACGAAAAGTTTTATTCTTCTAAAAAACTACAACGTTTCTACAAATCGGATAAATGTGCGCGTCGGCACCCCAGACCCACCTTTAGGTATTGTATCAAATTCTCTAGAAGCCCTTGCTGGTCCAGCAACATCTAAATGCGCCCATGCAGTTTTTTCAACAAAATTGCTTAAAAACAATGCTGCCGTAATACTGCCGCCTTCTCTGCCGCCAACATTTTTCATATCAGCAACATCAGATTTCAATTGCGATTTGTACGACTCTTCTAAAGGCATTCTCCAACCTTTATCCCCAACATCGCTTGCTGCATTTTCAATCAGTGATGCCAGCTTTGCGTCTTTACTATAGATGGCAAATATTTCGTCACCCAGTGCAATCACACAAGCACCTGTTAGAGTGGCTGCATCGACGATATAATCAACACCAAGGTTTTCGGCGTAGTGTAATGCGTCTGCAAGAACCAAACGTCCTTCTGCATCTGTATTTTCAATTTCAACGGTTTTACCATTTCGTGCTCGAACTACATCATCGGGTCTCGTTGCATTGCCATTCACCGCATTTTCTGCCAAGGCCATGATGCCATGAACCTCAACAGGTAGTGCAAGGTCAGCAATTGCTGTCATTGCAGCCAGAACGCCCGCAGCACCAGCCATATCTGTTTTCATGGAAACCATATAGGTCGGTGGTTTTAAAGAAAGACCACCTGTATCAAAAGTAATTCCTTTTCCAACCAACGCCACTTTCTTTTTTGCTTTCTTGGTTGGTTTGTAATGTAGATGCACCAAGCAAGGTTGCTTGTCACTTGCTTGACCTACAGCCAAATGTAAATTGAAGTTTTGTTTTTTAAGTTCAGCTGCAGACAAAACCTTATAAGTGATCTTTCTTTTTGCAGTTTCATTTTTTGCAATTGAAGCAAATGATTCTGGATAAACCACATTGCCCGGTTCATTGACCAAATCTCTTGCAAGAAAAATTGCACGTGTTGTGGCACATGTATGAGAAAGATGTTTTTCATATGTTTTTTTATTTTTGTGAGATGTTGCAAATATAAAAGTTTGCAAACTTTGGGATTGCTTAACATCCTCTTTGTACTTAGAAAATCTGTATGACCCAAGCAAGAAACCATCCATTGCATATTCAAATGGAATTTTTTCATCTCCGTGCACAACAGCAACACTCTTGTAACCACGTTGAGAAATCAACTTTGAAGCTTTACCAAATGCGTTTCGAATTTCGTTTTGACCTGCTTTTTTTGCATCGCCCAATGAGATAACCAAAAAATCTTTGAAAGCAAGATCGCCTTTATTGACAAAAAACATGCTTTTTTCACGATCCTCACCAACATAGGAAGATTCCAACCACGAGGATATGATTCCATCGTGTGCCTTATCAATTGCCTGAACCCAAGGGCTTACTTTTTTTTGTGCATATACAGGGATAACGCAAACATCTGCCTTCAGAGGTCCTTTATCCATTGCAGCGAGTGATACATTCCATTGATCAAATAGGTTTTTCATTCTGACTCCTTATGTGGTAGAAACCATGCAACGTAACGCATTTGTCAAACGCGTCATTTGGGTGTAAATCGTAGGTTTTATACGTTAATTGTTGAATTTTTCAAGGTTTATGGAGTACAGACAACACACATATCGCTTGCTTGTTCTATGCGCTATTTTTGGCGTGGGTGCTTGCCAATCAAAAGGGACTGACCAGTCCAATGCATCTCAAAATACCGACAAACCTATACCCGGAATCGTCAAATTAACGCACGAAGAACCGGACGACACGAAGAAAAAGGAGCAATGCAAATGCGGCGGTACGCTCCAAGATGTATCATCTGAACAACTTCAAGGGCTTACCTTTCCACTCATCGGAATCACACTTGCCCCATCCTATCTTTCATTTTCAAATGACCCTTCGCCTCGCGGACTTTTTGTTGAAGGACCCGGCGTACAAGAAATTCCTTCAGATCAGGAGCTAGAATTTCCTGACGATATCCAAATTCAAACAAATACATCTTGCAATATCGGCATTTACACAGCCTTCCCCAAAGAAGAAGTTCGGCAACAGTTAATGAGTTGTGGGCCAGATTCCACCAGCACGTGCAATCTAGACCCTGTAAGCCAAACAATGGTTAACATCAAAACGCTACTTCCATTTACTGAACAACCACACCTTAATTGTACTTGGAACGAGGAAGTCTCACAAAAATGGAACATCTACGCGCTTACAAAAGAAGGACACTTTGCCAATGTAAGCTCTTCAAAAAGCTTTGGCTTATTCACACTCGACACCAAAACACTTCAGGCTACACTTACAATTGATTTTGTGATTGGGTCTGAGCAAACATTACAAGCAAATGATTTCAGCGTAAGCGAGCCAATTACCTTTGAAGACAAAGATACATTAACCAAAGCTCGAATAAGTACATACAGTGAAGACGGAAAAAAAATTACGCACATTGCAGGCACACTCTCTCAAGACAAGCAAACTTGGGTGATCATTGGCATACCCTCAGCCGCGTTATAAATTCTCTATTTTTGACGAAACTTAACATCAATCGGAACACCCCGAAGACCAAAGTAGTCGGTTAGTGCATTGATCCAATACTTTTTATATGAATCTGTTATCAATTTGGGTTGATTGCATTTGAGTTTAAAGACCGGAGATTGCTTGTTTCGCAGATCAACAGTTAATCGCTTCAATTGCAGAAAATGCCCCTGCTTTCCAACTTGATGATGATAGCTAGAAATTGCTTTATATGCCTGTACCAAATCCTGTTCATCAAAACCTTGAAATATCTTTTGATGCAAATGTTTTGCTTGAACAAATATTTTATGAAGCCCTGTTTTGTTTTTTGCTGAGATAAAAAACACATCTACAAACGATAAAAACGCTGCCTTGTGATAAAGATCAAGACGAAACTCGTTTTTAACTTGATCACTTTTTTCACACAAATCCCATTTGTTTACAAAAATACTACAAGCTTTATTATTTTTGATAATTTGTGCTGCAATTTTTTCTTCCTGTGTCGTTAAGCCTTCGGGCCCTGAAATCACCAGCATCACAACATCTGCGCGATCTATAGCCTCCATTGCTCGCTTGACACTGAAATACTCAACATCATCTTGAACTTTTCGTTTGTACCGCATCCCCGCAGTATCTAAAAAGACATATTTCTGACCTTCATGCTCAAATTCTATATCTACAGCATCTCGTGTTGTCCCTGCGATTTCTGACACTGCCAATCTTTCTTGATCAATAATGGCATTGATCAAAGAAGATTTACCTACATTGGGTCGTCCAACGATTGCAATATGAATGGCATCACTTGAGGGCGTTGGCGGTTGTTCTACAGTTTCTTCAGAAATATGTGCAACAATTTGCTCTTGAAGTGCTTCCATGCCCAGTCCATGCTCAGCAGAGACTTCAACATGATTTTTCAAACCTAGCTTATGAAACTCCCAAGAGGCATTTTGTTTTTGCCCGGGATCGACTTTATTTAACACAAGAATAGTTGGTTTATTGAGCTTACGTAAAATTTTTGAGAGCCTTTCGTCTTCCGAATGAAGACCTTTTTTTACGTCTACAACCCATAGCAATACTTTTGCTTCATCAACGGCTTTTTGAATTTGTGAAGTTGTTTCGCGATCAATGATATCCTTACTATCAAACGCAAATCCACCTGTGTCAATCAAGGTAAAAGTTTTCCCCAAACAAGTAATATCTTCCTGTATACGATCTCTGGTTACACCAGGGCGGTCATATACAATCGCCTTTCTGTACCCTACAAACCGATTAAACAGCGTTGATTTACCTACGTTAGGTCGTCCTACAATAACTACTTTGTCATTCATACACTTTCTCGTTCTTGAATTTTAAGAAGCGCTTGATGAGCTGCACTCTGCTCGGAGTCTTTTTTTGAGCGTCCTTGCCCCTTACCCATAAGTTCATCTTTAATAATCACTTGTGTTTCAAAAAGTTTGAAATGATCAGGTCCCTTTTGATTTACAAGAATATATCTTGGCGTACACTTAAATTCCTTTAGCGTATATTCCTGTAATTTAGATTTGTAATCCAATACATCAACATACTTTTGCACCTGATCGATCCATGATTCCATATTGAACAAAACAAATTTCTGTGCACATGCAAAACCATTGGATAAATAAATGGCACCTATTAACGCTTCAAATGCATTGGCCATGATCGATGTTTTCTTTCTACCAGCGTTTTTTTCTTCGCCCTTACCAAGAAACAAATACTGATTGATATCCATTGATAGCGCAACTTTACCCAAAACCCTTTCGTTAACTAGACTTGAACGGTATTTCGACAAAACCCCTTCTTTTTCTTCTGGATATCTTCTCATCAATTCACTACTTACAACCAAACCCAGTACCGAGTCTCCCAAAAACTCTAATCTTTCATTGTCCGTACCAACACCTTCTTCAGATTCATTGATAAATGATCGATGTGTCAGCGCAATAAAAATATGTTCTGGATGCGTAAGTTTCTCTCCAATCATGCTTTCAATATGTGTGATAAAATTTTCCATCACAAAACTCTTCCTACAAAGTAAGGATCGTCTTTGGTGTCAAATGCCATGGACGCCAAGTTAACTTCTATCTCCTTGGCCATCAGTCGATCATCACCCTTAAATCGAACACTAATCCAATGCGGAGAAACTCCCTTGAGATATCCATCCTCAGTTCTTTTCTTTTCAACAATGACGGTTGTATTTTTTTGATCAAATCCTGATAAAAAATGCATTTTCTTCTTTTTAGATAATGCCAGCAAGCGCTGAACGCGTTCTTTTTTCTCTTCTGGAGATACTGTTTCTTCAAAACTTGCCGACTTTGTTCCAGGTCTGCTTGAATAAGGAAAAACATGCAAATACGAAAGCGGAAGATTTTGAATAAACGAGAAAGTCTCTTCAAAGTCATCCTTTGTCTCTCCCGGGAAACCAACAATCACATCTGTACCAATACTAACAGCATCATTTGTCGCATGAAGCTTTTTAATTCGCTCTTGGTAATGCTTTGTTTTGTACTTTCTGTTCATGGCTTTTAAAATTTTGTCACATCCGCTTTGGAGTGGAATATGAAAATGAGGTCTGATCGTTGGGATTTGTTTAACTGCTTTAATAAAATCAGGGGTTACACCCACAGGTTCTAAAGAACTCACACGAATCCAAAGTTTTGGAAAAGTTTGATAAATTGCATAAAGCAAATCTGACAAACGTTTTCTTTCTGTAAAATCTCGGCCATACCCAGCAATATGCGTACCTGTAACAATAATTTCTTGATGCCCTTCTTCTACAAAAGATGCGACCTGCTTGATGATATGATCCATTTGTATAGAACGGCTTTTGCCACGCACGTACGGTAAAATGCAGTAGGTACAGTAGGCTTGACATCCATCTTGAATTTTTACGTTGGCACGCGTTCTATGTGTAGTAACAATAGGAAGTGTAAGACTTGTTCTTGCTTTGGCCCAACCAATTTTGGAAGGCATCTGCAATTGATCTTTCATATCAACAATGACATCAATCTCTTGCATGGAAGCAAGCTGATGATCTTTTTGCTGTGTATAACACCCAGTCACTACAATTTGTGCTTGAGGGTGTTCTTTTTTAAGCTTTCGAATGAGTTGATTGGCTTGTTTATCTGCACTTTCAGTCACTGTACAAGTATTTACAACAATTGTATCTGGAGATTTTTGACGTGCGTGATCAACAACAGCCCCGCTGTTTTCTAAAACAGCTTCGAGCTGTGTTGTATCAAAGTAGTTTACTTTGCATCCAAACGTATAGGTATGCACATTTTTCATGACATTTCTTTTTTTAAAGGGGAAGTTCAAGGAAGGTGGGGGCCCATTGCATCCAAGAGGGACCTCATCTCCACTGAAATTTCATCTCTTGTAAGGCTTATACATGGAAGGCGCTACCTTCGTCAATAGCCATTGATACTTGTTAAACCACCCTTCCTGAGATACACGAGATACCTATGAAGATTGGTTTTTTTGGCGGTACATTCAACCCTCCTCATTTGGGGCACCTGCTTGCTGCAACATATGCGCTAAAAACCTTTGATTTAGATCAGGTATGGTTTGCGCCCGTTTTTCATCACCCTTTTGGCAAGCATAGCATTCCTTTTGAACATCGTCTGGCCATGTGCAAGCTGTTAATTGCCGAGCTCTCTCCTCCATTTCTTGTGACGGATATTGAAAAAGAGATAGCGCATGAAGGCAAAACGTATTTTACATTAAAAGAGCTTCAAAAACGCTTTCCAGAAAACACATTCAGCTTGGTGATTGGATCGGACCTACAGGAACAAATTAAAAAATGGAGCCACTATAACGAATTGCAAGAAGAGTTTACCATTCACTTTGTACCGCGCGGTGAAAAGGACAATCCAACTTCTATTCCCAACATTTCAAGTACGAACGTACGTGCTGATGCATACGATACTGAAATTATCAAAAATGTTGTAACACCTGAAATCCATGCATACATGGAAAAGAATAAATTTTACGACAAATAAAAAAGGCCGAAAACAATGTCTTGTTTCCGACCTTTTTCTAAACTTTTTTTTATAAAAAGTTAGTAACGGTTTCCGCGACCACCGCCACTGCGGTTGCCACCAAAGCCACCACGACCACCACGGTTACCACCGCCGAAGCCGCCAGAGCGAGGCTCTTGAGGACGTGCTTCGTTAACTTTTAATGCACGACCTTCAACTTCTTGGCCATTGAATTTTTCAATTGCTGTTTTTGCTTCATCATCTGAAGACATTTCAACAAATCCAAAACCTTTGCTACGACCGCTGTCACGATCTGTAATGATTTTTGCAGATGTAACTGTACCAGCTTCAGCAAATAAGTTTTGTAATGATGTTTCATCCATCGAAAACGATAGATTACCTACGTAAAGTTTATTACCCATGATACCTCCTAATTTGACCAGGGTGTCGTTTTAGAGGACATGAGCACCATGCTCGAAAGACTCATAAAGGACGACTAACTAACTTTCCAGTTTCCGCTTATATCACAACACAAATTCATTGTCGATGGGACACAAAAACCCCACTTTTAAACTGGCGCTTCCAGCCTATTTTGCTACAAAAGGGGCTTTGAAAGGACATCCCCATGAATACAACCGTACTCTTTGAAACCCTTCAACAATTTAGCCGTATGCTAACCCATATGTCTGCTTTCATTGAGAAGGCCAACAGCCACATGCAAAAGTTCAAAACCACCAATATCGACCAAGCCCTTCAATTGCGTCTGGTTGTGGACCAATTCCCTCTTTCAAAACAAATTCAGTCCAGCTGCGATATTGCCAAGCTCTTTGCAGCCCGTTTGACTGGCAAAGAAGCCCCAGTGTATCAAGATACAGAAACCACCTATGGACAAATCCAAGAGCGCATTCAGAACACTTTGACCTATCTTAAAACAATTGAAGAAAAGGACTTCACAGGCTGGGAAGAAAAAACCATCAGCTTTCCATGGATGCCCGGACAGTATCTAAAAGCCAAAGACTATATTGAAAAGCACGCCATCCCGAATTTCTACTTTCACTTGACCACTGCATATGCAATTCTTCGCGCCAACGGTGTTGAATTGGGCAAAGGCGATTTTCTAGGAGCACTTCCCTTTATTAAGAATAACTAAAAGCTTTTTACTTTTTAGAGAGTTCGCAGGTGTTAATGCCCAACAGTTGGTACGGGGGACACCAACCTATAAGACCAGTTGCAAGGGGCACGATACCTAATAAAAACCACATGTTTTTAGGACCAACAAAGGCTAGGCTAATCAACACCAAACCAACACCTACACGAACAGCTCTTTCGATTGGATGAATATTTTTTTTCCTAATGCTTCTCCTTCTATATGAAACGTAAGACTTTCAACAAAAAATGTAAACTTTTTACCACGTTCTATGCAGATCACACTATTACATCTTGATGCAATTGGAGTACAGACCTAGCAGGGCGCTGCGAATCTTGAATCTAATAGGTTAATGTCATACCTAACCCCCACCCCATATCGCTATCATAATGCGTTGAAGCAGAAATATATTTGGAAAGAATGTAACGAAACCCAGCCATATATTCCTTGTCAGTATTAAGCATTAGATTCATACGAAGTCTTTTTGAGATGGATATATCTTCTCGTCCCAATTGAAATCGAAGTTTCGCATCTGAATCCAAACGTAAATCTGCCACAAACAGCATGGGCAAAATATACTGTAAACCCATTACGGCTGTTTTTCGATTGTCTTTGTTACTCTTTTGACCAAACCATGTTTGGCTTTCATCTCCAAAAATATTACCCGGCCCTCCAGGCTTCTTATAATGCAAATCAAAACCAACATACGGATACCACCACTGCATTTTTCCCAAATAACGACCTAATGTCGTTTCACTCTCATAACCATGCATATCGTGAAATCCCAAATGCCAAAGCGTACCCATCTTCCAACGAGTATTTGCAAGCATCGCTTCCCCATCACTACCGTTGCTTTCAATTCCGATCGTAGCCATAGCATGAAACATTTGATCTTCTTTATATAGTTTTTTGAGTGCTGATTCAGGGTTGGGTAAATCTGGATTTGGCGGTGAATCTTCATAGTGAAAGATCCGACCCATGCCACTCATCATGTGATACAAAATATGACAATGAAAAAACCAATCGCCTTCAGCATTGGCTGCAAACTCAATAACATCTGTCTCCATGGGCATAATATCAATCACGTTTTTCATAGGAGAAAAATCTCCATGCTTATTGATCAAACGAAAATCATGACCGTGGAGATGCATAGGATGTCGCATCATTGAATTGTTATAAATTGTTATACGGAGGTTTTCGCCCTTTTTGATCAGAATTTTTTCGCTTTCAGAAATAGTTCGATTGTTCAGTGTCCAAACATACCGGTTCATATTTCCAGTTAGCTCAAAATGTAGTTCCCTTACCGAACCAGTTGGCAATACCGTGCTCTCAGGTGAACGCAACATGCCATAATTCAATGTAACAATTTTACCTTTCTCAATTTCAGGATACATCACACGATTCATATCCATTTGTTGATTTTGCATTTTCATTTCATGCATTGGTTTCATATTGCCTGATACATCCATCATACCGTTCATCATTTTCATGCCTTCAAAATATTTAAGTCGTGGAAGATTTTGCGCAAAAACCTTTTGTCCAATCCCCAACCAAAGCGAAGCTGACTTGGTTCGATCCTCAGGCGTGATCAAAAATTCAAAACTCTTATTCTCAGGAATTTCTACAATGACATCATAAGTTTCTGAAACGGTTATCAGTAATCGATCCACATCAACTGGAACTACATCATTCCCATCAGAAGCAACAACAGTGATTTTTCCACCTGCGTATGTGAGCCAAAAGTTATCTGAAGCGCCCGCATTGATTAAGCGTAGTCTGACGCGATCCCCTGATTTGAAATCATGATATTGAACTTGATTTTTTCCATTGATGAGAAACGTGTCGTAATACACGTCACTAACATCCATGGCGGACATACGCTTCCATTCATTGATTATTTTGGTCCAAAAATGACCATGTCGAATCGCTTCCCAATAACTTTGAGTACTACCTTTCTGAATACCAAACCAATCTGAAGCACTATGCAATCTCCGATCAACCTCCTGTGGCTTAACATCCGTCCACTCACTTATTACAACTGGAATAGTAGGGATTGCAGGCTCATCACGCTTAAGTAAAACCATTGCTCCATACATACCAATCTGTTCCTGAAGCCTAGAATGACTGTGATACCAATGCGTTCCATGTTGAACGATTGGGAAACGATAGACATGCTCAGAATGTGGAGGAATTGGTAATTGAGTTAAATTTGGTACGCCATCATAGCGATTTGGTAAAAACAAACCATGCCAATGCAAAGAAGTGTCTTCATCCAAATCATTAAAAACATGGATCTCAGCCATGTCTCCTTCTGTAAAAGTCAGTGTCGGCATAGGCAATTGGCCATTGACGCCAATAGCTTTTTTCGTTTTGCCAGAAAAGTTCACATTCATTGGATGAATATGTAAATCGTATCGTACTGTCTTGGGAGAGTTTATATTTGCAACTGTCTTTTGGTCCTCTTGAACTTCTTTGCCAGATTGATTTTGGTGGATTGACTGCTGATAATCCAAATACTCTTGGGCACTTATGTTTTGGAAAACAAAGAAAATAATCAAAAAGAATATTCTTATAGCCAACACCATCTCTTACCTATAAGCAATTTTATGGTTTGTAAAAATTAAACTCTATTATATCTTTATATAGTTGGAATACAGACCTAGTACACCAGTAATAAACATTTGTGCTGCTAAGGAACCTACAACCAGCCCCATCAAACGACTAAACACACGTATACCATTTTCGCCAAGTCTCTCTTTGATGCGTGGCATGTTACGTAGAATCAAATAATTGCTCACCGAGCATAAAATAATAGCGACAGTTACAGACAAATACGATTGCCAGCTCTTATGAACAAGACTAAGGTTAATAAGCGTGGTTGTAAGCCCCGGGCCAGCGATAATGGGAATAGAAAGCGGCACGATACTGATATCACTTTGCTGCCTTGCAGCCTCGTGCTCCGTAGATTGGTGGTTTGTTTTTTTGCCTTTACCTTGAACCATATCAAAGCCCATGATCAAAAGAATAATTCCACCAAAAATTCGCAGCCCATCTGGCTTGATTCCAAAAAAATTAAAAATATATGTACCACTTAAAAACAATATCAACATCGTAATGAATACTGTTTTCGTACATCTTCTTGCGATGGTTTCAATTTCTTGCTTTGTGACAGATTCGCTGACAAGCGAAAGCATAATGACCCCTGCAGACAAGGTATTCATGATGGTAAAAATCGAAATGGTGTTACCAAGGATGCTTTTAAGTAGTTCAATCATGGTTTAGTTTTCAAGTATAAAATATATCAGAGTTGTAATCTATGCAACTACTTGATCAATCCAACCGCCGCCCACGACCGTGTCGCCTTGATAAATTACGGCAGCTTGTCCGGGTGTGATGGATTTTTGTGGTTCAACAAAGCTAAGTGTAACTGTCTCTCCTACTTTTTTGACTACTGCTTTTGCAGGTTCAAAGCGTGAACGAATTTTAACATCATAGGTTTGATCAATTTGCACAGGTTTGTCAGTATACCGAAGCTCTTTAATCACAAATTCTTTTTTCATGAGCGATGCTTCGTCACCAACAGTAATATTGCCCGTTGTTTTATCGATGTTGGAAACATACATAGGAAGGGTTGTTGGAATTTCAATACCTCGACGCTGCCCAATGGTGTACTCATGAATACCCTCATGTTTACCTAAAACTTTGCCTGTTTCATCTACCAAGTTTCCCTTGATAATATTTTTTTCATCGATGCGATCACGAACAAACTTTTTATAATCTGTAGGAACAAAACAGATTTCCTGTGAATCTTTCTTTTGGGACGTAAGAATACCTGCCTTTTCGCCAATGGCGCGTACTTCAGGCTTGGTCATGTCGCCAAGGGGAAACATAAGTTTGTCAAGTTGCTCTTGGTTCATCCCAAAAAGGAAATAAGATTGGTCTTTTTGCAAATCAACCGCTCTTTTAAGGTGAATGATTCCTTGATCATCTTTGATCAAACGAGCGTAGTGACCTGTGGCCAAAAAGTCAGCACCCAATTCTTCTGCACGTTGAAGTAACAAATCAAATTTAATATCGATATTACATCGAACACATGGATTGGGTGTTTCACCTACGCGATAACTTTCAATAAACTGATCGACAACAGCCCCTTCAAATTTTTGCTCAAAATTAAATACGTAATAAGGAATTTGCAGTTGATCAGCTACACGACGTGCATCATATAAATCATCAGGCGTACAACATCCGTGTGTTGTATCAGGATCATACGACCATAGACGCATTGAAATACCCACAACATCGTACCCTTGTTCTTTTAATAGGTACGCTGCTACAGAGGAATCCACCCCTCCGCTCATGGCAATTACGACTCTTTTATTTTTTGTCTCCATTGGGGTTCCTTACTACTACAAAAGGCTGCAACTGATCAAGTAGGCGTTGTGAGATGCCTCGAATTTCTGCAAGTTGGGCAAGATTTTCAAATCCACCCGTCCTTTTCCTCATTTCTAGGATCTTTTTTGCCCTAGATGGCCCAATGCCGGGTAGAGCCATAAGCGCATGACGACTTGCCGTATTTAGGTCGATTCTGCCTCCTTGCAACAAGTATCTAGAGGTCAGAATTTCTTGATATTCAGGCAGGTTACCCACACGTCTTTGGCCATGCATCATGGAACATAGGGTTTTTACGCTCAAAATAATGCATAGCATTGCAATAAAACCAACTTCCCACTTTTTTTGATTATCTAATGATTTTAACAAGTTATTAACCTTCGATGTGCTTGACAGCCCCTCTTTTTCGATGGTAGCTGTAAAAGAAAAGTGGCTTTGCCATTTTTTCTCCTGTGTGCCAGTGACCATTTGAATTCCCGAATCCCTACTAAATGGTCACTGGCCATTTTATTTTGTGATGGGGGAAACGCTTCCATTTCCCAAAAAGGTTAATTCAATTTTTGTACCAAGATAGGACCTGCTGATCGTTTAGTTGGGTTCTTTTTCAAGATGAAAATGCTCATGAAGAACACGTACAGCCTGGTTGGATTGTTCTACCGAAATGATCAATGAAAGCGCGGCATCTTCTAAATACGATCCAAAGACTTCTATATTCTTTTTGCAAAGAGCTTCTTGCACATCAAAAAACAACTCTTCTTGAATCATCAAACCAGAACCAACAATAGCTACGCAGGCTGCATTTCGCTGGTGGACAACCGTCACATCGGAAATCTCTTTCAATCTTTTAGTAATCTCGTTTTCATGATCAAATGCCAAATCAAAATATGCTTGCGCGTTTTGCGAGCGAAATGAAAGAACATGGCAACTTGCACCCTGAAGCGCTTGTTTCATATTCAAGATCTGATCTTGTGGAAGTTGAATCGAAACAATTGTTTGTTTATTTTTAACCGCCACCCCTGAAATTCTTTGTCTTTCCACTTTATGTTCCTTTCCAACCCAGGTACCTGGACCTTCTTCAAAACTCGACTTTACAACTATGGGCATTCCGTATCGTTTTGCAAGCACGACACATCTTGCCTGAAGCACTTTGGCCCCTGCATATGAAAATGCAATCATTTCATCATACCCAAGATGTTTGAGCATACGAGGCTCATCATACAACTTTGGATCCGTTGTCATCACACCTGGAACATCTGTATAAATTTCACAATACTCGGCACCAAGACAAACACTCAGGGCTACTGCTGTTAGGTCAGATCCACCCCTTCCCAAAGTTGTAATGTGATTTTCATACACACCTTGAAAACCCGGCACGACAACAACATCAACATTTTCAAATGCATTTGTAATATTATGTGGATTGATGGTTTGTATGAGTGCAGACCCAAAATTTGCATTGGTTCGGATAGGCACTTCATGCCCCAAAAGTACACAAGCAGAGACTCCCATGCTTTTAAGAACTTCACAAAATGTGTTTGCAGAAATATTTTCTCCTTGTGCAACAAAAGCATCTAAATCTTTTGCATTTGTAATTTTCTTATCTTGGGCTTGCGCAAGTAGTTGGTCTGTTGTTTTCCCCATCGCAGATACAACAACAACAATACGATGCTTTAGTATCAATGGTTTGATACTCCTTGCAATGGTTTGCATCAGTGCTGGACTTGCAACAGATGTTCCACCATATTTTTGAACCAAAATAGATTTCATTTACAGCACCTTTGCAAATCTCATTTGGTCTTCTATTGAAAGCCTTGCAAGATTGAAAGACAACTCTCTATCTTGGTCATTTAGAATTTCAATTTGAATTTCAAGATACGATCCAAACGCATCTGGATACAATTCCATCCATTCAACGAATGTGACGTCGTTTCCTTGCGCAAATGAAACCAAATCCAGACTTTGTAAAATATCTTCACTTTCAATTCGATAAAGATCCATATGATGGACTTTGATTTTTCCCTCATAAATATGATGATATACATACGTTGGGCTTGTCACTTCATCCGTTGGAATGTCCCAATGGGAACATAAAGCTTTAATTAACGTTGTTTTTCCGGCACCCAACGGTCCATTAATTCCGATGATATCTTTAGGTGCAATAACACTTGTAAGTTTTTGAGTTACAGATTGCAATTCATCCAATGAATATTTCATTTTGCTTTTTCCATATACAAAGACTCAATCAAAGGTAGAAGTTCAGAAGCTACAATTGCTTTGTTTTTTGTTTTCTGACCACGCAGTTCACCTATTTTTCCATGAAACCAAACTGCTTGGGCCAGTGCTTCGTCTACATCTATACCCTGCGCCAAAAAGCTTACAACAAGACCAGCAAGAACATCACCTGTTCCACCCACAGATAAGGTTTCATTGCCAGTTGGGTTGATCATGACCTGTCCGTCAGGTGATGCAATCAATGTCATCTCACCTTTAAGCACCACCCACACATGATGTTTTGTTGCAAAATCAATTGCAATCTTTGTACGATGTTTTTGCACAAAAAGAATGTCTTTACCGATAAGTTTTGCCATTTCCCCCGGATGAGGCGTGATGATAATTGCAGAAGGGTAATCTTTGACTTTTTCAAGGTGCACCTGCAAGCTCGAAAGTGCGCCAGCATCAACAACCAACGGAACACTGGCATACTGAAGAACCCAGCTCAGCAATTCGTTCGTCCAAGCAGTTTCTTCAAGACCGGGCCCTATCAAAATTGCTGATTTTTTGTCGAATAAATTTGTTTTTTTACCTGCAAAATCATCGGACCATGTTTTTGGAAGTTCAAATGACATAACATCGATGAGCTGCGCTTTGACAATGTCATGTACGTCTTCCTTGATGGCAAGGGTTGTTAAACCCGTGTTGCTTTTTTGGCAGGCAAGTGAACTTAATACAGCGGCACCTGAATAAGCTTTGGAACCAGCAAAGATAAGCGCATGCCCTTTGTCACCTTTATGGGCAACATGTAATGGAGCAAAGACGTCTGCATCCTGAAGTTGTAAAAGGTATGTATCAATATCTGCATTCGGATAAACAATGGTAGAAGGAATATAAAAAACCTCACCAGAAACTGTTGGGCCTTCTTGCACAAAAAATCCCTTTTTTAAAAAAGAAAAACTTACTGTCACGTCACATAGTATGGCATCGCCCAACACTTCTCCAGAATCTGCATCAAGACCTGAAGCAATATCCAATGCAAAAACGCCAAATTTCTTTTTGACTCTTTTGACATCCTTAACCACTTCGAGAAACAATCCCTCAAGCGGTTTTGAAAGCCCAACACCAAACATGGCATCAATGATCCAATCATTGGCAATAATTTCATTTTTCTTTCGATTCCATGCAGCCGATGTTTCAACACACTCAAACTCACCACCAAGCTTTTGATACACTTGCAACATCAACTGTGACTCAATGGTTTTCATAGAAGTTGCGCCGATAAGTAGAACTTTGACTTCAATCCCCGAAAGAAGCGCATACCGAGCAAACACCAATCCATCCCCGCCGTTATTGCCGGGTCCACAAAGCACAAGCACACGCCCCTGCTTTTCAAAACCTTGAAACAGCGCAAAAGCAGATTGCCCAGCAGATTCCATCAGTGTTTCAGCACGAATGCGAAGTGTCTCTATTGTATATTTTTCAGCAAGCGCAATTTGTTCTTTGGAAAGAACAGGTACTAGATAGGATGGGTCAAGTGCCACTTATGCTCCCAAACAACGTTTGTAAAGTGTGATGGTATTTTCTATGCCATGGATAAGTGCATCGCTGACAATGGCATGACCAATCTGAAATGAACCAAGT
Source organism: Bdellovibrionales bacterium (assembly GCA_020434345.1). GTDB lineage: Bacteria > Bdellovibrionota_G > JALEGL01 > JALEGL01 > JAGRMV01 > JAGRMV01. The sequence goes on from JAGRAZ010000001.1 coordinate 67,912, forward strand.
GTTTCAATGGATACAAGCAAAGGAAGATTTGCAAGGTTTAGACCATGCCCCGCATGAACATGCAACCCTAAAGATGACGCTTTTTCACACGCAGTAGCTATTTTTTCTAATTCTTCTTGATGTTGATGAACTTCAAAAAGGTGCGCATAGCGTCCAGTATGAATTTCAACAGACGTTGCACCCATCTCTTTGGCTTGTAAAATGGTTGAACCGTCCGGTTCTATAAAATACGAAACATCAATGCCTTGATCAACAAGCGTTCTGGTATTTTCCTGCAGCTCTTTCGTCGCAAAGGAAAGATCAAGCCCTCCTTCTGTTGTAAGTTCCTCTCTTTTTTCTGGCACAAACGTTACGACTTCGGGTTGAATTTTTTGGGCCAATTGAACCATTTCGTTTGTGCACGCCATTTCAAAATTTAAACCAATCGAAATTTTTTCTTTGAGATTAAGTACGTCTTGATCTTTGATATGCCTTCGGTCTTCTCGAAGATGAAAGGTGATATTGTCCGCGCCTGCTTTCTCACACAAGAGTGCAAGCGCAATAGGGTCAGGAGCTTTGCCAAGCCGTACATTGCGTAACGTGGCCACATGATCAATATTGACACCGAGCTTTTTCATCAACGTCTATATACACGAATGCGCATGTGATGAAAATGTCTTCAACAAAGGGTTAAAACTGAACTACAAAGTTAGGAGGTGACTGATGATCATCCCTTATACGTAGGGCATCTGCCCATGTTTTGGCTTTTGAAACATCTGGTGCAGGAGTATCTCGATAGTAAAATAGTACGGCTGTATTACGGTGATGATTATATTCCTGCGCTGCTTTTTCAACTTCATTTTTAAAACCATCATAATCTGATGCCTGCAAGCCTTGAATGAAGTTCTGATTTAGCTTAACGACATACATTGCAAGTCCATTACTTGATATATACTTGGAGTACAGTTTGGCCTCTAGAGGACTATACCCTTGAGGCAGCAACGGATTCTCTTGAACAAGTGAATCTTTTAAAGATCCATTCAATTCATTGTTTTTATCAAACAATTCACGAATATAATCTCTGTTTAGAAATGATAAAACGGCAACAATACTCAAAGTAATATACAGCGCCTTCTTGCTACTCTGTATGCTAGACATGCTTTCATCTTGGCGATCCATCATTTTAAGATAGATAATATTCTTAGGTTATGCAACCATATTGATTTCAAATATTTCTTAATCTTCTACATTACTTAGCTCTGCATAAATAGCACAAAGTGAAAACGAAGTATTTGCATAATAAGATAGAATATATGGTATAATTGCAAAATCTTGAAAAATTACAGGTTACATATAGCACTATTCCTTTTTGCATTTCATCCATCCATATCTTATGCAAAGTTTGATTTAATTAACGCTACAAAAATTAATGATAATAAAAGAATACAGAACTCATTATTGAATAAACCTTTTGCTGAGATGGCTTATTTCAAAACAATTTATATGAACTTAGCCTATGACAAAAACAATAACTTCATTATCTATGTACAGGACAAAGGACTTTTACGGAACACTACAGACAGCAATACAAATGGTGGCTTTATACCAGAAGAACTAAGTAAAAAAATGTATTCTAGCCTACCTGAAAATACTCCTGAGGAAAGAGAACAAAAAATAAAATTACAAACCAGCTCTATTATTTATATCGCTCTTGACAATTACTCAAATAATCCAAATGAAATACAGTATGGGATTCCCTACTTTACAATTGTTCAAGAATTTTTCCATGCTTATCAATATGCATATTACAAACGAAACGGAAACGTAGCTTTCTTTCTAAATCCTAATAATAATCGAGTTATTGAAATAGAAGGTGATCTCTTTTCTTACCTCTCTCCATTTTTAGATGAACTTGAATATTTTAACCGAAAAAATACTTACCAAGTCGAAGGAATGGAAGATCTTTTGATGTACTTTCGTTTAAAACATTTTGATCAAAACATTTCGGAAACAAGAGAATTGAAATTGAATCAAACCCTTCATCGCTTGTGGATAGAAATGAAAAAAATAGGATACGGTCTCGAAAACGACCTAAGTCGTGATCCCGTAGATATTTCAAACTTTGAAGCACTTCCATCTATTATTCGATTGAGCACTCCTTAAAATAAAACTTCTCACACACTCTAAAAGCAGAACATCCAAATAAGCTGAAATTCTAGTAAATTTAGCTTTGTAAAAGAAGATGAAAAGATTTTACTTCAATATCTATGCTGACGAATCATCACGAAATGACATAAGGTCTCCAGGTTGACATTGAAGAGCATTACAAATCGATATTAAAGTTGAAAACCGTATCGCTTTTGCTTTGTTGTTCTTCAAGATCGATAGATTGCTGATTTGTATACCTGTTTTCTCAGACAATTCAGATAATTTCATCTTACGTTGCACCAACAGTATATCTAAATGGATTTCAATCATCACTTATACAATCTGTTTAAGATCATCCAAAATAATAATCAAACTATGAATAACCATAAAAAAGACGATATCCGCAATAAATGACGGCAATTGATTGGCCAATGAAACCAAATGCTCGAGTTCACCACTTTTTCCGCTTCCAAATAAAACCAAAAAAACTCCGATTGCATACCCAATGAATGAACATCCAATCATCACCCCTAATATCCATTTAGAAACTTTGAAAATCCAAATATGACGTTCTAGTTTTTGTAATTTATCCATACACATCTCCTTTTCTTTTTATGGGTAATACACAAAAATTTGTCTATGATCAATAATTAATTATTGAAAAACGATAAATTATTATTGATATACGTAACATTATGATTTCATTAAAGATTTTTAAGTGGTCTTTTTTCACCTTACAAAGGCATGTTGAACGGACAGTAATTGTGCAGAACTATTACATAGGCAACACCCATAATCTGAGCCATGAAGAAAAACAGGCTTTACTCATTATACACCCAATTCTTGGCCGACAACTTCACAGATATCTTCAAGCACCTGGTGCATAAGTTTTTCATCTTCACTTTCCACCATGACACGAATTTTGTTCTCGGTTCCAGAATACCGAACCAAGGTTCGACCTTTGCCTTTAAGCTTCACATTGGATTGATCAATCACTTTTACAAGGGAAGGAATATTTTCAATTGGCTTTTTTTCCCTCACCATGATGCTTTTAAGTTCTTGTGGAAATCTTTGAAAAGAATTGGCGTACTCATCCAGCGATTTATTCTGCGATACCAACACATTCAAAAGTAAAATGGCAGATAAGAGTCCATCTCCTGTTGTGCTTTTACTTAAATAAATCAAATGCCCTGACGATTCACCACCCAGAAAACATTTTTTTTCTTTAAGCATCTCCACCACAAATCGATCACCAACATTGGCACGATAAAATGGAATTTTTCTCTGATCACATTTAGATTCTAGCCCAAAGTTTGTCATGACTGTACCGACGATACCTTGATTAAGATCTGCATAAAGCTTTTGCCCTTCCATCAAGATCGACAAAAAATCATCTCCATCATAGATATGACCTTTACGGTCTACAGCAATGACGCGGTCTCCGTCGCCATCAAACGCTATGCCCAAATCCGCTTTTTCTTCCAACACAGACTGGATCAAATGTTTAGGGTGAAGCGCTCCCACATTTTCATTGATGTTTGTACCATTGGGTTCGCAACCAATTTGTACAACATCTGCACCAAGTTCTTGAAAAATAAGCGGCGCTACTTTATACGCAGCACCATGCGCACAATCCAACACAATCTTGACACCATCCAACGTTGTATCGGCCAAGAAGTGTTGCTTCACTGCAGAAATATATCGACCTTGTGCATCCTCAATTCTTTTGGCGCGCCCTACATCAAGTGGTTTGGGTACATATTTTTTTACTTCAAAACCTTGCAGCACCATATCTTCGATTTGCTTTTCATACGCATCTGGAAGTTTAAAGCCTTTGCTTGTAAAAATCTTAATGCCATTATCAAAAAAAGGATTGTGTGAAGCTGTAATCATAATGCCAGCCTCCGCACGCATGTTGTCTGCAATAAATGCTACAGCAGGTGTAGGAACTGGGCCCAGAAGAATCACATCCACACCCATCGAACAAAGCCCAGCTTGGAGTGCTGTTTCAAAGGTGTAGCCAGAAAGACGCGTATCTTTTCCAATCACAACCCGAGGTCTTCCCTTGAATGTTCGATGTTCCTTGATCACACACGCAAGCGCTTGACCAATAGTCAACACAGTATTTGCCGTCATCGGCTCTTGGTTGACCAATCCTCGAATCCCATCTGTACCAAAAAGCTTACTCATTGCTCTTCCTTTTGCTTTTGCGTAGAAAAACGTATCCATACCTTTGGTGGGTCAACCGTAAAACTCATTTCTTCTTGTGGTTCAACGACAATATCTACTTGTTGATCCTTACGGCTTGCAAAAACCTTGTTAAGTATAAGCGGATCCACTTTAGGCACAGGTGGTATTTTTACAATTTTTAATACTTTTGAGAGTGGCCCTTTAACAGTAATGGAAACGGTTTCTGGCTCTAACAATACATTTTCTTTGTTCTCAATTTCCAAAACAACTGGAAGCGATGGAATTGTTTCTTGAATTTCTTTTTCAACCAAATCAATCGATACACGAATTTTTTCAGTTGCAAGCACTCCAGTATGATTGCTCTTATCAATATAATACTCTGCTTCAAAATCATGAACACGGCCATTAAGATTAATGGGTTCTGTATAAAAGAAATCTAAATCATCAAGTTCCTCCTGAAAACTCTCAAACACTACCGATGGTGGATTAACAAGAACACTTTGAATCTCAATGCCCGGAGGCAGTTCCCCTATAAACCTTGGTTTGATCGAAACTTGGCGTAGTTCACGAGGTTTGAGCAACACTCGAATCGCCTGCGGATAAATTTGGGTTACATACACCCCAAATGGCAACTTAAAATCCTCTTCATATAACCAGAAATTATTGGGACCATCAATGCCATGAGAAAGATCAATCACGTGACTTGAAAAATAATCACCATCAACTTTTGCAAGTTTGGACTGAGGACCTCGAAGACGCAAACGAATTGTTTCTTGAGGCGGGCTTGCCATAATAAGATTATTGGGTGGTTTCGTATATGCAATTTCAATATCTACCGTTTTTTCATTTTGCCTTTCAGAGCGAACAAACCACCACAGTGCAACTGAAAGTGTAAGCGCAATGAGTTTCATCAGAGGATGATGTGTAAAAAACTTTTTCATTACAGTTCAACCTCACCAACATGTTCAACCTTAGATTCGCTCTTGATAGATGAAAACCAAGTTGAAACTTTATTTTGAAATTGATGTGTTAAAATTCTTCGCAAAGCTATGGCATCAATACCTTGAATTAATTTTCCACTCATCGCAACAGAGATCCATCCCTTTTCTTCAGAAACAACAATAACAACCGCGTCGGTTTCTTCTGTCACGCCCACAGCAGCTCTGTGTCTGGTTCCTAGGTCTTGATGAATTTCAGGATTCATGCTTAACGGCAAAAAACAACTTGCGTACGAAACTTTACCCTTTTGAATGACAACTGCGCCATCATGAAGTGGAGAAGAAGGAAGAAAAAGTGCCGTTAAAATTTCTTTACTCACATTGGCATCAACTGACACGCCTTTTTCAATATAATCTTGTACATTGGCTTCCTTTTCCATAACCATCAAGGCACCAATTTTTTTGTTGGCAAGTGATACTGCGGTTCGGACAAGTTCATCGATCATGATGCTGTCTTGCACAGGTCCCAAAAACGAAAACACTTGTGTTCTTCCCAATCGAGTTAATGCGCGACGAATTTCATTTTGAAATAGCACCACGATAATTAATAAAAAACTTCCTAAAAAGTGGTAGAGAATCCAGTTGATGGTTGCAAGTTCAAAAATATTGGAAACGACATACATCACCACGCCAAAACTTAAACCAATCAACATGTAGACAGCTCGTGTGCCGCGTATGAGTTTAAGGATGTAATAAATAACAAGTGCTACGACAAAAATGTCAATAACATCACGAATGATTTGCAAACCACCCATCTTATGGAACATTGCTCCCATGCTACCCATAAGCCTAATCAAAAGTTATTGTTTTTACAATGGATTTATCGTTAAATTATGCAGTTACAGGTTCTTTGGTCATACCAAAAAGAGCCCGCAACTCATCCCCTGTAACGATTTCTTTTTCTAAGAGGGCCTGAGCAAGCTTATCAAGCTTATCTCTATTTTTGATCACCATATCTTTTGCTCTTTGATAATTTGTTACAATAATCTTTTTCACTTCTTGATCAATCACTTGCGCTGTTGCTTCAGAAACGTGACTTTTATTGGACATCTCTCGCGCCAAAAAAATCTGCTCATTCGATTGTTTGTAAGAAAGTGGGCCCAACTCATCACTCATGCCCCATTCACAAACCATCTTACGTGCAAGCGCAGAAGCTCTTTCTATGTCATTGGCTGCACCGTTAGAAATTTTTCCAAACACGACTTCTTCCGCCACACGGCCACCCATGAGAACAGAGATAATGGTTTCTGCATCTTCTTTATGAAGTGAGTATTTGTCCTTTTCAGGCAATTGGTGCGTAACACCCAACGCCATACCACGAGGGATGATGGTAACTTTATGGACAGGGTCCGCATTCGGACTCAACGTTGCAATAAGGGCATGGCCTGCTTCATGATAGGCAGTCATACGCTTTTCATCATCAGACATTTTGATATTCTTGCGCTCTTTGCCCAACATAAGTTTGTCTTTGGCATATTCAAAATGTTCCATGGTGACTGTTTTTTGATTTTGTCTGGCTGCCCAAAGCGCAGCTTCATTCACCAAATTCTCCAAATCTGCACCAGAAAAACCAACGGTACCTTTTGCAAGCACTTCTAGATTGATATCAGCACCAACTGGGATTTTTTTAACATGCACATCCAAAATTGCTTTGCGACCGTGGACCTCTGGAAGAGGCACGACCACTTGCCGATCAAAACGACCGGGTCGTAAAAGCGCAGGATCTAGAACGTCTGCTCTGTTTGTTGCGGCAATTAAAATAACGCCTTCTTGTGGTTCAAAACCATCCATTTCCACCAAAAGCTGATTTAATGTTTGCTCACGCTCATCATGACCACCGCCAAGACCTGCACCACGTTGGCGTCCAACCGCATCGATTTCATCAATGAAGATAATACAAGGCGCATTTTTGCGACCCTGTTCAAAAAGATCACGCACGCGAGAGGCCCCAACACCAACAAAAAGCTCAACAAAGTCTGAACCAGAAATTGAGAAGAAAGGCACGCCTGCTTCACCAGCAACCGCTTTTGCAAGAAGGGTTTTTCCAGTACCCGGAGGCCCGATCAAAAGCACACCTTTGGGAATACGAACACCCATTCCTGTAAACTTTTGGGGGTCTTTGAGAAAATCAATAATTTCTTCAAGCTCTTCTTTGGCTTCGTCCACACCTGCTACGTCTTTAAATGTTACTTTCTTTTTTTGTTCATCTACCAATCTTGCACGAGACTTGCCAAAGCTCATGGCCTTGCCACCACCTGCTTGAATTTGACGAAAGATCATAAAAAGAATCAAGATAGAAATACCAATGAATAAGTAATTGAAGAAATGGGTTCGCCAAAAAGTTTCTTTATTAAGCGACTCATATTTATAGTCTTGTAAATTGCCAGCAATTTTTTGTTCTTCTAAAAAGCGACTCAGTTCATCGCCTGTTCCGATCCATTCTGTTGTAAACTTTGTTGGCTTGGCAACTTCGCCTTCTTTGACTTCTTCGGATGCCTCAATGGGATTATATTCGCCTTGGATTTCGTTTTCATTGATTTTGACCGATGCAACAACCCCAAGACGTACTTTTTCTAAAAATGTACTGTAGGAGATAGACTCAGGGGCAGGTACTGAATATTTTAAAATACCTTGGGAAATCATCAATGCCATGATGACGATAATTCCCCACATAAATAATGACTTACCTTTCAATGCATCCTCCGTAAAAAAATTGCCCCTCTATGTACGCAAAGGCGGCAACAATGTAAATGTTTATGACTCTTTGATCAACATAAGCACATCTTTGTCACAAACAACCCCTACATTCTCAGGCAATGAAAGTTTTTGTTTTTCACTTTTTTGAATCACAGTTTCAATTGCATCAATGTGTTTTTTACTTAAGACACGGTCCATACCAACCAACTGCTGATAGACTTTTTGATATATTCTTTTTCGAAGCACCGGGTCACATGCCAACAGTCCCAACCGTTTGATATGCCCCTCCTCGTCTAAAAGCATTGGCCAAACCTCATCCACTTGCCTGTCTAGATAGGCATCGATATGAGATAAAGAAACAGACAATTCACTTAAATTATTGATAATATTAGGATTAAATTGCGTTTGAATCTCGGGGATCATATGGTGACGTATAAAATTACGTGCAAAAGACCAATCGTCGTTGGTTTCATCCTTAATATATGGAAGGTTTCGATGTTGCGCCTCTTGCACAATGGCCACTTTTTCAACCTCAATCAACGGACGAATCCAAAAACCATCGCGCTCAAACCTAATACCACAAAGACCTTTAAGATCCGTTCCCCTAAAAAGCCTGAAAAGTAAGGTTTCAGCCTGGTCATGCATATGCTGCCCAAGTGCAACTACTGGTGCACCTTGCGCTTGTGCATGCTTTTTCAGGGCATTCAATCTTGCGTTCCGAAGCGTTTCCTCGCTGGCTTTCATGCCCACATCGAGCTTGATTGCTTCAAAAGGCACTTGATGCAAGAACGCTTGATGCTGCGCCATTTCCAAGTCTCTGTCTGCCAATGCGCCTCGAATGCCGTGATGCACGTGACAGGCAAGGATCTGCGGCCCTCCTTCTCGATGAAAGAAGCAAACAAGCGCATGAAGCAACACACATGAATCTGCCCCACCCGACAAACCCACGACCACCCTGGGTAAGGACATCCACTGCGCATGTGAAAACAACAAAGATCGAAGTTTTCGATAAAAACGAAAGTGGACGGGATCTTCTTGATTTTGCAAGAATTCTTTTGAAAAAGGGGTTTTTTGATTACAATAAAGGTTGGTAGAAATTTTCATCGGTATTTTAGGCTGTTTGTTTGTATAAACTAGTGTTTAGCTTTATATAGACATAGCAAAAATCTAACGGGGCTTATATATGAAAAAAATAAAATTTGTGAACTTGGGTTTGATGGTGGTGTTGTGTTGCGGATGGGTAGCTACACCCAACGCATTTGCAAAAGCTTCCAAAGAGGAAAAAGCGCAGGCTAAAAAAGCCAAAAAGGATAAGAAAAACAAAAAAAAGACCGTTACAGCGTCTAATCTAAAAGAAGACGAAGATATCGGTAACCTTCGCATCTCCGGCATCGATGTCGTTCAAAACCGCGTCTTTATGAAGTCTAAGCGCCATGAGTTCACCATGGGTATCGGTGCAATCCTAGATAACCCTTTCTTACGCTATGAGCTGGCACAGTTTAGATACAACTACCACTTTCGCGAAACTTTCTCGGTAGAGCTTTCGTACCAATATGCGTTTAATCAACAAAAAGCCTTGGTAGGACAGCTTGAAGGCATTGAATGTGCGCCCGGCGAATTTTTTGACGAAGATGGAAACGATCTTTCTACTGTTCCCGGTGCT
>JAGRAZ010000020.1 GCA_020434345.1 Bdellovibrionales bacterium
GCTGCTTACAAGGCAGCTGCTCTACCAATTGAGCTACGCCAGCGCAACTCAACTCTAAATACTTGAAAATATTAGCAGTCTGCCCTGTGGACAGAGCTATACACCTTCAAGAGTCGTGAGGTTTTAAGTTATTTTTATTTTGATGTCAAATACTTTCTTGACATTTGGCACGATTTTTATTCATTCTTTTGAGGAGGCTGTGGCGCTTGGCTACGCTTGGTTTTGGACTTTTTCTTTTTCTTTTTTTGGCTCGGGATCTCACCACTCTCATGCTCAAATTGACAGGCTGCAAAGAGTCCAACAGCTTCTGTACTTAGATTGACATAGACGGGAAAACTACCATCGGTAAGCGAAGACGCTTCAATACCTTCTGTTTGATCTACAATGCTTAGGTAAATAAAGCCTTCGTTATCATCATAAGAAAGACCCAGACCGATATCGTGCTCTGAGGGCCCATGCTGGATATACTTTGGTTGTTGATTTTCGCTTTCCGTATCAAACTTCATATCATCGTGCCGAATTAGGGTTTCGTCCCCGTTTCGATCATCCGCCAGGTAGCAGTTGATTCTGTACACAGTCGCGTTTGCTTGTGTTGCAAAAAAAATAAGAAATCCAAAACAAAGTAAAATTTTTTTTCCCATAGATACGGTCTCCTTGCCCTGCCGTATTTTACAGCAGAACGCATGCCAAAAGCAATTGGGATTTTGCATGAGATGATCTCGTCTATCCTGTTGATATAATGATATATTTTTAACAAAACCGGCTTATAAACCATACCTTAACAATATGATGACGAAATAGCTTTTAGTGTTGGGCTTGAAGACCTTCTTGGGTCTTTTTACTCTTTTTGGATTCTTTTTGATAAAAATATCGATAATCCACATCATCTCGGCTTGGGTCTGGAATAAATCCAGCCTCTTGGATGGCGCGCTCAAAAACAACAAACATGTCATTAGAATCTACAAAACTACGTCCAATGAATTCATCTTGAAAATAGGGAATGATGGTCTCAAGTGTAATGGATATGGCAGGTGCGCTGGGCCCTCTATCTATATAGATGACAGTCAATACTTCTTCTTGGGAAGCGCTCAGGACATTGCTCCCTCGACAATACAGCGCTATTTTAGTGTCTTCTTGGAAAAAAAGCTCAATTTGTTGGCACTGGGCTTTATCAAAAAAGCTTACAAATTTTCGTATGTATTTTTCTTGTGAAGTTTCTGCAGCATGAACTTTAAGAGAGAGAACAGTCAGAATACACAGAAGCAAACTATGCCATGTCATTGTTTTTCTTACGTATTTCATTCAATGGCGCCATTATAACACTTTGCGTTATGTTTTACAATCAGGCACTACTTGATCTTTAAAGGACCATTGTGGGTTATAAGAGATATGTGACACTTTTGTCACAATCAAACCATAAGAGGAAATATTTTATACAATGATTACATAATGTTACATTTAACTCCGGCGGCATACACATTGCAGAATTGATCACAAACATGTCACGATTGTTACAAATACTACTCCCCTTGATCATCGTAAGCCATTGTATCAATGCCTATGCACAGAAATTCCAACTTATTCCAGAGTATGCAAAAAAATCACATGTCATCGTTCATCTTGATTGCAACAGCATCCGAGCAAAATGGGAGCAAGGTGAATCTAGATTTGAATACCTTCTTTACATTATTGCCGCCTCCCTAACACGATCAGACGTATACGTATCAATTTGTGATAAAATTGATCTTCCTACAACACTTTTCGAAATGGATATTGCAGATCCAACCAACAACCTTTTTTCTTGGTATGAATTTTTAAACGATGATTACGAGAATGTTTCGTATATTTTTGGACGTATTCACACAATCACACAAGACATGCAAAAAAAACATGGAGGCAAAGTACATCGCTTGTTTCTTTATCATAAAAAGCAAACCCAAGACCGTTACGATAATAGCTTTGATATGATCTGGACACGAGATTATAGTTACATCAGCGCTGTAAACGGATCAACACTAACACTTCTTGATTACCTTCGACCTGAAAAAATTAACCCAAGCAATATTAACGTAGAAAAAATGCTGAATAAATTAGAAAGTGGCGCAATTAACAAATCCACACCTCGTGATTCATCCTATTTACATTTGATAAAACACGAACAACCCTACCTTGAATCCGTAGGTGCTAGAATTGTTCATTTGCCAATTACGATTCAACCAAGTGAGATTACAACTGACTCGCATCGAAATATTTATATTTCCGAATCTGTTTATAACAAGAATATGAGTCACCTTATGACGGAACGACAGTGCGATCTTCTCCAAAAAGAAAACCCTTCTGAAACCATGTGTGAATATGACATTGAACTTATTCTCAGAAAGTATCTTGATTTTAACAAACTCATAGTTTTAAAAACAAACAAGAACGAAAGCACACACCATTTGGACACTGTTATTAAGTTTGTTTTTAGTCCTTCTAAACAAAAATCACAAGCTTTGTTGTCGGTTTCAAATTTTTCGAACGTTGACCATTGCAATGCAAATTGTGCTGTCGATCAATTTAATCGGAACCAATTAAAACAACATGGAATTGAATTTGAAGAAATTGAGGATGCGGGGGCATATGAAACCCGATCTACATACAACTATGTAAATAGTTTAATTCTGGACCCATCTACTGTGCTAATTCCCTATTATGTTCCTGAAGATGGTACGCAAGACAAATTTCTTACAGCACAAAACCAAAAAGCAATCGCGATATATCAAAAGCATTTTACACATGTAATTCCTATTACCATGTATGGTTTAACTGGTGCTGTTCACTGCATGACAAGTGACATACCAATGATCGTCCCAAGAAACTAATCACCAACACCTGCCGATATACAACGTTTTCCTTTTCGTATATAGGTAAACAATGGAATCATCCCAGTTCGATCTTATTCTGAAAAATGGTCAAGTGCTTCTACCTGATGGTTGGGCAACGGTAAGCATCGGTATCACGAATGGAAAAATTTGCGCCATTGGCCCCCTCGACAATGCAAAGGCAGAAAAAACGATTCAATGCGAAGGCCTGCACGTACTTCCGGGCCTGATTGATACACAAGTTCATTTTCGTGAGCCGGGTGCAGAGCACAAAGAAACACTTGCAACAGGACTGCAAAGTGCGGCCCTTGGTGGCATCACAGGCGTTTTTGAAATGCCCAACACCTCCCCTCTCACACTGACACCTGAACTGATTTTCGACAAAATGAGCAGAGCTGACAAACACCCGTGGGTGGATTACGCATTTTATCTTGGTGGATGCAAACAAAACGCAGAAAAACTTTCCGAGTACGAAAACGCACCCGGCATTTGCGGCATTAAAGTTTTCATGGGTGCCTCCACAGGTGATCTTTTGGCTGCCAGTGATGAAGAAATTGATATGGTGTTAAAAAATGGAAGACGCATTGTGGCTGTGCATGCTGAAGATGAATTCATCATGCAGGAAAACAAAAAAACAATTTTGGGTGATTCCACAGACGTTTCTCTGCATTGCAAATGGAGAAGTGTGGAAAGTTGTCTAAACGCAACCAAACGCGTTGTTGCCATTGCCAAAAAATACAAACGTCGTGTTCATATTTTACATGTCACCACCAAAGATGAAATGGATTTTTTTCGAGAACAAAAAAACGAACACATTACTGTGGAAGTCCTTGCCAATCATCTCACGCTTTTTGCACCGGATTGTTACGAAAAGTTGGGCTCGCTTTCACAACAAAACCCACCCATTCGAGAGAAAGAACATCAGGATGCATTGTGGAAAGCCATTGCTGATGGCACGGTAGACATGGTGGCTTCTGATCATGCACCACACACACTAGAAGAAAAAGCCAAACCGTATCCACTATCACCCAGTGGCACACCGGGCGTACAAACACTTTTGCCCATCATGCTTCATCATGTAAATCAAGGAAAGCTGACACTTGAACGTTTGGTAGAGCTGATGTGCTACAACCCAATTAAAATTCACGGCATCAAAGATCGAAGTAAAATTGAAATTGGATCGCAAGCAACATTTACAATTGTCGACATGAACAAACGTGATGTAATTAGCTCAGCAGATCAGGCAACCAAATCAGAATGGACACCCTTTGACGGCATGGAAACACAAGGTTGGCCCGTTGTTACCATGATACGCGGACACGTTGTTATGTATGAAGGAAAACTATCCCACCAAACGGTTGGTCTTCCTATACAATTTCAAGAAACCAAAATGTAATGCTAGCAGCCTTCTAGTTCCATGACGGAGCAAACAGCTTGATGCGCATCCAATAGACCACCACTTTTAGAGGTTTCGCCAAAGTGCATATCAACACGTTTGTAATCTTCGCCTTCAATCAATAACTCGAAATTTTTACCATAACTTCCATGATGAAGTCTTTCCCAGAAAACAACAGGCGCATCGCTTTGTGTTTTTCTTGCTGCTCCAATAATCGCGTCTTTAAGTTTGACCGGATCAAGGTAACCATATTGATACAACATCACGGCAAGAACACCTGAAAATACAGGTGAAGCCATACTTGTACCTGTTAAAAATTTATAGCGAGTTGTTTCTTCTGCTTTTTCTGAGTACGCAGCATACACTTCGCTTCCGGGCGCAAAGATATCTACCATCGATCCAAAATTTGAGCTCGTAGCTGCAATACTTTGAATACGGTATGGATTTTCACTATCTTCGAACTTTGCTGTGTGTGTGGAGTTTCCAATTTCTACCCAGTTGGTAAAAAATGTTTTTTCTTTTTTATGGTATCCGTTTGGAAAATTGTCATTGGCAGAAATCACGCGCCCATCATTTCCTGCGGAGTGAACAAATATTACGCCTTTGGCAAGCCCATTTGCCACAGCCGCATCCACAAGCTCTTTTCCACCCAAAGAGCTGTAATCCTTTCCAAAGCTCATTTGAATGATGCGTGCGCCCATACTCACTGCATAGTTGATTGCATTGGCTACATCAATGTCACGTTCATCGCCGTCTGGCACAACACGTACTGGCAAAAGTCGCAGGTATTTTTTGGCAAGCTTTTCGCCCAACGCTGTTTCAAAAACCTTAATCACAGTGTGTGCCACATGTGTACCATGAGATGGGTCTGGACCAATGGGCAAGTTATTGCCATACACAGTATCCGTTAATGTACCATCATACCCCTGTGTTTGTTTTTCAACTTTCTTTGCGCTGGTATCGTAATAATCTAAAAAGCCATGAATAAAATTTCTTAACCCTTTTGCGCGTGTTGGTGGAACATAGTAGGTCGTAAAATACGTTCCAAATTTTTCATCTTTCGCATAAAAATAATTTTCGATCACAGAGATAAGTTCAATGTTACCTTGGTAAGTCTCATCACCAATCATTTGCTTGATCTGCTTTTGTACTTCCTCAACCCTTGCAATGGTTGCATCAAGATCTGCCACAGTTTTTTCAACTTGTGCTTTTTGATAAGTGTAAACAGCAATCATGTCACTGCAGTAGCTATCCTTTTGTGAAAGTTTTGAACAACGAACAAACTCACGGGTGAGCTCCATACTATCTGACCCAACATTTTGACCCACATAATCCCAACCATGTACATCATCAATAAGTCCATTGCCGTCGTCATCTAGGCCGTTAAGTGTTTCACGTGTGTTGGTAAAAACATAGTCTTTGATGGCTTCATGGTTAATGTTCACGCCACCATCAAGCACTGCATACAGAACAGGCGAACCCTTTTTGGTTAACGCAACTTGCTGCAAAGACTCAACGTCAATGCCTTCAAAATGCTTCTTTTGATTGGGTCCTTGTAAGTGCCAATACGTCAGTTCGTTTTCGCCATCGTCACTGTCCAGATGTAATGGAGAAGCTTTTTCAAACTTTGAAAAGGTCTGTAAGTATTCTAAGGATGTCTCAAGTGATTCGTATAAAGATTTTAACTCAACTGATTTGGATCGTAAAAAATCAATGTTTTGCTTATCAACTGGTGTAGGTGCAAATGAACCTGATGAGACAAATGAAATAAATAATACCAAAAGAACTACGAACGATTTTCGCATAATGATCCTCCTAATTCTTATGTACTTAAATGATATGAATTTCTGATGCAAGTGCAAAATGGGTTCAAATAATCATTACGCTTGTATTTTTTTCATACATTCATAGATGCCAATTGCAGCTGCAGAGGCTGCATTCAATGACTCATGAAAACCTTGGGCTGAAAGCTTAAGGAGCATGTCACATGTTTTTTCCGTCAAGGAGGCCATGCCCTCACCTTCACTTCCCACAACAAGACCTATCTTCTTATTGACAGGTTGTTCACTTGAAAGAACGTTTTGCGCATGCGCGGATAGCCCCCAAATGTACGCGCCCTCTTCTTGGAATTCCTGCATGGTACGCACAAGGTTGGATGGATGAATAACAGGAATCGATAAGGCACCCCCTGTGGAAGTACGAATCACGGTTTCACCGAGCTTCACACTTCTGGATTTAGGAATCACAACAGCAGCTGCGCCAAAAAAACTGGCTGTTCGTAAAATATTTCCCACATTCTGAGGGTCATTGAGTCTGTCTAAAAATAAAATAAGCTCAGCGTCTTTTTGCGCTTCCTTGGACCTAAATTCCTTCCAATCAGAAAATAGATACCACAATACGCGTGCCTCGATCTGAGGGCGGCTTGGATGTGATTTTTCGTATCTGACGCGTATGCCATGTTCTTCGGCAAGCCCTTCAATATTTTTCATATTTTGGCTTTGATTACGAATGGTTAATGACTGAACTCTAGAATATGCACTCGATAGTGCACACTCAATTGTATGGGAATGCGTCAGCGTTTCTTCAATGGTAATCATAGACTTTTTAACCCTGTAAGCACGGAAGCTGGATCTTTTGCCTCCGTAATCGACCTGCCCATAACAAGATAAGTCGCGCCCAAATCCAGTGCTTCTTTGGGTGTTGCAACACGCTTTTGGTCATGTTTTGCATCCCCCTCAAGTCGAATGCCCGGAACCATATAGATGAAATTATTACCAAGCGCACTACGCATTTGTGACACCTCATGGGCTGAACAAACAACACCATCTGCTCCTGAATTTTTTGCAAGATTTCCAAGGGTTAGGGCCTCTTGTTCAAGTGT
Organism: Bdellovibrionales bacterium; assembly: GCA_020434345.1. Classification (GTDB taxonomy): domain Bacteria; phylum Bdellovibrionota_G; class JALEGL01; order JALEGL01; family JAGRMV01; genus JAGRMV01. The sequence continues at coordinate 7,142 of JAGRAZ010000020.1, forward strand.
ATGTTGAAGTGAAATTTCCGATAGCCATGCCTGCTCATGGCTTGTCAAAATAGTAACAGCCAAAATGGAAGTAGGCACTTCTTGCATTGAAGCCACCTCTTTTGCAGCTTGAATCATTGCACTGCCACCCAAAGCATGGATGGTGATAAATTCAATTGGGCAGATTTGCGTAACAGACAAAACAGCTTTTGAGACTGTTTGTGGAATGTCGTGGAATTTAAGATCCAGAAAAATCTTAAAGCCCTTTTGATGGGCATATTCTAGGATTTTTGGACCTTGCGAAGAAAAGGCAATGGACCCAATTTTAATACGGGTGGCAACACCTGCAAGCCTGTCCATGAGATCATAGTTCTTGGTCGGATTGGGGTCATCAAGGGCAACAATGATCGAAGATATATCCATGGGCTACCGTTTGACCACAAATGTTTTCAAATAGCCATTTTTTTTCAGATCAAGGGTTAGCTTCTCGCCGATTTCTTCGGTCTGGGCTGCAATCATAACACGGTACAGTTCTAAGTTCTTACTTTTAACAGTCAGTGTATAGGCGCCAAATCCATGGCTTTCAAGTTCTTTACGCAAAAGTACAGCTTTTGCGCCATCTTCAAAAGCCCCTACTTGAACAGCCCAAGGTTGCTTTTGCCGCTCATCCATCGACAAAAATGTTGAAGCTTTTTTTTCCTTTTTGGAAGGAGCACTTGTCTTTGCTTCTTCTTCAACAGCTGGTTTTTTTTCAACAGAAAGAACTTCTTTGTGGGTTTCGTTTTGCTGGCTGGCTGCCGATGCTTCTTCAATGATGGGAGAAGGCAAAACCTTCTTGGCATCCTCTGTGGAAGGCTTTATGGTTTCAGGGTTTGTTTGATGAAGCGTATCAAAAAAAGTGAGCTTGGTGACATTGGGTTTAGTGCCATCATTTTGTAATGGGATTTCTACAAGGGATTTTCGTCCGTTGTTCTGTCCAATCTTATAGGACAGAACCATCATGGCAATCATCCAAAATCCCCAGAGGGCTTTTTTTAAGGTTTTGCGAGTAATCATGTCTTGCGTTTGGCCTCGAATTCAATTATTACACGTCACAGGAAGTTTTCAACTTCTAAACACGAAGGTTCTTGTCTCTACGATTTCAAAGGCTTTTTCAGTTTGAGGCAAGTTCTAGGCCGCAGCTTTTTTGGCGACGGAGCGTAATTGCTTACGTGAGTAAGCCAAAAAAGCGAGAACGAAGAAATTGGCCAAACTGAAAAGCCTACAACGTTATGGCAAAAGAAGATTTAGTATATATTGAAGGCAAGGTCATTGAGGTGCTTGCGGGTGGCAATTTTCTGGTCGAAGGACCCAATGGCATGAAGCTCAATGCGCGTCTTGCTGGTAAACTTAGAAAAAGGCACATTCGTGTCATTCTTGGTGACACTGTCACAGTAGGTGTTTCCCCCTACGATCCAAGCCACGGACTCATTACATATCGCGGAAAAGATCCTAGACACGATCAGATTTCAGCTGATTAAAGCAACTTTACACTTGGTTTTTGGTTTTTTGATTTTTCAATGATACCAATTCTTTTTGCCTTTGGAATGGCTTGAAGGATGGATTTGCATTTTTTTTCGGAAGCTATCAGAACAAATCCAATGCCCATATTAAAAGTTCTGTACATGTCATCCTGAGGCACCTTGCCCAATTCTTGCAATTCGGTAAAAACGGCTGGTTTTTTCCAAGCTTTTGTATCAATGGTGGCACAAACGCCTTGAGGCAGTACTCGTACAACATTCTCAGGAAGACCTCCGCCTGTAATATGAGACATGCCTTTGATAAGGTCCTTTTTTACAAGCGGCAAAACATCTTTTACATAAAGTTTCGTAGGCGTTAACAGAACTTGCCCCCATGTTCTTTTGGTACCAGCAAGCGCGTGATGAAACGAAATTTTTTGTGTTGATAAAATTTTTCTTACCAAAGAAAATCCATTGGAGTGAACACCACTTGAAGGAAGTCCAATCACAATATCTCCGGGTTTGATTTTTTGACCGACAACTTCTTTGCCTTTTTCTAACACACCAACACAAAAGCCGGCCAAATCAAAATCACCGGGTGCATATACATTTGGCATTTCAGCAGTTTCTCCACCCACAAGCGCCACGTTAGATTCTTTGCATCCTTGCACAATGCCTTTAAGAATATCTTTGGAAACTGCTACATCTAGTTTGCTCGTTGCATAATAATCTAAAAATAAATACGGTTCTGCACCAAGCGTTAATATGTCATTTACAGACATGGCTACCAAATCGATACCCACTGTATCGAATTTTTTCATTTCTTTGCAGAGAAGAATTTTGGTACCGACGCCATCGGTTGCAAGAACCATTTGTGGCCTTTTGTACCCTTTGGGGAAATCCGCAACCGCAGCAAACCCACCCACTTTCGAACCACCGCGGACAAAACGCATTCCTTGGGTCATTTTTTTGATGATCGAAACGAGTTGATTTCCCTTATCGATAGAAACTCCGGCTTTTTCATAGGTAAGCATCGCGAAACATGTTGTACCTCGAAGTTGTTCCGGGTACAACAAGATTCACGCATGAAAAAGAAGAAAGAAAAAAACACATCGCCAACAATAGAAAATCGTCAAGCGCGATTCAAATTTTCTATTTCTGAAACTTTTGAGGCAGGTTTGGAACTCAAAGGCAGTGAAGTAAAATCCATACGTGCTTCTCAAATATCATTGCAAGAAGGTTTTGCTTTTTCCAAAAAAGGAGAGTTATTTTTGGATGGTGTTCATATCGCACCCTATGAACAAACTGGAACACATGATCAACACCCACAAATTCGCAAAATTCGACTTCTGCTTCACAAAAGAGAAATCATAAAAATTTCTCAAAAACTAGATCAAGAAGGCCTTGCACTCATCCCACTTAAAATCTATTTTCATCATCAAAAGGCCAAAATTTTATTAGGCCTTGGTAAAGGGAAAAAACTTTTTGACAAACGCCAGGACGCCAGAAAAAACGAGATCGAGAAATCGCTTCGGAAAAATTTCAAACTTTGACAAATAAACCCCCTGTCTATAGCATAACTTTATGGCACGTCGTCCAAGAGAAATTGAAAAAGAAAAAAAACCTATCCCTTGGTCTCAGCTTGCAACCTACCTTGCCATTCCTTTCATGCTTTTTGCCTTGGTCTATTTTTATAAGCAAGGCTCGGAAAATCTTGAAAGCCAACTTCAAAAAAAACAAGAAAGAGAAAGACAACGAACTGCTACCCCCAAGCGTTCAAAGCCGACAAGGTCTCAAACCAGCACACCTCAAAGCACAGCATCGCAGACTACGGAGGGATCCGGAAAAGTATCTATTTTTGACCCAAAGGGTGATGTATTTGAGGAAAGTCTTACAACGGAATTTGTTGCTGAACAAAAAGAGAACCTTCTAAAAGAGATCAATCGTAGAATTGACGTAGCAAAAATGAACCTAGCCAACCCCCAAACCCAAAATAATCCTGAAGCCGTTGAGTATCTTGAAAGAGTTATCAAGGGGATGACCAATAAGAAGAAGGTTCTTGAAAAAATTGACCCTCAAAATCAAAAAACGTGGGATGTGATTTATGACAACTTCGGCAAAGAAGAACAGTAAAAGAACCTTTGATAAAACCTTACTTCACAAATTGCACAGATTCTACAAGCACAGGCATGGCAAGGGTTGCGGGTGTATACTCATCATCAATCTCTGTAAAGACGTTATCAATGGAGTACGAGCTGTATTGAATGTCCGATGGATCTCTAAACTTGAAATCAGCACTGAATTCTCCAATTTCTGCCGATAGGATCGGGTTGTGATTAATGACCGATCCATAGATGGTCACAGGATCTTGAAAATCAGCGATATTACCCAGCGCAAACGAGTTTAGGTAAACCATACCATTCCATTCAACCTCTTGTTCAAATGTTACATTTCCATCAACGACAATAAATCCATATCCAGTGATCTTACCCGTAAACTTCACTCTCGAGAAAATACCCGATTTAACATAAAGAATCTCAGGATCGCTTTCTGTGCCAAAACTTAAATCTCCGTTGACGGTTTTTGTTCCAAAACCTGACTTGCTGTAATAATTCATGATTGGATCACGTGCCGAAAGCAAATCATCAGAGACATCCTTGATGCGGTTGGCCGTATCACAGAACTCTTCAAAGGAAGATCCAGGATTGTTTGGATCAAACGCCCATATCGAAGGTGTCGGATCCCCGTTGACGTTATCTAGACCTGTGTATTGGTTTGCATCGCCTGCACCTGATCCCCATGCACTTAAGTCATACAACGTACCACCAATGTTCCACGAGTTTGAAGCGGTGTCATACGCACCCAACACTGAATTGGTGACTGCCGCCCATTGATCGCTGGGGCCATCACAATCACCACCCGGCGCATAATCACCACCTGATGGACTTGAAGGGCATACATCATCACCGGGTGCAACTTCATCAAGTCCATTCACAGTACTGCCTGTTGGCATATCCATGATAGAAAGAAAACTTAAATTCCATTTGGTTTTGTCATAGCACATGCCTGCCCCAGCAATAACGCCAGCAGGCGCTGTTGTAGAAGAACCAGGGTTGCCGGGTGATACCAACATATCAATGATTTTTTCATCGCCATTGTAATCATAGGTAACCCGCAAATATACTTTGTTGTCCGTATCTGCAGTAAAATCACCGTCTCCGTCCGTGTTGTCCGCTACACTTACAGTATAACTAATGCTTTGAACAACATTGGTTTCCACGTCTCCCTCATCATCCAGATACTGCTCAACAACATCGTAGGTGTCGTTATACCATTCTTCAAAACGATCTGAACCTGATGGCAACAAATCAGAAACAGCACCTCCATCAATCCATATATGTTTTTTAAGTTGGAGGATGACCTTGTTTGCAACTGTATCTCGAATATTATCCATTTCGACATAGTTGATCTCACTTGAGGAGGACTTTGAAGAGGTCAGTCCTCGTGATAAGGTAATGGCCGCCAGAACTGAAATTGCACTTAAAACGAAGATGGATGCAACCAATGTCGAACCTTTATTCTTGCTATAATGAAACATCCTAAACATACAAACCTCTCATATTTTGAAAAAAACCTTTTCTCAAACCTTACGCTTATTGTATCATATTTATAGAAACAACAGGGGAAAAATGCAAGTCTATGTAAAAAAAAGTTCAGGCATCTCAATTATAGAAGCCCTTGTAACTATGGTAGTTTTAACCATTGTCTTCCTAGGAATGGCTGGAACGTTAACTGTAGTTACCCAGACAAAGGGGGATCGTTCCTTTTATGAATCCACCGTTAAAATCGCAAAAGCTAAAATAAGTGGCCTTTCCAATGTTTCGTGGGAGGCCTTGGCGACTGGGTCCACCTCTGATGAAAAGCTTTTATGGGGGGCACCTGATGCAGAAGTCGTTTCCCTTGGCTTTATCAACGAGTTTATGGAGCAAGACACGGGCAGCAATGATGGACCGTTTATTTATTTTTTGCACTTTGTCACTTGTGTGGATGACACCCATGCGGACTATGATTCAGCGGATGATGCTGAAGCCGAGGACGGTGATCCATGCACCGATGATGTTTCTGCACAACGACCCAATTCACTGTACTGTGATTCTTCCCAAACAGACGAAGGCGAAATCATGGTTCGTGTAAGCGTGTCATTTCTTGATCGCACTGGTCGATGCCGCGAAGCAAGTTTTGAACGAATTGTATCGGATCTATAAATGAAAATTTCTAAAACCAATGTACTTGCCTTTACACTCATCGAGATGATGATCAGCTCGGTTATTCTTATAGGTCTTCTCTCTCTTAGCATCAGATACTTTCGGGTCTCCAATGCGCGATCCAACCTAACAGTTTCTGCAAATGTATTGTTGGATAAACTTCAGTATGCACAAACACTTGCAACCACCAGAAACAAAATCATTGGACTTTGCTTTAAAGAAGATGCACTTAGTGACTATTACTATATTCGAATCTATGAGCCCGAACTTAACGCCTCAACGCTTCTACCTTCCGATGACGATTGCGATTCTGATGATACTCTAATTGAAGAGTATATTTTAATCGATGGGATCGAAATCTGCACAAACTGCGACTCTGACATTGCCTTAAACAACAGTGTGTTTTTTACAAGCAAGGGAAGATCAATTCTTCAAAACGGAAATGAAAAGAATTATGAAATTTGTATCATTCAATCCATGATTGATAGTGGGAATCTTCGCACAAAAGAAATTGAAATCGGATCAGGTGGCATTATTGAAATTGTTCCGCAAGGTGACGAGGGTGATTACTCGGTTGTAGAAGCACATTCAGGCAATTGCTTATAAGCTTACGATGTTTCTGGCTTGATCACGTTAATGCTGACACGAAATATTTTTTGGACCGTTCGAAAGTGAAGCCAAGGACTATCGCTTGCTAAAAATGGATTTACATATCCACCCTCTTCCTTGCCATACCAAACATTGATTACTAATTCGACCTCGCGAATATCATTGTAGAATGAAATATCATCGATCAGTCCGTAGTCTCCTAACAAACCAGTACGTATCCCATAATAATTCATATCAAATGAAGCTACATTTTTGAGCACGTCCTCTGCTGTATCGTCACCATCATCATCTACATCCCCCATATTTCTTCTTCGTAAGCGATCATTATTTCCATCAGCATCAGAATCATAATAATCATAAACAATGTAGTCATCTTGTGAAGCACGGAGCGTTGGTGGATCAGAAACAAGATCCAGTCCTTCCTCAGGCATAATCTGCCCATCAACATCTTGATCATAGGCAAGGTAGGATAAAATTCCTATTTCACCCAACGATTCATCACATGCGGCATTGGAAGGCGCTGGATTGATTCCATAGTCAAATGACAACAAGGTTCCGCAATCCGGGCCTTCCATATACGCCTGCAACGCAATTCCCGTTGGGTCACTTCCAGCTTGTTCAATATCATTACTGATCAACGTAATGAAACGTTTAAGATCTTGTTCAGCCTTGCCACTGGTATTGACCCTATAGGTGGACGTCGAAAATGCATTAAAAATTTGATAGGTTGCACCCATGATCAAACCACTCAACACGACTCCAATCATGATTTCAATAAATGAAATTCCCTTATTTGTGCTGAGCCACTTCATACTCTACTGCGGCTGATCTCTTGAGGCGATGGTTGTAAGAATGTTTTCAATTGCGATCAATTGAGTTTCCGTATCAGGTGTACGTGGAATTTTTTTCAACTGTTGTTCAATCTCGGTAATCTTTTGTTGCAAGTTCTGCTGGTATTCATTTACGGGATCAGCCAAGTGCATGAGATAATCACCTTCACGAAAACGTAAAGGTCTTGATGTAGTACCCTCTTTCAAAAGTTGAAAATGATTTTTTAGTTTTACAAGTGGTCCAAAAATTTTATGGGAAATCATGATGGCGTAAAAACAAAAAATAAATAAAACCGCAAGAAACAGGGGCCACTTTGATACATTAATGCGCACAAAGTCTTCTAGAACAGCCCGATGCTCCAGAGGCGAAGACAAAGTAAACCAGGCCACAAATGGGTAACTATACACAAAGAAAAAAACAAGCACGAGCATCAAAAAATAGTGCTTCACAAGGTCTAGTATAAATCTTTTCTGAGAGTCTGAATCAATCCAAATTTTTGTTCGTTTGGTTTTGAGATATTTTTCATTAAATCTTTTCCACATGAACGATACCCCTGTTTTTCCTATGTTGAAGAAGTTTTATTATTTTCACTTGAATGATCATGATTTTCAGATGATGCTTCCTTGTCACTTGTCATGTCAAACAATTGACCTTCGGACCGAAGCAACACTTCTTTTGGCACTTCAATTTTGGAAAGTGCAATTTGCTGAACAATCTTGGAAAAGTCTTGAAAGTAGTCCCCTCTTCGAAGCGTAAAATGTATGTCGCCTTCACCTTTGAGTTTGGCTTCCAGCACTTTCTGAAATCGAACCATGGGGCCAAATATTTTATGCGTAAAGTAAATGCTTAGAAAAACGATAAAAAGAAGAATCAAGAAAATGACATGCCAGGCTTTTTTTAGAAGAATCAAATGCGAATAAAACAAGCCTCGAATGGTCTCGGCTTGACTTCCAAAAAAGATCGTCGTCCACAGCTCACTGATGGTAAAAATATAAAAAAGCGAGGGTAAAACAACAACCATCAGAAGAATTTCAAATGCCAACCTACTCTGTTGTTTGGGATCAACATATTTCTTTCGTCGACGTTTGAATTTGAACCAAAACTTATCAAAGCTAGAAAATTGTTCGGCAGACATGGCACCATTGTACTGATATGTTCCTGAAATTCCAAATCATTTCGTAAACGAGACCCCACCCCGTAACTAAAGGCTCCCTTATGCACTGCAGGAAGCAGGTCCTTTGAGCACCAACACAATTTTAGCTCCATTGTACTTTCCATGATATAGGGTTGGGCCATGATTTTAATCGATGCATGCTATAAAAAACCCACGTCCCACACACCTGTTTGGCTTATGCGTCAAGCCGGACGCTATATGAAAGAATACAGGGATCTCAGAGCCAAAGTCTCTTTTCTAGAACTCTGTAAAAGCCCTGAACTCGTGTGCGAAACCACTGTTTTTGCCTGCGAAACCATCAAAGCCGATGCTGCCATTATTTTTGCAGATATCCTACTCATTACAGAGATTCTTGGGTTTCAACTTGAATTTGCCAAAAATCACGGCCCGATTATTCATAACCCTTTTACACCTTCGCATACTTTCCCTACGCATATTGAACATGAAGCACTCCACTATGTAGGGCACGCGCTTTCCGCGACACGAAAAGAACTTCCAAAACACAAGGCACTCATAGGCTTTGCTGGTGCTCCGTTTACTGTAGCTACGTATTGTATTGAAGGCGGAAAATCCAAAGACTTTGCCAAGGTTTTTGCCTTGATGAAGGATCATCCAGACGCTTTCCATGGATTACTCTCGCAAATCACAGACGCAACAATCAGCTATTTGCAGATGCAAACACAACATGGTGCAGATTGCATTCAGCTATTTGACAGTTGGGTAGGCTTGCTATCTCCTGAACAATATCAAGAATTTGTTGCACCTTATGTAAAGCGTATTTTTAACCAAATCCAAAACAAACCAACCATCTATTTTGGTACCAAAACAAAACATCTTTTACAAACAATGGTTCAGACTGGACCCACAGTGATTGGCCTAGATTCTGATGTTTCCATCAAAACCATGTGGCCTGAACTTTCCTACCATCCGATTCAAGGCAACCTAGACCCGCTCATTCTTTTGGAAGATCAATCCACCATTTTCAAAGAGACCGACCGTATCCTAGCTGAAGTAGGACAAAGAGATGGTTATATTTTTAATTTGGGCCATGGCATTGTTCCTCAAACACCTGTTGAAAACGTGATTGCACTTATTCAATATGTTCATGAAAAAACAGCCAAGTAACATTGCCATCATTGGTGGCGGCATTGCGGGCCTTTCGGCAGCGTACTACCTTCAACAATTTGCACCAAATACTGAATTTGTGCTGTTTGAAAAAAACAACCACTTGGGTGGCAATATTCAAACGCGAACAGAGCAAGGTTTTTTGTATGAAACAGGACCGGATGCATTTTTGCACAAACCTATTATGGAAGAATTAATTTCGGAACTCGCGCTTGAAAATGAATTGATTGCAACCAACAAAGAAAATCGAAAACTATACCTGGTGAAAAATGGTTCACTTGTAGAGGTTCCAAAGGCTTTTTACCTTATGGGCCCTTCAAAACTTTTACCCTTTTTATTTTCATCTGCATTTTCATTTTCCACAAAACTTCGAACACTTATGGAACCGCTGATTCCCACCAAAAAAATTGACGAAGATGAATCGCTTGCCTCTTTTGTCACAAGACGTTTTGGCAAAGGCAATCTTGAAGAGATTACACAATCCATGATTGGTGGCATTTACACCGCAGACCCATCCAACTTAAGCTTACAATCAACACTGCCAAGATTTATAGAGTGGGAGCAAAAATACGGAAGTGTGTTGCGGGGCTTACAAAAAGAAATGCGAAACCGTGATGCACGGGGGCCTCAATACAATCAATTTCGAAGTTTTCAATCAGGCATGCAAATTTTGATTGATGCAATGGAAAAAACGATTCCGTTTTCTAAAATCCAAAAAAATGCACTTGTTCAATCGATCGATCGTGAAAATCAATTGTGGAATATTCGTGTAAACGGGAAAAAGTACACTTTTGATCACTTGATCATGGCAACACCTGTGCGTGCAACTGTACACTTAAGCAATTTTTTACCCACCCAAGCCAAGCAACTTTTAAAATCAGTCCAGTACTCATCTTGTGCAATCTTACATTTTGGATTTCGAAAAAACCAAATCGCCCACGATATTGCTGCGATGGGCATGATTGTACCCAATAGAGAAAAGCGTTCGATTCTTGCTAGCACTTTTTGCAGCGAAAAATTTGCAGAACGTTCTGAAAACGACCTTGTGCTTCTACGTGTATTTATGGGAGGCACACTCAATCAAGAACTTTTACAAGAAAGTGATGACACTCTTTTTCATCATGCCTTAAGAGACCTTAAAGAATTACTACGCATCGAAAGTGACCCAATCTATCAAAACATACTACGCTGGCCTGATTCTATGCCTCAATACACACTTGGACACAAAGCTCGCATGATAGAGTTTCATGAAAGCATTCGAAATATTGAAAATGTACAATTTGTTGGAAATACGTATGAAGGCGTAGGCATTCCAGACCTGATTGAACGTTCCAAAAAAATTGTGACAGGTTTGCTCGATGTGTAAAATGTCTGTTTTAAAAAACTAATTTAGATTAATAATTGGGCTTGTTGTAAAACCATTGCCCCATGTTGTAACAAACTGAGCTGCATACTTACAATCACCACTACCATCCGATGAAGGAAAGTTTCCCATACCCAAAGCAGCGTACCAAATATAGTTTGGATCTACGACCGCCTCAACACCCAAATTCTCTGGTGAAACAGTGGAGAGATTCTCATTTTCATTGCAAGCAGATCCAGATTCACCATCCGTGGTCATTAGTTTATCCCAAGTGGTCGCATTGCTAGACCTCACAAAAACAAAATAATAATTGCTGGGTTGGGTTGCAAACGCTAACTGCGTACCAGAAAGAGAGGTCCAACCATGATCAGTAAGTGTTATCCTTTCGCCATTGGCAATGGCTGAAATCACTGTTGCAGGATCTCCTACGTCTGCTTGATCAAATGTACTGTTTTCTACATAATACGATAGATTATGTTTTCGAATTGAATCAAGCGTGGACACACCCTCAACCGAACGGGCTTTGGATACATACTTTTGATACCCAGAAATACTGATTGCGGCTAAAATACCTGTTATAGTGATAACAATCATCAACTCAATCAACGTAAAACCATGTTTGTTCACAGTGCCTTTTAGTATACCACAATAATGAAAGAGCCACATTTTAAGGCTGCAAAATTATCCTCTACTTTTAAACCAGTACGTTTTGAACCAAAACAGAAACCAAAAATCCGAAATAATTTCCAACGGCATACCCTAGAATTCCAATGGCCGCAGCAGATGCGGTATATTCCTGCCATCCTAACGATTTAGCAAGAGAAACAGCCGAAGGGGCCCCACCAATACAAGCCTGTGATGCAAGAACAATTGATGCAAGAGGCAACTTTGTCCAACGATTGATGAACCAAAGCATGCCACCATGAACACCTACAATCATCAATGTATAGGCAAACAAAAATGGCCCGACTTGTATCATTGTTTCAACATCACACAACGCACCAATAGCCACAAAAAACAGAAGAATTGCATAGTGACCCAATACCTCAGCACCTTGTAACTTTTTTACCCAGTTAAACTGTGCACAAATCAATGTGAACGTTGTCACCCATAAAATCGAAGGAATAAACGCAATTTTTTTTTTTTTTATGGATGATAGATACAAAACAAAAATACCAAGTGCCAAAAGCGATGCAAAACTCAAAAGACTTATATCTTGGCGAAATTCATCCGATGATTCTATTCTTTGTATAGTTTTTTGTTTCAGAAGGTGTTTGGGAACAACAATACAGACAATCATCCAGAGTGCGGTTGTAACATTATCTGCCGCTGCAGCGCCAGCCAAAATATCAGCAGGCACATTGAGTGCGGTACCAATGGCAACAAAGTTGACACGACCACCTATATAGGTGCCGGTAAATACCGCTGCAATTTGATGTGCGTTTTCTCCCATGAATCCATAAAAGAAAAACAAACCCATAAAAACGCCCAATAAAACTGTAATGGATCCAAGTGCAAATGCCAATAGCATGGTTGGACCTGCTTTTCTAAGTTCATCTATGCGTACACCCAGCAAAATAAAAAAGATGGCCATAGGTACAACATAAGAAAATATTCCATCATACATAGCACTTGTATGTGGAAGCAGATTCAGATTTGAAAAAACAATTCCAAGGGTAATCGCAAGTAAGACCGATCCAAAAGATCGAGCCCAACGATATTTTTTTTCTAAGAATAAAGAAAGAACAACAACAAGTGAAATCGAGACAAGAACACGAAGTTCTGTCATTTACGATTTTTTCCCTTGAAGTTTTTGTGCCAAATCAAATGCGTAGTATGTCAAAATACCATCTGCACCTGCACGTTTGATGGATTGAATACTTTCAAACATACATGCATCCGCATCGAGCCACCCCTTTTCACCAGCAGCTTTGATCATCGCGTATTCACCGCTAACGTGGTAGGCAAACGTAGGAACACCGAAGTTATCTTTGACTCGTCTGATGATATCTAAATATGGAAGCCCGGGCTTGATCATCACCATATCTGCACCTTCATCTAAATCAAGGGCAACTTCACGAAGCGCTTCATCCGAATTGGCAGGATCTTGTTGGTATGTTTTTTTGTCCCCTTTAAGCGCACCTTTTGAACCAACTGCATCTCGAAATGGACCATAGAACTTTGATGCATATTTTGCACTGTAGGACATGATCAGTGTGTTTTTGAAACCACCTTCTTCAAGTGCATCTCTCATCACACCCACGCGGCCATCCATCATTTCAGATGGACCTAAAATATCGCACCCAGCCTTGGCTTGATTCAAAGATTGTTTAACCACCGCTTCAAGTGTCAGATCATTATCAATTTCATTGCCAACCATGATACCGTCATGACCGTGGGAGGTGTACGGATCAAGTGCCACATCACACATGATCCCAACATGTGGAATAACTTTTTTTAATTCGGAAACCGCACGACAAACAAGATTATTCGGATTAAATGCTTCTTCTGCTCTTTCTGTTTTTAGGGAGGGATCGGTATAGGGGAAAAGTGCTATGACTGGAATCCCAAAATCACTTGCCTGCTTGGCTTTCTCAACAAGCAAATCAATGCTTAAACGATCAACGCCCGGCATTGAAGAAATCGGTTGTTTTTGATCCTTGCCATCCACAATGAACACAGGCCAAATCAAATCATCTACGGTTACTGTGGTTTCACGAACCAACCTACGAACCCAATCTGATTGACGATTTCTTCGAAGACGTGTGTAAGGAAATGCGCCGGTCATGCGACAGTGACCTCTTTGCATAGATATACATCTTGAATGGCGTGTAGAATAGAAACACCATCTTTTAAAGATTTTTGAAATGCTTTTCGTCCTGAAATCAGTCCCATGCCACCTGCACGCTTGTTGATCACCGCTGTAAGAACGGCATCATGCAAATCGTTTTTGCCTGAAGCACCACCAGAGTTGATGAGCCCTGCTCTTCCCATGTAGCAGTTGGCCACTTGATAACGAGTAAGATCAATAGGATGATGGGTTGAAAGTTCTGCATACATTTTGGGATGTGTTTTGGCAAAACCTACATTGGTAAAACCACCGTTGTTCTCTGGAAGTTTTTGCTTAATAATGTCTGCTTGTATGGTCACGCCCAAATGGTTGGCTTGACCTGTCAAATCAGCTGCAACGTGGTAATCTGTTCCATCTTTTTTGAAAGCATTGTTTCGTGCATAACACCAAAGCACGGTAAACATTCCCAACTCATGCGCACGAGAAAATTGTTCCGAAATCTCTATCAGTTGTCGGTCTGATTCTTCAGATCCAAAATAGATTGTGGCACCAATACCTGCAGCTCCCATGTTAAATGCATCATCTGCATTACAGAATAAGACTTGATCAAACTTATTGGGATACGTCATCAGTTCGTTGTGATTGATTTTTACAATAAACGGTATTTTGTGTGCATATTTGCGTGCTACTGTACCCAACACACCAAAAGTTGATGCCACAGCATTGCACCCGCCTTCAATTGCAAGTTTTACAATGTTTTCAGGGTCAAAGTAATCTGGATTGGGAGCAAACGAAGCACCTGCTGTGTGTTCGATACCTTGGTCCACAGGTAAAATAGAAAGATAGCCTGTTTTGGCAAGTCGTCCAGAGGAAAACATCCACTGTAAATTTTTAAGGACGTTGATTGGACGGTCTGATGCCGTCCAAACACGATCTACAAAATCGGGCCCGGGCAGTTGCAATCGAGAACGATCAATGGTTTTCGACTCATGATTCAAATAAGACTCAAATTCACCCAACGATTTTGCGATTTCTGAAAAATTCATAGAACACTCCTTTATCCATTTGACGTCTATCGCAAATCCTTCAACTTGTCCATGTGAACAAATCAGGGTACAAGAAGCACCATGTTTGAAGTTGGTCAAAAGGTAGACGCACAAATTGAAAGCTTGGCTTTTCAGGGTCACGGCATAGCCAAACCACAAGGTTTTACTGTCTTTGTGCCCAGAGGGGCGCCCTTGGACCATGCCCAAATTGAAATCACAAATGTTAAAAAGCACTTTGCCTTTGGTACATTGGCCAAAATTGTAACACCATCACCTCACCGCGCCACCCCTCCTTGCACCTATTTCGATCGTTGTGGTGGATGCCATTATCAACATCTACAACCTGAATTGGTTGAACAAGAAAAACGCAAGCAGATCAACGATACATTTATGAGAATGGGTCCGGGCACTATTGACTTATCTGCATTTGAATATGGCCCATCTTCATGGGGATACAGAAATCGCATCACCATTCGCAGAGACCAAGGAAAGCAAGGTTTTGTGGCATGGGATGATTTTGAAACTCTCGATATTGAAACATGCTTGATCGCAAATTCTGAAATCAATCTAGCATGGAAAGAAATCAAACCAAGCATTTCTACAATTAATTCTAAAGTTTTACCGTTTGTAATGCTTCGAAAAATCCAAAATCAAATTGCTGTTATTTTCTCTGTTACGAAAGACTTTAACAAGGACGAACTTACAAAACGTTTTGCAAATTTACCGTATTTATTTTACACCACAACCATCAAAGAAGGATCTCCTATAGCCATAGGCAAAGATTTGAACCCTCTTTTTAACAATCCAATTTACCTAGAAGAAAATGTTGGAGACATCACCTACATTGTACGGCCGGATCTATTTTTCCAAACCAATATTGAGGTTGCAAATAAAATGGTACAGTTTGTATGTGACGCCCTTCAAACTGAAACTGATTTCATTCTGGATATGTTTTGTGGGTCTGGGCTTTTTAGCATTGCTCTGGCCAAACAACAAAAGCGAGTGTTGGGTGTAGAAGTGCAGCATGAAGCAATCCAGTGCGCAAAGCAATCTGCAATTCTCAACGGTGTCGACGAGCATGCTACCTTTCGTACGGGAAAAGCTGAAAGAATTTTAGAGCGGCTTTATAAAGAAGGAGCGCGTTTTTCACATATGATCGTTGATCCTCCACGGCGTGGACTAGAAGAAAACTTTTTATCTTGGATACCTAAACTGGAAACAAAAAAACTTATTTATATTTCCTGCAGCCCACCAACCATTGCCAGAGATGCAAAGATTCTTGAAAAACATGGCTACATACTAGAAAAAATTACACCCTTTGAGATGTTTCCATGGACCTATCACATAGAACTAGGCGCTGTATTTACAAAGAAAGCCTAGGGAACACTAAAATTTATACTTATGGCGAATGATTTCGCCCTCGACCATGTACACAACATCTTGCGCAATGTTGGTTGCTAAATCCGCAATACGTTCAATTCCCTTGGTTGCTGTAACCATATCGAGATATTGATCAATGTGCTGGGGATCTGATCTCATTTTATCTCTTAAGAGTGACAGAATCTGTTTGTTAAGGCGATCCACATCTTCATCTCTACGGCAGATTTCACGCGAGTATGTTGCATCTTGACGAAAGAAAGCATCAAGAGAATCTTTCACCATGGATCTTGTTAACTGGATCATTTCCTTCAAGTGATCTGGAAGTTCAATGGGAAGTTCTTTGGCCAAAGACAGCGTCCGTTTTGAAATTTTAACTGAAATATCACCCATGCGTTCAAGGTCATTATTAATTTTAATAACGGAAGCTATAAAACGAAGGTCTTTTGCAACAGGTTGATAAAGAGCGAGAATTTTCAAACATTCCTCTTCAAGTTCAACTTCTTTCTGGTTGATAATCTCATCTTGCTCTATAATTTTACGAGCAGTCTCTACGTCTCCCTTTCGAAACGCGCGCATGGATTTTTCAACTGCTTCCTCAACAATGGTTCCAATTTCTAAAACTTCATTTTTTAAATTATGAAGATCATTCTGTAAGTGCTTTGACATATATTCTTCGTTCTAGTTTCTTACTCGTTATTATACAGGAAAATTGTGACCAAACCAATGATCAACCAAACTTACCTCGTACATAATCCTCAGTTTGTTTCTTCTGAGGTCTTGTAAAAATTCTCTCGGTTGGGCCATACTCAATCACATCGCCCTGATACATAAAAACCGTAAAGTCTGAAACACGAGCAGCCTGCTGCATATTGTGCGTAACAATGACAATCGAATATTTTTTCTTAAGCTCAAAAATCAAATCCTCAATTCTTCCGGTTGAAATGGGATCAAGTGCTGAACACGGCTCATCCATCAAAATAACCTCAGGTTCCATAGCAATCGTACGCGCAATACACAAACGTTGTTGCTGCCCGCCTGAAAGCGATAAACCACTTTGATGAAGTTTATCTTTCACTTCATTCCAGAGCGCAGCTTTTTCTAGTGCTTGTTGCACACGGTCATCCATGTGATCTTTCATGCCGTTGATTTTTGGGCCCCATGCAATATTTTGATAAATAGTTTTCGGAAATGGATTGGGCTTTTGAAACACCATGCCGATTTTTCTTCTCAATGACACCGGATCAACGTCTTCATCGTAAATATCTTGATCATGAAGAAATATCGAACCATCAATTTTCACACCCGGAATATAGTCATTCATTCGATTAAAACATCGCAAATAACTACTCTTGCCACAACCTGACGGACCGATAACAGCTGTAACAGTTTGAGGAAATATAGGAATAGATGCTTCATTGACCGCTTTAAAATCTCCATAATAAAGAGAAAGCTGTTTAGAAATCATAATAGGAAATGTATCGACATCTATACCATCCTTGACAGATGATCGGATTTTCTTCAGATGTTCTTCAATAATATTTCGGTTACTTGTTTCCATCTTATTTATTCCTGTTCTGGAATCGGTAGCGCAAATAAATCGCAATCGAATTCATAATCAGCAGGACCACCAATAACACAATAATTCCTGCTGCGGCAAGTTTGTGAAACTCTGCTTGAGGACGAGATGCCCAATTAAAAATCTGAATGGGCAGTACTGTAAATGCATCCATTGGACTTTTGGGAGTAAATGCCACAAATCCAAGAGCACCTACAACCAAAAGCGGTGCTGTTTCGCCAATTGCGCGCGATAGAGACAAAATAATCCCAGTCATAATTCCGGGTAGTGCACTTGGCAACACATGATCCTTTACCATTTGCCACTTTGTAGCACCCAACGCAAGCGCCGCATATCGAAGTGAATCTGGCACTGTTTTAATCGCTTCTCTTGATGCAATGATAATCACGGGAAGCACCAATAAACTCATGGTCATCGCACCCGAAAGAATGCTACGCCCCAGACCAAATACACGAACAAATACTGCTAATCCCAATAGCCCGTACACCACCGAAGGAACACCTGCCAAATTGGAAATATTAATTTCAATTAACTTCATGAATGCTTTTTTGGGGGCAAATTCCTCTAGGTAAATGCTGGCGGCAACACCGATTGGTATCGAAAAAAGCGCTGTTAAACTCATTAACCAAATGGACCCAGAGATTGCAGAAAGAATGCCCGCTTTTTCTGGAAAACGCGAAGGAAAGTTTGAAATGAAATTCAAAGATAAATACGAAAATCCATTGGAAAAAATATTATAAAAGAGACACCCTAAGAAAAACAATCCAAAAAGTGATGCAGCCAAGCACATATGCCTAAAGATTCTGGATTTTTTTCGTCGAAAAGCAAGATGCTTTTCATACTGTATTTCATTACTATTCATACTTCTGTCTATACTTTCGCAAAATAAGTTCTGAGATAAAGTTCATCAACAATGTAATCAAAAATAATGTCACACCAATAACAAAGAGTGTCTGATATTCCAACGTGCCATGAGGTGTATCGCCAAGGCTTAACTGAACAATGTATGAAGTCATGGTTTGAACACTTTCTAGTGGATTTATTGTTAAATTGGGTGTCGCGCCAGCAGCGAGTGTAACTGCCATGGTTTCACCAATCGCACGTGAAATGGCGAGAACAAAGGATGCAAGCACACCCGAAAGTGCCGCTGGAAAAACAATTTTTGCGGATACTTCGGCCTTGGTTGCGCCCAATGCATACCCTGCATCTCGCAAAGAACGTGGAACTGCTCTCATTGCATCATCACTTAAAGATGCAATCATGGGAAGCGTCATGACCCCCACAACAATTGAAGCACTGGCCGCGTTAAAAACGAGTGTAGAGGGGAAAAGATACTTCAAAATAGGCGTTACAAACGTAAGCGCAAAGTACCCATACACAACTGTTGGAATACCGGATAGAATCTCCAAAACGGGCTTGAGCCATGTACGCACCTTCGAATTAGCATACTCACTCAAATAAATGGCCGTCATAACACCGAGTGGTATGGAAACGATTGCCGAGCAAAATGCGATAAGCAACGTTCCTGATAGCAATGGAAGAAAACCAAAGTGTTGTGGATGAAATAAGGGCGTCCATTTTGTACCAAAGAGGTATTCAAAAACGGAAACTTCTTTGAAAAATACCAAACTTTCTTTGAAAAGAAAAAATACAATCGCAATGGTCGTACATACAGATAGCAATGTAGAAAAAAGTAAAAAAATATGAACTGGCACTTCTTTCAAACGCACGAACTTCATGGACTACCTAGCTACCCTCTGCAGTTGGATCTGTAAAATATTTTCTTATGTTTTCAGGCAGTTGAATCGAAAAGACAGTTCCTTGCTCCACCTGACTTTCAACTTCTATCTTGCCACCCAGTCTCTTGACACAAAGATCTACAAGCGCCAAACCCACCCCAGTTCCATTCGCATACAGCGCTTGTGCCTTTTCAGCCCGATAAAATCTTTCAAAAATCTGTTCCATCTCTTCTTCATCCATCCCCATGCCTTGGTCTTGAATTTGAATTTTCACCCAATGGTCTGAACTTGATAGATGAATCGTAATTTGGCTTTCAGGTCCTGAATAATGAATAGCATTTTCGATCAAGGCAACAAGGGTGATTTCTAATAAATGCGGGTACGAAATGATTTTTACATGAGGGCTTTGTGTTTGATACACAACACGTATATCCTTTTTGATCAACTCCATTTCAAAATTT
>JAGRAZ010000021.1:0-11225 GCA_020434345.1 Bdellovibrionales bacterium
CATTTAATATTAATGTAGGACGAAGCACAAGGACTATTTTATTTCGTTTTATATGCGAAAGTAACCATTCTTCCTGCGTTTTCTTTGTCTCTTCGATAGGATGGTAGATTGGGTGTGGAATAGGTGCACCACGAACCACCCGAAATGTTGTTTGGATTGATGCCATTTTCTTCAAGTTCTGTTTTGGCAAGTTTTATAAGATCACATTGCCAATGGGTCTCATCAATTTTTTCAAATGCGGGTTTAAAAGAAAATGCTTCATAAACGTCTTTCATCACGACGAAGTGCTTGGGTCCAATGGCAGGTCCAATCCAGACCAAAAAATCTGAAGTATCTGAAGGAAGTTCTTGTAGTGTATGGGTTATAATTTTTTGCGCCAACCCTCTCCATCCTGCATGAATTGTTGCTACAAAGCCCGCTTGACTGTTGGTGATGACAATGGGTAGACAATCGGCTGTTTGGACTGCACAAACAGTGTTTGACCTTGTTGTCCAAAATGCATCGGCTTGCAGTATTGGTGAAAAAGGTTGATGGTCCCAGCAAATGACTTGATTGGAATGTATTTGTTTTACAATTCTTGGTGGTTCTGGAAGATCTGTAGGCAGCATATCTCGTGAGAAAAAAGTATAGGCGAAAATAGGAAGAGTCTGTGACCAATTCGGAAACAATACGTTATCTTGGAGAATCATGCGTAGTTGTAGTGGGATGGATTGCTTGTTTACCTTCAGAGAGGTTGTCAAAAACTCGACGCGTAGGGTAGGCCAAATCAATATCTTTGTGTTTTGCAAACTCATCCAAAATGTCTTCCCACATCATTTCACGGGTTGTGCGTCTGCGTTTGGGAAGACATAAATACCGCATGGTCAAAAGCACGCCAGAATCTTTCACATTGGTAAAGACTATCGGTGTTAGTTTGCTATATCGAATCATATATTGTCTTGAAGACTCTTGAATACTTCTTCTGGCTTGGTTCAAAGCATCTTGTGCATTTTTTGTAACCACTTCAGTAAGAATTTGTTTTGCTTTTCTCCAGTCGGACTCAAACGTGATTAAAACAGGAATTTCATCCCAAATATGTTCAAATCCAGATACATAGTTTGCAGTGACCTTTGACAATACATCCTTGTTGGGAACGTGAATAATGCGACCTGTGCTCTGATCTGCATCAACCCAGTTGCCAATCTCTAAAAGACTAAATTGGAACAAGCCAATATCAATGACATCACCAATGGAGTCTCCAACTTGAACGCGTTCTCCAACTTTAAACGGTCTTCGAATCCAAATAAAAATCCATCCTGCTAGGTTTGCGATGACATCTTGAAGTGCGATAGCAACCCCAGCAGATAATAAACCTAAGTAAGTGATTAAAGAGTGCGTACCTGTAATCCATATACGCCCTAGAATAATGATACCGAAAAAATATCCTGCATATGTTAGTATTTTATATGATGTGTAGCGTACGCGAACATCTTCAGATCTACGCCATATGATTCTGCGTAAAAGAAAAATGACAGTAAAAATAATAAGAACTGTTAAGACTGAGTAGTAAAGTTTCAGCTGCACTGGCTGATCTAAGCCAGTTAAAACTGTAATATGATCAATCCATGCTTGCATACAAGAGTTACTCTAAGCCTCAAGTAGTCAAAAGTAAAAGAAATTTACCTAGTTGGAAATTTCTTGAAGACATTCGTTGGAGCAGCAACCCTTCATATTTGTAGCGCAAGCTTCGCATTGAACGATAAGCCTATGGCAGCGCTGGTTGGCGCAATCGATGTGTTTAAAATAAGGCGTTTCGCAGCTGATGCATGTTGATTCTACCTGATCATCGATGAGTTCAGCCATTCGGCCATCAAAAACAAAATTGCTGCCGTGAAATTTACTGGGGACGCCTTTTTTACTCGTTTCGCGCAAGTAGTTGATTATACCACCTTGCAATTGAAATACATTTTCAAATCCCTCATTTTTAAAATAAGCGCTTGCTTTTTCGCATCGAATGCCGCCGGTGCAATACATGAGTATTTTTTTGTCTTTATGTTCTTTAAGCTTTTCTGTGAGTTCTGGAAGTACGTCGCGGAAAGTTTCTGAATTTGGCAAAATTGCATTTTCGAAGTATCCAATTTCGCACTCATAATCATTACGGGTATCAACAACAATGACATCTTCATTTTCCATCATAGCGTGAAATGAAGAAGGATCTAGGTGTTGACCGCATGACGATTTTTCAAAAATATTTCCATCAATGCCATCTGCCACAATTTTGTTTCGTACCTTGATATCAAGTTTTAAAAAAGCGTCATCACCTTCGCTTAGCGCTTCATTGATGAACATGTTTTTGGTGTACGAAAAAATTTGTAAAGTGGTTTGAAATCCTTCCCAATTATGTTCCGGGACACAAAGTTGTGCATTGATGCCTTCATGTGAAATATAGATTCTTCCTAAAATGCCTAGCGGATACCAAGATAAATAAAGTTCATTTCTGAATTGTTCTGGGTTTGCAATCTGTACATATCGATAAAATGAACATGCTTTGCGATGAAAGGTTTCAGCCGCTCTTTTGCGTGTAAGTTCTTCACGTGAGTAAATATTATGTAACTTCATTGTCATGACGTTTGTTCCATGGTTTTTTTAAAGGATGGTCGTTCTAATATCGACTCAAGCCATTTTTGGCAAGCCTCAAAATGATGCAAGGGCTCAAACAAAGGCGTGGTTTTGGTGAGCTGTCGAAAAAAGGGAAACACGTGGATATCCGCTAAAGTCAAGGTGTTGCCAAGAAGAAAGGGGTGTTTGGAAAGTGCTTTTTCTAGTTTTTGTAGGTCTTCAGTAAGCATTTTTGGTGCATTTTCTACATCCTCTTTGGCGCTTCTGGATGTTCCATATTTATAGTGGTCCACATGATGCTTGAAATGTTGATTGCACCAGTACGTCCATAGGCGCATTTGGGCCTTTATGTATGGATCATCTGGCATAAGTTTAGGAGTTGGAAATGTATCCTCAAGATATTCTGTAATAATTGCGGATTCATACAATATATTTTCCCCATGGATTAAAACAGGAACTTTGGCTTCAGGATGATGTTTGCGTAACTCAATACTAAAATTTTTAAGATCTTCTTCTACAGTTTCAAAAGGTATGTTTTTTTCATGCAACGTCATGCGAACTCTCATTGCAAACGGACATCTTCGATAAGAGTGCAAGCGAATTGTGTGATTATCTTTCATCTTTATATAACAGATTCAAACTTAAATGTTTCTAAATGCGCCTTAAGCTGCCGCATGTTTTTAAATCTTCGTTCAATAACGTCTGTACGCTTACCGCAAAGAATATATTGAATTTCCTCTGGGTGATTCTTGTAATGTTTTTCTCCACCAAGAATTTCATGAAAAAGAATAATGATATCCCGAACATCTTGTTTTGTTTTAACGCGCTTATCGACTCCGATGTCATGGAAATCGATTAACTTTAATTTATGCTTAATACCAAAAGATGCAATCATCACATTTTCTGTATGAAGATCGCCATGAAAGCTTCCAAGTTCATGAATTTGTGCAAGTCCACAAACAAGTTCAAAAAACACATGTAAGCCATGGTAGTATGGTAAACGTTGCCCGGAAAATCGTTTAACAAAGTCCGATAGCAGAATGCCATCAATAAAATCAGAAACCAGATACGCTAGCTTTTTGCCCTTGTATTGCACAAATTCTGTTGTGTTGTACTGAACCAGAATAGCGCAATCTGATAACCTGTGGAGTTTCTTTGCATAGTTTTTTAGCGAGACGTTGCCAATATTTCGATTTGGGAAAAAGAACTTTGCTGCACGTTGGATATCGGTTGCTCTTTCTTTGATTTGATAGACTTCCCCTTCATACCCTGAACCCAATAAACCTATGACTTCATACTTTTGGGATAAAACTCTGCCTTTTTCAAAACCGAATGTTTTCATGCATGCTTTCTTTTTGAAGTTTATTATCATACTTGAAAGTAATGCGTAAATGGTCTTTAAAATGTCAGTTTTTTTCGACAATCGCACACTGATATTTTTTCAGCATGCGATCTGGTGATGGAAAAAAAGAAAAAACAACAGTCTATCTGTGGGTGACCTCTTAAAACGCTACGCCCTGAAGTGGTTTTTAAGGGGTTTGATGCCCACATAAAAGAGCATTGAAGATTCAAGCGCATTTGTAAAGGTTTTTTTGCAAAAACAAAAAATCGATCATTTTAGACGTGAAATAACGCAGTGTGATTTGGTATACTGGTAGGATGTCTCAAGATCATAAAAAGATCACGCTCGTTGGGTCTGACGCGCATCAAAAAGAAAAATCAAATGATATTAAAGAGATAACAATTAGTCCTGATGAACTTCCTTTTGTCACCACGGGTAAGGATTTCCTAAAACTTTTAGGGAAAAAAAATATCAACATTCGTAAGATTCAGCAAACGATTGAATATGAAAGGGATTTGAAGCTATTGCAGATAGAACTTATCAAGCTTCAACGAGATATCATTGAAAACAATCGGCGTGTTGCCATCATTTTTGAAGGAAGAGATGCCGCAGGTAAGGGTGGGACGATACGTCGCTACTCACAGCATCTTAATCCTCGATTTTTGGAAGTGGTTGCGCTTAACAAACCCAATGAAACACAAAAAGGGCAGTGGTATTTTCAACGTTATGTTGAAAAACTTCCTAATCCGGGAACGATTTCATTTTTTGATCGCAGTTGGTACAACCGCGCTGTTGTTGAACCCGTAATGGGGTTTTGTACGGATGATCAATATGAAATATTCATGCGGCAGGTACCAGAGTTTGAACATATGTTATATGAAGATGGTGTTGAATTGATCAAGTTTTGGTTCTCCATTTCAAAGGGTGAACAGGCAAAGAGATTTGCATCCAGAATCAAAAATCCACTTAAACAATGGAAAATGAGTCCAGTAGACCAAAAAGCACAAAGTTTATGGGATAAGTACACGCATTATAAAGAGCAAATGTTTGCAAGAACGCATAACTCATTTAGTCCTTGGG
This sequence comes from Bdellovibrionales bacterium, assembly GCA_020434345.1. Classification (GTDB taxonomy): domain Bacteria; phylum Bdellovibrionota_G; class JALEGL01; order JALEGL01; family JAGRMV01; genus JAGRMV01. The sequence continues at coordinate 5,021 of JAGRAZ010000021.1, forward strand.
TCATTATTCGTGCCAATGATAAAAAATCTGCTCGTCTTGAATCCATGAAATATATTCTCTCAAAGTTTTCCTATGAAGGTAAAAGTGACGCTAAAATTAAACTTGAACCAGATCCAAATGTAGTCAGTCGATATCACAGAAAAATTGTCCACATCGACGATTAATATCAATTATAAAGCTTTTGAAATAGTAACGAGTTTGCTTTTAAAAAGGTGTTGGGGTTTTGCTTTTTGACTTACTAAATCCCCCTTTTTTTCCTCTTCCTTTGTTGGATGAGCCATCACGTACGGTAAAAGAAGATTTCTTTTTCGATGTTGAATTTTTTCTTCTACCAGATCGATCACCACCAAAAGATCTTTCGTTTCTGTCTGAGTCTTTTCTTTTTCTAGATCTGTCGCTACCAAAAGATCTTTCGTTTCTGTCTGAGTCTTTTCTTTTTCTGGGTCTGTCACTACCAAAAGATCTTTCGTTTCTGTCTCTCTTAGGTTTTCGAGAAGGTCTTTCATCCGATTCAGAACGTTCGCTGCTAAAAGATCGTCCTTTTCCTTTGTTTTTAAACCGATCGGATTTGCCTCTTTTAAATTCTCTATCTTTTGAAGATGCTTCTCTTTTACGGTCAAAGTGAGATTTTCGTTTTCGGCCTCTACCTCTGCCGGATGATTTCTTGTTTCTTTTTGGGTCTACATCATAGCTTGATGTTCCATCTGAAGATAAATAATGTTCAATGTTTGCCCATAAATCTTCGTCTTGGGGGGCAACGATTGTCAACGCATGACCTTTTGCACCTGCTCTAGCTGTACGCCCGATTCTATGCATGTATTCTTGTGGATGAAGCGGTACATCATAGTTAATAACATGCTCAACGTGTGGAATATCTAACCCTCGTGCAGCAACATCAGTTGCAATCAATATTTCAAATTGTTTGCTTCTAAACTGTTGGGTGATTCTTTTTCTTTTCTCTTGGCTAAGATCGCCGTGGAGTGCGCGAGATCGAATTTCTTTCTCATAGAGTTTATCTGAAAGTTTATCTGCACCTCTTTTGGTTTTGGTAAAGATAATCATTGTGCCAGTACGTGTATTGATTTCATTGAGTAAGAAATCAAATTTTAATACTTCTTTAACCATGGCAACATCTTGAACGAGTGCTTCTGATGGTTTGCTGAGCATATCGATTTTTACACGAATTGGATCGTTAAGATACTTGTGGCTTAACGCTTCATTTTTTTTCGGATTTTTGGCAGAAAAAAGTAGATTCTGTCTGTCTTTGGCAGTGAGTTGAATTAGTCCTTTGATTTGTATTTCAAAGCCCATCTCAAGCATGCGATCTGTTTCATCTAAAACAAGATATTTTACATTGGATAGATCCAGCGCTTTTCTCTCAACGAGGTCATTGGCACGACCCGGGGTTGCAATGATTATTCTGGGTCGATTGCGAAGGTGAGATACTTGTTTGTGAATAGGTGTGCCACCGATAAGAAGTGCGCTTTTTACACCTTTCATGTGTTGGGTGAGTTTGATTGCTACATGAAATATTTGTTCTGCGAGTTCTCTGGTAGGTGTTAAAATGAGAGCAGCTTCGTCTGGATTATTTTCAAGGTTTGCAATCAGAGGAATACAAAAAGCACCTGTTTTACCGGAGCCAGTTTGTGAAGAGGCAATGATATCTTTGCCATTTAGAATCAGTGGAATCACTTCCATTTGAACAGGGGTTGGTGTGGTAAACTTCATGTCCTCAAGGGCCTTAAAAAGGTTTGGGGTCAACGCAAAATTAGAAAAACTCATTTTTTTATTCCTTCATATGTTGTTAATGTGCTTGCAAAAAAGAGAAGTCGTAAAAAAAAGAATATTCGAATCGCCCCTTTTTGGACTACACGCCTTTTACCTGTTTTATGAAAAATGTACAAGTGGGAATCAAGGGGGGCCAGGAGGGGCTCGTTTTTGTGTTTTTGAGGGCAATGCCTTATTATATTGGCCATGAAGCTATTGATGGTTCGTCATGCCAAAGCCTTTGATAGGGCCCTGTGGCAACAAATGCATCAAAAGCCGGATATTGAGAGACCCTTGACGGATGAGGGGGTAAAATCCTTTACCAAAGTTGCAAAATGGCTATCCACATTTGTTCAACCAGTCCATTTGATTGTGTGCAGCCCATCTGTCAGAACCAAACAAACATCAGAAATTCTGCATCAGTTTTACCCTCAGGTAAACGTACAGGTCGATGACGTGTTTTTGCAGCAAACACCTATAGAACAAACTGTACAAAAAATTCAAGAACACCTTACGCAGTCTCAGGTGCTTGTTGTTGTCGGGCATGAAAATCATTTTTCTAATTTGCTTTCGTATTTATTAGGTATACATGGCTCCAACCATGTTCGTTTTAAAAAGGGCGGATGTGCTTTGTTGGATGTTAAAATTGAAAACGAAAAAATATTTTCAAAACTAGTGTGGATGATAACTCCAAAGTTAATTGCATCCATGAAAGCAAAAAAAGTATGAAATATGCTGTTATTGATATTGGCTCGAATTCAATCAAAATGTCGGTTGCCCAGATCGATAAAAAAAAGGTTGTTATTGAGAAAGTGTCTAAGATTCCACTTCGACTCCTTCCTTCGGAAGCTTCACAAATTGAAGAAGAAAAAATTGAACAGCTGATTTTAGCGCTGATTGAGTTTCAGCGTGTGATCAAAAAATTTGATTGTTCGTACCGATGCTTTGCAACCAGTTCTCTTCGAAGAGCATCAAATCAAAAAGAAGTTTTAGATCGGGTTAGAAATAAAATTGGTATAGAAATAGAGATAATTTCTGGAGATGAAGAATCTCGTCTTGTTTTGATGGCACATCAAGCGCTGTTTGATCTCTCTAAAGGGCATTTTCTTATTTTTGATATTGGTGGCGGAAGTATCGAGTGCATTGAGCTTCTAGATTCAAAAGTATTGTTTCAAAAATCAATTGAGGTAGGTGTGCTGCGTGTAAAGCAAATGTTTGAAAATAATGAATACAATAAAGAAAGTGTTTCTCGTGTTTTTTTCGGAATACAAGAAATTTTTAAAAAAGTATCTATTCCAAAATCAAAAAAAAATACGAAAGCTTTGATGTCTGGTGGCAACCCCTCTGCTGTAGCAAAGATGACGCTGAAGTTTCATCAGATTCACTTCAAGGAGATGCACGGACAGGACGTATATTTTGGTGAAATGAACAAGTTGTTGCTTTCTATCATTCATAAAGAACCATCAAAGATTACTAAAACATTTGATGTAAAACCACATCGTGCAGACCTTGCTGTGCCAGCAGTTGTACTTTTAGGCGCGATTCTTGATTATGTAGACGTTGATTATTATACGCTTTCAAAAACAGGTATACGTTATGGAGAAATGATTCGAAAGATGGAGTCGCTCTAATAATCTAATGCTTGTTCAATATCTTGGAGGAGATCTCGGTGGTCTTCAATGCCGATGGATAAGCGAACCAAGTCATCCGTAATGCCCAATTCAAAAAGTCTTTCAGGGGAAATTTCCGAATGTGTTGTTGTTGCTGGATGGCAACAAAGAGATTCCATACCCCCTAAGCTTACGGCATTTTTGATGATTCGTAAGTTTCGTAAAAATTCAAACGCACCTTTTTGACCTCCTTGAAGGCGCATGGAAAATATAGACCCTGATCCATTGCATTGCTTTTGGTAAATCTTTTTTTGCTTTTCGTCTTTGATGAGTGAGGGATGGTAGAGTTCAATGATGTTTGGATGTTTTTTAATTTGTTCAACAATCAACTTTGTATTTTGACTTTCAGAACGCATGCGAATTTCTACCATTGGAAGACGGGTATCCAGAATCCAGCATTCATCAGGTTGCAGTATGTTGCCCATGATCGCGCGTGTTCCTTGGAGTTGCTGAATGTGTTTTTGCGATCGACCGATGATAACACCGCCCAAAAGATCGCTAAATCCACCCAGAAATTTTGTCGCTGAATAAACGACAAGATCAGCGCCAAATTCTAAAGGATGCTGAAAGGTTGGCCCCATAAATGTATTGTCAACAACTACAAGTGGTTTATCTGGGTGTGATTGCGCGGCTTCCACTGCTGCCTCGATATCTGTGATTGTAAGTGTTGGGTTTGATGGTGTCTCTATAAAGATTAGATCTAAATTTTTTGTTTTGTAAATAACATCTTGTAACTTTTCCGTTTGGCCAGCCATGACTGGATGACCTGTGTATTGCATGGGCGTTAAAAGTTCAGAAATGAGGTGATGTGTTCCGCCATAGATCGGGTTTGTATAAATAAAATTTCTTTGTGGTTTACAAAAAGTGAAAAAAATTGTGGAAATTGCGGCCATCCCGGAATTAAAAACTGCACTTGCTTTTGCCTCTGGTTCAAGTGCCGTTAAATGCGTTTCAAGAATTTCAGCATTAGGATGTGATAGCCTTGCGTAAATCAATTCTGTGTCAGGTGAGGGCTCTCTTTTACCCAAAGCGACTTCAAATGCTTCCTTGGCCTTCTCAGGCGAGGAAAAAACGTAAGTAGAAGATCGAAATACTGCTGGCCTTGCAGACCCGACAGATAGTGAGGGGTCAAATCCCTTACTGATAAGGGCTGTAGAAGGATGAATGACGTATGGGGGTAATTTGTCTTTTTTCGGCATCTTGGCTTTGGACTTTATGACGGGGTCATAAGCTTGTCAATACCCTAAGGATTATGTGGATAAGGTTTAGATTGATATCGGTACTATAAACAGATATGAGGGGTACCTATGAAGCCAAAAAATAAACAAAAACTTATACTTATTCTTGTTTTACTTGTTGTTGGTGTATTTTCAAACTCAAATGCACAAAGTATCAACAGCCACTTTTTTCGATTTAGCGATACGTTAGAAACATTTCAACTTGAAGATGCGTTGGGTCCTGATTCTGAATTGTATAAACACCGTTTTTTGCTTCGCTTATCTTACGATTACATCAACAAACCGCTTATTCGTTTGGATGCAGGTAGAAATACGCAAACTGGGATTGTAGTCAATGACATACATTCTATTCAATTTGGTGGTGCGGTCATGTTGAGTGATCGTTTGTTGTTTGGTCTTACAGTTCCTTTTCACTTTTCTTCTGTGAATGGAGCAGAAGTTGTTGCAACCGATCCAGATGCTTGGGAGTTGGGTGATATTGGTTGGAAACTTAAATGGAGACTGACCAGTGATGAAAGTAAGGTAAATTTTGCTGTTATGCCTTGGGGATTTTTCCCAACAGGTCGTAACGATCAAGACAATAACTATTTGATTTCAGATGACAGCTGGGGCTTTGGAGGCATGCTTTTGGCGGATACGACATTTGCGAATATTGTAACAATTTACGGTAACGTTGGTGTCAGCGGAGCAAACAACGCAGAGTTTGCAACGGTAGATCGACGTTTTCGAGTTGACACAGGCGTGGGAGCCTTTGCACGCATTACCAAAATGTTGGGTGTAAATTTTGAACTTATCAACGGGTATACGCTTTCAAGCATCAGCCGTGACCAAAATCCAATACAGATCCAAGTTGGTTTGCGCGGTAAGTTTGGACCTGTGCGCGCTTTTGCTGGTACAGGCCTAGAAGCGTTTCGCTCTTCTCGTAGTAGCGATGGAAGTTTCCAAGGTGGTATCAAGGTGCCTTTTGGCAATCGTGAAGAGAAGCCAATTGAACTTCCAGAACCTGAACCAGAACCATCCATCAGTACAAAAATTCAAATTCTCAAAGATAACCTAAGTGTTCGTAGAGAAATCAATTTTGAGACAGACAAAGCCATCATTTTACCAGAAAGTTATGGTGAATTAGATTCGGCAGCGGAAGTTATTTTGAAATATGCTGAGTATATTTCAATGATAACCATTGAAGGACATACAGACAGTCGTGGGTCAGTTGCGCACAACCAAGGGCTTTCTGAACGTCGGGCGCAGTCTGTACGCACGTATTTAATTAACAAAGGCGTACCAGCTGAAAAATTATCTTCTGTTGGATATGGAGAGTCTCGACTCAAAGTTAAAGAAGTAGATGCTGAAACACTTCGCATTAACAGACGTGTTGAGTTTGTAGTTGAAGAAACAATTGAGACAGAACAAAAAGTTGAAGTGATTGAGCACGCAGATGGAACAAAAGAAGAGCGTGTTATCGATGAATCAATCAACGTTATCGAATAATGTGATTTATGAAGTCAACCTTACAGTTGACTTTGATATCGC
>JAGRAZ010000021.1:11422-26142 GCA_020434345.1 Bdellovibrionales bacterium
AACAAGAAGGTATTGATCAGTTTGGAAATAAATTTAGCGCAACACGAAGAATTCTGTATCCATTAAACCTAATTTGAAAATCGGTCGGAGTGTAAAAACTCAATAGGGTAAATGCTTTTTCCTTGCGTAGCGAGATCCACAAGCGCTCTTGCGACGACAGGAGAAAATTTAAAACCATGACCCGAAAATCCTGCGGCAATGTTGATGTTGTTGTACTTTGAACATTTGCAAACGATAAAGTGCTCATCAGGGGTCATTGTGTATAAGCAAACTTTTGAAAAAACATGTTTCCCAAGCTTAGGTAAATATGCTCTTGCTTCCTCATAAATGCTTTCAATTTCTTTTTGCTGGACGAAGCGATTGACTGTATCTGGATCACAAGGTTCATGGACATTATGGTATGCGATTTTCATTTTTCCATCTATGGGCGGAAAACCATAAAGCCAATTGTTTTTAGGCGTGTTAAAAAAGAAAATAGGTATGTCTTTCGCATCATCATGTTCAAACACATGATATGTCATGCGGTATGCTTGCAGAGGTACATGTGGAATGAATTTTTTTGCCCAAGCACCCGCGCATACAATTAATTGATCGCAAGAGTAAATGTTTTTGTTGGTTGTAACAGTAACTTTTGAAGACTCAGGTTCAATGTTTTGAACTTTTTCTTCAAATTGCAGGGTGGCATATTTTTCATGAATGTTTTTCTGCCAGCATTCTAATGCTCTTTCCGCAAATAGATATCCACCGCTGGGTTCATAAAGAGCAAATTTTTGATCAAAAAATGAAAAAGATGGGAACTTAACCGCCAAATCGATTTGATTGAGTTCTTCAAATTCAACATAGTGTTTTTGCGCTGATAATCGACTGCCCTGATAAACTGGATGGTCTAAGTCCGTGCTTGTAAATAAACCACATTTGACAAGAAGCTCGACGCCAAATTCTTTTTCATATTTTTCCCAAAATTTATAGGACTCAAGGACCAAAGGTACATAATCCGGATGTTCAAAGTATGCTTTGCGAATGACTCTGGTTTGACCATGTGAAGAGCCTAAATCATGAATAGGAGTAAATTGCTCAATTCCTAAACATTGAATTTTGGATTGTGAAAGCTCATACATGACAGCGCTACCCATCGCGCCAAGACCAAGAACAATCACTTCATAGTGTTGGATATGGTCACTCATAAAGATTCAATTCGCTGTGCTAGATCAAAGTCTTTTTGGGTTAAGCTGTTTTCAGAATGAGTCCAAATTTCAACACCAAGTTTTCCCCATCGAACTGTAAGATCTGGGTGATGTTGCATTTGTTCAGCAAGTGCTGCAATTTTATTTGCAAATCCTAGCGGTTTCAAAAAGTCGTCAAAAATGAACTCTTTGAATAAATGCCCATGACTCGTCACTTGCCAAGAGCTTCCTAGCGTTTTAATTTGATTTTGAATGTCTGATGCAGATAGCTTTGACACGATTTACCCCTCTTGCATAAGCTCATCATCGCTTCTTACAACACCTTCGTCAATATCCGGAAAACTGTCAATAATAAGTTTGAGTTTTTGCCAGTCCATATGAAGCAAAGTATCAAATAGCTCTTGATAATCTTGAATTACAAAATAAGACTCTTGAAAGTGGTCTATGCGATAAAGCGTTTTCATGGCTCGAATCATGTTAAATTTCAATCGGTTAGGTTTATCTGAATCAATAGAGTATTGCGTCTCACCAATGCTAGAAGTAATGCCTGCGCCATATACTTTAATGCCTTTGGCGGTCTGTATCAGGCCAAACTCAACCGTAAACCAGTATAGGGCTGCAGCGTAGCGATACAGATCGTGTTCTATAGATTCTAACCCTTTTTTCCCGAATTCCTGCATGAAGTTGGCAAAAATCGGATTAACAAGAAGAGGTACGTGTCCAAACACGTCGTGGAATACGTCGGGTTCTACAAGATATTCGAGTTGTTCTCTTTTTCGAATAAAACATGTGGTTGGAAAACATCGTTGTGAAAGAAACTCAAAAAAAAGTTTTTCAGGAATAAATCCTTTAACAGGTACAACACGAAAGTTTGTTTCTCTTTCTAAAATTTCGTTGATCCATGAAAAATTTGGAATTTTATCCTCTCGAATATCCAAAATTTTCATACCTTCTAAAACTTCAGGTGCAGCATATTGTGGAAGTAGTTGTTTTTGTCTGGCAAATAGAATTGCCCAAGTCTCGTGTTCAAAATCCGAATAGACCGCCGCATCTTCGGTGGTAACCATTGGATGTTGTAAGAGACGCGCGTCCATACTTGTACTATATCATTTATTTTGTAAGTTCATGTATAACAAACGCGTATTGATTGGATCTTTCCTTGTAATACTCGTACCTGCCAGAAGGGCCTTGATGGCCAGCACCGAGTTCCATTTGTAAAAGAATTGGGTTGGATGCTTTTTGATGTTTTCGTAGTCGTAATACCCACTTTGTAGGTTCCCAAAATCCCACACGCGGATCATTGATGCCGCCAGTGGCTAAAATAGAAGGAAAGTTTGCCTCTTTGATATTTTCGTAAGGTGCGTAAGAGTGCATGTATGTAAAAAACTTTTCTTCATTTGGATTGCCCCATTCATCATACTCAATCACTGTTAGCGGTAGTGATTCGTCTAACATTGTGTTGATCACATCAACAAAGGGAACCAACGCGAGCACAGCGCCCCATAGTTCTGGTTCTTGATTTACTACAGCGCCCATCAAAAGCCCACCGGCGCTTCCCCCCATAATGGCAATGTTTTTGGGTTTGGTATATTTTTGATCAATCAAAAAATGTGCGCAGTCGATAAAATCATTGAACGTATTTTTTTTGTGAAGAAACTTTCCATCTTCGTACCAAGATCGGCCATTGGTTGAGCTTCCACGGATGTGTGCAATCGCGTAGATAAAGCCGCGATCAACAAGGCTTAACGCAGGTACGTTAAAGCCGGGATCAATGGAGATGCCGTATGAACCATAACCATAAAGTAGTACTTTGTTCTGACCATCTTTTGCAAGATTTTTGGGTGTGAGAATTGAAATTGGAATTTGTGTTTTGCCATCGCTGGATGGAGCAAAGATTTTATCAACAATATAGTCATCTGGATTGAAATCGCCCGGTACTTTTTTAACTTTGAGTGTTTGAGTTGTTTTGGTTGTAACGTCATATTCCATAACGGAATAGGGCGTTTTCATAGAGGAAAAGCCAAATCGATATACATTTGTATTAAACTGCACATTGCTTTCAGCAGAGAGTGAAAATGCTTTTTGTTCAAAGGGAATGTCTGTTGTTTGTTTTGTCTGTGGGTCATAGATACGCAATCGTTGGTTTCCTTGTTCCCTTTGCCATAAAACCCAGAAGTGTTTAAACACACTGACATCTTCAATGTATCTTCCTTTTTGATGGCCAATAATTTCAACCCAACTTTTTTGTTCTGTCGATGTAATCGGTGTAGTTAGTACTTTGAAATCAATTGCGTTTTCATTTGTGTGAATCACGAAACTTTCATCATGATGGTCAAGGTATAAAAGAACGTTCTCTTTTCGTGGAGAAAAAAGCACAACATCTGTAGGACTTATGCTGAGATCAATATAATGAGCTTCAGAAGATAGTTTGTTTGATGAATTAATCATCATGAATCGATCTGAAAGCGTTTTATAGAAAAGTACGTTATTGGAAAGATTGTCATCCTGAAAAATAAGTTTGTCTGTTGATGAAGGTGTGCCAAGAATGTGGTGATAAATCTGATAGGGACGATGTGTTTCATCAAGTTTAGAGTAATACAGGCTGCTATCGTTAGCGCCCCATTCGATGTTGGATGTGCAATCCTCTACTGTTGTTTTGTGTGTTTTGCCGGTTTGTAAATCTTTGATGTAGATTGTGTATATTTCAGATCCATTAAAATCCATGGTGTATGCAAGTTTTTGGTGTGATGGACTGATTTCAAATGCGCCAATGTTTAAAAAATCTTTTCCTTTTGCAAGCTCATTTAAATCAAGCAATAACTCTTCTTGTCCGTTGTGAGATCTGTAGTACCGCTTGTAGTTTTCTCCTTTAGAAATTTTAGAATAGTACAAATATTCTCCGTCTGGATATGGATAGGATTCGTCGTCTTCATTAATTCTTGAAATCATTTGCTGATAAAGTTCTTCGCGTAAGCTTGCAAATTGGTTTGTATACGTATCTGTTTTTTTGTTTTCTTGTTCTAATAACGCAAGAACTTCAGGGTTGTTTTTGTCTCGCACCCATGCAAACTCATCATTTCTTGTAATGCCAAATCGTGTATCCGTTGTTGTCATAGAAGGGGATCCTTTTTTGCATATATAGGGATGTACATACATACCTGCCCAAAATAAGATCACACCCATAACAACAGATAGAAAAAGATACAAGGAAAGGGTGGTAAAGTGTTTTTGTTCTATCATTTGAAACAAATCCATTCCAAATGTGGAGAAAGTTGTAAAGCTTCCAAAAAAACCAATCATCCAGAACATACGATGTGAATCATGTAAGCTTTCAGACCGCCACATGGAAAAACACAACCCCAATCCAAAACACCCTAGAAGATTAACAATCAAAGTTGAGGGCCAAGTAATAGATCCAAACCATTTGGTTTGTAAAATATAAATAAGATATCGACCCAACGCGCCCAGCGATCCACCAATAAGTATCCAAAGAATATGCATGGGTATTTCGTACCTGCAAGATAGGTACGATTCAAGAAAAAACATATGAATAATCAGTAGTTAATAAAACCTTTGAAGTCCGGCAAAAAAAGCATATATACATTGAAGTTAAAAATGCAGAAGGAGTACGCATGTCCAATTCCATGGGGATTACAAGTTACGATTATGTTGAGTTCTATGTGGGTAGCGCCAAAATGGCTGCCTATTGGTATGCCAAAGGCTTGGGTATGGATATCAAAGCGTACAAAGGTCCTGAAACAGGTTGTCGCGATCGCACCTCTTACTATTTAACCAAAAATGACTTTAAGATTGTTGTTACTTCACCACTCCAACCAGACACCTATGACATTCAGACTTTTTTGCAAAAGCATGGTGATGGCGTCAAAAGGTGGGCATACCAAGTTAAGAATGTAGAGCATGCATTTACCTCTGCAGTTCAAAAAGGTGCTGTGCCTGTTGTAAAACCTTTTTTACTCAAAGATGACAACGGCGTTGTGCACATGGCGACCATAAAAATTTATGATGACACTGAAATTGTTTATTTTAATAATGAACAATACAAAGGTCTTTTTCAACCCGGATTTGATGAGCCGGTACAGAAAATACAACTTTACAACGAAGACTCAAAACTACTTTATATTGATCATGTTGTGGGTAATGTTCGCGTGAATGAAATGGATCAGTGGGCAAATTATTTTAATCAGACAATGGATTTTGAAACGTTTGTCGATTTTGGACCCGGCGATATTTCAACCAAATATTCAGCACTTCTTTCTAAAGTAGTGCGTTCTAAAGATAGCGTAATAAAAAATCCCATCAATGAACCCTATAAAGGTTTAAAAAAATCCCAAATTGAAGAATACATTGAGCACTATCATGGTTCAGGCGTCCAGCATGTAGCTATAGCAACAGATGATATTGTGTCTTCTATTCAAGCATTGCGCAAAAACGGTATTGAGTTTTTAGAAGCACCTGAAACGTACTATGAGAATATGCGTAAGAGTGGAAGAAGTCCTGATGAAACCATAGAGGCAATTGAGAGACAGGGCATACTTTGTGATTTTGAAGACATCACAGGTGGAGAAGGATATTTGCTGCAATTGTTTACAAAGCCCATTGGTGATCGACCTACATTCTTTTTTGAAATTATTCAGCGCGTTGGCGGTGCACAAGGTTTTGGACAGGGTAACTTCCAAGCTTTATTTGAGTCGATCGAACAAGATCAAGCAAAACGAGGTAACCTCTGATGAAAAGTCCAATTTTGGATCATATCTTCGTTTCTCAGTCGCTCGACCTCCTCGACGTATTATTACATACGCCTCCGGGGTCTCGCTCCTTCATGCCTCGATCTGATCTCAAACTTGAACTTTTCGAATTGCCCAGTGCTCAAGTTGCGCAGCTACAATTTTTAAGAATGGAAGAGGGCAGTTATGTTCTATCATAAGTTAGGAAAGTTCCCTCAAAAGCGACACATTACTTTCTATAAAGAAGACAAAACGCTTCATCGTGAAGAACTTTTTTCAACCAAAGGATTTTCTGGCATTTATTCTAACAAATACCATTTGTATATGCCCACTGCGATCAAAGAGATCAAAAAAGTTCAAAAAAACACTTCTGAAGTGTGGGAGAGTGCCCCTTTAGAGTGGAGAATGTTTCATACGTTTGACCTTGAGGCGCAAGGTGATCCGATTTCATCTCGTATGTTGTATTTGTATAACGATACGTGCAGCATTTCTACAGCTTCACCTGACCAGTCTTGTCAGTCGTTTTATAAAAATGTGTATGCACATGAAATGATCTTTGTTCATCAAGGGCAGGGCACATTAAAAACAGATTTTGGTGCTATTGATTATGTTGAAGGTGACTACTTGGTCATTCCTAAAGGTGTTGTGTATCAAATCGAAGTGAAAGATAAAAACAACAAAATGCTTGTTGTAGAATCTCCAACGCCTTTTGATATTCCCAAGCATTTTCGAAACGAATATGGCCAATGTACGGAAGCTGCCCCTTACTGCGAGCGTGATTTTCGTCCTCCTTCTCGTCTAGAAACATTTGATAACAAGGGTGAATTTCAAGTGTATGTCAAAGCAGGAAAAGATTGGTACATTCATACACTCAATCATCATCCCTTTGATGTTGTGGGTTGGGATGGTTTTGAGTACCCATTTGCGTTTAACATTCATGAATATGCGCCGATTGTAGGTAAGATTCATCAACCACCACCAGTTCATCTTGTGTTTACAACAGAGAGTTTTGTGGTTTGTAATTTTGTGCCAAGGCTTTTTGATTTTCATGAGCAAGCCATTCCTGCGCCATACTTTCACACCAACGTTGATTCAGATGAAGTAATCTATTATGTTGAGGGAAATTTTATGAGCCGTAAGGGGATTAAAAAAGGTACGATCTCTCATCATCCTATGGGGCTTCCTCATGGTCCACAGCCGGGTAAAACTGAAGAATCTGTTGGTAAAAAAGAAACAAATGAGTTAGCCGTGATGATCGATACGTTTGCACCTTTGCAAAGTACAAGCAATGTAAAAAAAGTATTAGAACCCAATTATGCAAAATCATGGCTTGAGTCTTAAATGAAAATTACGATTCCACCCCATATACAAAATCTAACACCATACAAGCCGGGGAGATCCATTGCAGATGTAGCCAAAGAGTTTCAGGTTGAGCGTTGGATCAAGCTTGCATCCAATGAAAATCCACGTGGACTTGCCCCAAAGGCAAAAAAAGGCATTGAAGCGTCTTTAGAAAATTTGCATATTTATCCTCATCCAAGAACGCCACAATTGGTGGAAAAGTTAGCTTCACAATTGCAAAAAAAACCTGAGGAAATTGTTGTAACCAGTGGTGTAGATTCTCTTCTTGCGTACATTAACATGGCGTTTGTCGGTAAGGGCGAAGAAATTCTTACCAGTGATGGATCATTTATTGGAACCTATGTGAATGCCAAAAAATTACGTATTCCTATTCAAACCGTTCCACTGAAAAATTATGCATATGACCTTGAGGCAATTCAAAAAGCGATTACGGAAAAAACAAAATTAATCTATCTGGCCAATCCCAACAATCCAACTGGAACCATGCTTTCAAAAGATGAACTCTTGCATTTTTTATCAAATGTTTCTGAACACATTGTGGTTGTGTTGGATGAAGCGTATTTTGAATATGCAAAAGATTTTGATGATTATCCCAATGGTGTGGAACTTCTTGATCAGTTTGAAAACGTCATTGTTACAAGAACCATGTCAAAGGCCTATGGTATGGCGGGTTTGCGTGTGGGATATGGCATTGCTGATGCAGAAATGATTCAAGAAATTATGAAAGTAAAGCTTCCGTTTGAACCAGCAAGTATTTCGGAAATGGCAGCTGTTTTTGCGCTGGATGATGAAGCATTTTTACAGGAGACCATTCAAATCAATCGTGAAGGCATGTTGTATTTTACCAAGAAGCTTGATGATATGAAATTACCTTTTGTCAGAAAAAGTTACGCAAATTTTTTGATGCTTATTCTCAAAAATGAAAAAAAAGCGCTTGAGTTTACGCAGAAATGCCTTGAGAAAGGCTTGATTTTGCGTCATTTGGACCGATTTGGTATTCCTGAAGGTGTGAGAATCAATACAGGGACAATGGAAGAAAACCAAATGGCCATAGCGATCATTGAAAAAGTTTGGAAATCCATGTAGGAGAACATCATGAAATTTGTAAGTTATGCATATCAAAACACAGACCGCTTGGGATTATGGATCCACGAGCACGTCTATGACGTTCACACCAGCGGCGTAAAGCTTGGATTTAATCTGCCAGATAATATGAAAGCGTTTTTAACGCATCAATTGGATTATATTGCAGATGTAAAAAAGCTTTCTGCTGAAATTACAACATCGCCAAAAGATTTTTCATTCGTGGATGGTCCAAAATTGCTTGCACCTGTGCCTCATCCAACATCTGTGCGCGATGGATATGCATTTAGACAACACGTTCAAACCATGCGTAAAAACCGTGGTGCAGAAATGGCGCCTGAGTTTGATCAATTTCCAATTTTTTATTTTTCTAACCATAACGCTGTTTTTGGTCAAGGTGATGTGTATTTAGAAATCGATCATTTCAAAAAAATGGATTTCGAACTCGAAGTTTCCGTCGTGATTGGAAAAGAAGGTATCAATATTCCTGTTGAAAAAGCTGACGAGCATATTTTTGGATACATGATTTGGAATGATTTATCTGCACGACTTTTGCAAACTGAAGAAATGACACTTTCTTTAGGTCCTGCCAAAGGTAAAGACTTTGCAAACACTTTTGGTCCTTATCTGGTGACCAAAGATGAATTGGACGATCGAAGAGTGCCTACCTCACAAGGGGATCGGTATGATTTGCAAATGATCGCAAGACATAACGGAAACAAAGTTTCTGAAGGAAACATGAAGACTATGGATTGGACGTTTGCGCAGATTATTGAAAGAGCATCGTATGGTGCAACATTGTATCCCGGAGACGTCATTGGATCGGGTACGGTGGGCACGGGCTGCTATGCTGAAATTAACAGCACGAATGCAAAACAAGCCAAAGAAAGCGGTGAAAGTTTTGAACCAACATGGCTTGCGCCCAATGATACCATTGAGCTAGAGATCGAACGTTTGGGCACATTAACGAACAAGTTGGTGCTTCGAAATCCTGATTACTCCATTCTCGCCAAAAAGAAGAATGTATAAAAAAACAGAAAGATTGTTTTATTCACAAAATTTGTATGATTCTGACAATAGTATATCTAGGTAGTCATGTATTCGTTTGATCCGAAAAAATTAGATATCCGTCAAATGCACAATCTGATGATTGGCGGGATTGCGCCTCGGCCCATTGCTCTTGTTTCCACACAATCTGCAAGCGGACAAGATAATCTGGCACCGTTTTCCTTTTTTAATGCATTTAGCTCTAACCCTCCCGTGGTAGCCTTTTCTCCAGCAAGGCGCGGAAGAGATGGGACGTATAAAGACACATACAAAAATCTTGTAGAAACAAAAGAGTGCGTGGTTCACGTTGTTACATTCGATATTGTAGAGCAGGTTAACCTTACATCAACCGAATATCCAACAGGGGTTGATGAATTTATCAAAAGTGGATTAACCAAAGTTGCTTCAGAAGTTGTCAAACCTTTCCGTGTGCAAGAATCGCCTTTTCATTTGGAGTGCAGGCTTCGCGATATGATTGCGTTGGGTGACAACAATGGTTCAGGTCAACTTGCGATTTGTGATGTGATCTATGTGCACATTGCAGAAAATCTTTATAAAGATAACAAAGTGGTTGTTGAAAAAATGGATCAAGTTGGACGAAATGGTGGGCACTATTACACGCGCGCGTTTGGGCCCTCTCTGTTTGAAGCACCCCAGCCGCAAACAAAATTAGGGATTGGTTGGGATGGTTTGCCTAACTGGCTTTTCGAATTAGGGTTAACAAAAAACCAACTGGCGCTGTTGGCACAAGTAGAAAGTCTACCCGACAACGTACATCAAAAGCCACCAAGCTGGTCTGAAAATCAATTAAGTGAACTTCAAAAAAAATTACAAAGTCGTGATATTGCTAGTGCATGGCAATTATTATCTACTCAATAATCAATGATGTACAGATTAACTCAAGTATGTAGAATGGTTTTTTGATCATGGATAATTCAATGTTCACAATAGATCATTTGGCCACAGGCTGCTTTGGGCTTGCGGTCCTGCACACTTTTTTAACAAGCACATTTACAAAATTGGCACATCGCTTTCCAGATGGGTCTGTTAAAGAAAATTTGTTTCACTTGTTGGGTGAAGTGGAAGTTGTTTTTGGTTTTTGGGCAGGTGTGTTTTTCGTTCTTTATGCATTTTCATCTAGTTTTGATGAAGCAGTTCGTACAATTGATGGAATTAATTTTACAGAGCCACTGTTTGTTTTTGCTGTCATGACGGTTGCGTCTACAAAACCCATCATTGAAATGGCGGAAAACTTTATCGTGCGCGCATCACGTTTGTTTTCAAAACATTATCAAAGTATGGCGATTTATTTTATTTGTTTAACACTTGGACCCCTGTTGGGAAGTTTTATTACGGAGCCTGCAGCGATGACAGTAACAGCACTTGTGTTGCGTGATCAGTTTTACAAGCGACAGGTTTCCAATCGATTTAAGTATGTCACGCTTGCCATATTGTTTGTCAATATCTCGATCGGTGGTGTGCTCACGCCCTATGCAGCTCCGCCAGTGTTGATGGTTGCCGGAAAATGGGGATGGGACATCGATTTTATGATGCATCAATTTGGGTACAAGGCTGTTGTAGCAGTGTTTATCAATGCGACACTTGCGCTACTTATTCTTGCAAAAGAGATTCGTGCGCTTTCATGGGAAGATGTGCCTTTGATCAAACGTGCAGCACCTACATGGTTAACCATTGTTCATCTTCTGTTTTTGGCAGGAGTTGTATTAACGAGTCATCATCCAAGTGTATTCATGGGACTCTTTATGTTTTTTATTGGTGTAACCGTGATTACACCTGAGTTTCAAGACACATTAAAAATTCGTCAGAGCTTATTGGTTGCATACTTTTTGGCAGGTCTTGTTGTGTTGGGTGAATTTCAGGACTGGTGGCTAGCGCCACTTTTGGCAAAGCTCGATGCACTTCCGCTTTTTCTGGGTGCTACAGGTTTGACAGCCTTTACCGACAACGCAGCACTCACCTATTTAGGCTCTCAAGTAGAGGGTATCTCTGAAGTCTTTAAGTACGCTCTTGTTGCAGGCGCTGTTTCAGGGGGAGGTTTAACTGTCATTGCCAATGCACCCAATCCGGCTGGATTTTCGATTCTACAGAAGGATTTTGGAGAGGATGGTATTAGCCCACTTCAACTATTTCTGTTTGCGATTATCCCCACCATTATTTCTATGACCTGCTTCTGGCTACTATAAACTAGCCCTCTTTTAGTGAATAAATACTGCTTTGAAAAATCATATTTATGCACTATAGTTCAAGCATGTTTAAAAAATGCCATATTTTACCCTCAATTTTTGTTTTTTTCTGTGTAATGCTGTTTTTTTTGAATAAAGATGCATATCTTTTGATCCCTCCAATTTTGGCCATCGGTCTTGCATTTATCACACGTAATGTTCTGTTTTCGTTGTTTATGGGCATGCTTTCAGGAGCGCTCATCAGTGTGGGGTCATGGAGCATATCGGGTGCCTTTCGTGCTTTTTTGCGTGTCGCAGACCATTATATGGTGGGTGCCTTAAGTGATAGCAATCATGCAGGGCTTATTTTGTTTACCATGACCATTGGTGGCATGATTGCCATTTTGACTCAGTCGGGTGGGCTTACCAAACTTCTGGAAAAAATGATTGTGTATGCAAACAATGCTGTGCGCACACAACTTCTTATGGTGTTTACGGGCATCGCTGTGTTTTTTGATGATTACGCCAACACCATTATTGTGGGAAATTTATATCGACCGCTTGCGGATCGCTTTCAGATTTCACGTGAAAAATTTTCTTTTATTGTCGATGCAACCGCAGCACCTGTTGCATCCCTTTCCATTGTATCTACATGGATTGCCTATGAGTTAGGATTAATTGCAACAGCCGTTGAGAAATTAGGCATCGAAGAAAATGCTTATTCATTGTTCATCCATTCTCTTTCACATCGATATTACGCAATCTTTCTTTTGGTTTTTATTTTTCTTACCATTTTGATGAAGAAAGAGTGGGGTGTCATGTGGCGTGCTGAACATCGCGCGCGAACAACGGGGCAAGTCAACAGACCCGATTCAAAACCGATGATGAGTAAAGACGTGAGCGAGTGGGAGAAAAACATGAAACACAACGGTACAGCGATGATGGGTTTTTTGCCTATTTTTGTTTTGCTTGTAGTTGTGCTGGTTGGTTTTTGGATTTCAGGAAAACAAGCACTTATCGATCAAGGGGTGTTTAGCGACCAAACCAAAATTTTAGATATCTTTGGCGCAGCCGATCCAGTAATTGTTTTGACGTGGGGTGCTTTAATTGCAACTGTGCTTGCCATGATCATGACCATTTCGAAAAAAGTTTTTACGTTTGATGAGTGTTTTGATGTTTGGCTTGAAGGTGTGAAATCGATGGTGCTTCCTGTAGTGATTTTGGTTTTTGCATGGGGATTGTCTGCTGTCATGGATGAATTGCAATCTGGGCAAGTCTTGGGGCAAATGTTATCCAGTGTTGTGTCCATTGAATTTTTACCAGCATTGATCTTTATCCTTTCCTTTATGATGGCATTTGCAACAGGAACCTCATGGGGGACCATGGCAATTTTGTTTCCACTTGCGCTTCCATTGGCACACACAGTGATGATTGCGCAAGGGGTACCCCAAGAGACATTTTTGCAAATTCTATATGCAAGCATTGGATCCATTCTAACAGGTGCGATTTTTGGAGATCATATCTCTCCGATTTCAGATACAACCATTATGAGTTCGATATGGAGTGGTATCGACCACATGGATCACGTTCAAAGCCAGATGCCGTATGCGTTGTTTGTGGGTGGAGTTTCAATTTTTCTAGGGTATGTGCCTGCAGGCTTTGGAGTTGCATCTTGGATTACAATTCCATTGGGTGTGTTGTTCATGGCAGGATTTTTACATTTCAAGGGTACATCTACGGCGGAGCTATAGATGAGTATGCAATCCAAAGAACAACGACATGAAGTGATTGTTGAGCTGATTGGTTCAAGTCGAATTGAAACACAAGCCGATCTTGTTAATCAAATGAAACAGCGTGGTTTTAAAGTGACACAAACCACCATCTCGCGCGATATTGAAAGTTTGCATATCGTAAAAGGACCCAAAGGCTATGAACTTCCTTCAGATATGTCGTTTGCTCCTTCGTGGGAGCAAGTTGTAAAAGTACATTGTAAATCAATCGATGGTGCTGGAGATCATTTGCTTGTGTTAAAAACTTCCGAGAGTGCTGCACAGATGGTTGCAACAGAGATGGATCGCAATCCGATTGAAGGTGTTGTGGGTACCCTTGCAGGCATTGATACAGTATTTATTGCAATGGAAAGTAAGCTGCTAACGCAAAAGTTGCTTCTTAAAATTCGTCAATTGCTCTGAGATCATACATTTTTGAAACGGGATTTGGCGTAGGTATATTTTTCTACCAACCCCTTTCAGCAACTCACGGACATTTATTTTTCCAAATATAATAAACTATTTTCAATGATCATTTCAATGAATGAATTTCTTGTTGTTCAGACAAGCTTACAGGGGCTGTACGAAAAACATACCTACGCTTCTATGTTCAAGTACCTCTCATGAAGAATGATGTTTCTCACATTGTGATCACGTAAAACATTTTGCGGTGTGAAATGAGAAAAATAAAATAGTCAAATTGCACAATGCAATTTGTCCTTCTTCCTTTTCTCACTTCCCAATTTCTTTTTTCAAAGCAACTAATCCTCTTTCTTAACAACCCATTTGTTTTATCTAAACTCTCAATGATGTTGCTTATTCCCAGAGGAGAACTCAAGCGCAGCGCCTAAAAGGCGCGAGCCATTCGACGGCGGGAATGAGCAACGTCATGGCGTAGACTTTGACATGAAATAGCTTTGGTAGAGAAGTATGTGCGATCATACACTGATTACTAAAGTTTATTTTGAAAAAACGTAACTAAATTTGTGCATCCATCTTCAACAATATCCAATACAATTTCAAAACCTTGTTCACCTTCATAGTAGGGATCGGGTACTTCACTGTATTTTTTTTCATAGATGGTGCAAAAATCTATAAAGCGATGAACTTTTTCCTCATATTTTCTATCCGTCATCATGGATAAAATTGTGTAGTAATTGGAGTTGTCCATGGCAATGATGAAATCAAACTCATCAAAATCATCCATCAAGAATTGTCTGCTTCTTGAATGAAGACTGTAGCCCCTTTTTTCAGCGTGCTTACGAGACCTTATATCAGCACGCTCCCCAACATGGAGGCTTTCGGTACCAGCAGAATCAACATGAATGTGTTTTGAAAGTTTGTGTG
>JAGRAZ010000022.1 GCA_020434345.1 Bdellovibrionales bacterium
AAAGATTCAAGAAAACATCGAAAAATACGCCACTTTCTTTCAAGGACAGTCAAATATAGAAGCGGTTTTACAAAAATCCCAAAACGCTACCTTAAATCCAATGGCCAGCATGCTCGTTTACGCCTACCAGGCTTTCCAGAAGTCACTTAAAGACAACCAAAACCAAAATAAAAAAGAAGTCATTGAACATGCGCTGATGCGGTCCAAAGCCAATGAAATTGCGTTTTTAGAATCACGAATTTCTTTTTTGGCCACAACAGGAAGCTCTGCGCCATTTATTGGTTTATTTGGAACGGTTTGGGGCATCATGAATGCTTTTTTAAGCATTAGCGCAAAAGGGGCAACCAATCTAGCAGTTGTAGCACCGGGCATTGCTGAAGCCCTTATCGCTACTGCAATCGGCCTTGTGGCAGCGATCCCGGCAGTTATTGGTTACAATTACTGTGTTCACAAAATTCGAACCACGGGTCAAAGCCTGGATGAGTTTTCTTCTGAAATACTGGACCAAAACCTTCACCTCTTTCAATCGAAATAACCATGGCCTTCACACCGCAATCAGATAACCAAAAACCGCTTTCAGACATCAACGTAACGCCTTTTGTAGATGTTATGCTTGTTCTTCTTATTATTTTTATGGTTACTGCACCCATGATTCAACAGGGTGTTGACATTGACCTTCCCAAAACAAGCTCGAAAGGTTCACTGGCGATTGAAGAAAAAGACATCATCGTAACCATTGACCAGAAGAAAAACATCTTTATTGGCGAAAAGAAAATCGACAACAGTCACCTTGAAGAAACGCTCAAAGCAGTATTTAAGAATAAAACTGTCAAAGTAGCGTACCTAAAATCTGATCAAAAAGTTGACTATGGATTCGTTGTTCAGGTCATGAGTGCACTCAAAAACGCTGGTGTTGAAAATGTGGGATTGGTTACAGAAGATCGTTCATAATTTTTTTCCGCCGCAAACCTTTTCTCGATATGTAGCTATCTCAACATTGGTTCATCTTGGAATTTTTTTATGCTTTGCGTTTTCTTTTCGCGTATCAAAACGTTCAATTCCTCAAATAGATCCGACAAAAGTAGTATGGACCCAAACTGTAAAACAAAAAAAACCCACACCAGAAAACAAGCTTCCCCCTCCAGATGTTGCAAGAGAAAAGCCTAAGGTTGAAGAAGAAAAAAAAGTAAATGTTGAGAAAAAGAAAGAAGAACCAAAAAAGAAACCCGAGGTAGATCGCAAAAAAC
The DNA here is from genome assembly GCA_020434345.1 of Bdellovibrionales bacterium. Lineage (GTDB taxonomy): Bacteria > Bdellovibrionota_G > JALEGL01 > JALEGL01 > JAGRMV01 > JAGRMV01. The sequence continues at coordinate 1,248 of JAGRAZ010000022.1, forward strand.
TTCTTGAGGAAGCATTGTCTAAAGTAAAAAATCAAATTGACGATGATCGTCCTACACCAAAAGATGATAATTTTGCATCAGGAGAAACAACGCCCACACCCCCACTTTTATCATCAGATCAAGTTGCATCGATGAAAGCATCTCCAGAGATGTTTGCATATACCGAAGCAATTCATGCGCTTGTTGTGAACAATTTTCTTTGGTACCAAAGTGAGAAAAACTTTATCACCAAAATAGAGATTCGACTTGCAGCGTCTGGAGATATTGAAAAAACAACAATCTTGCAATCTTCTGGAAACCAAAGCTTTGACCAAGCAACGCTTCGAGCCATACAAAAATCCTCCCCTTTACCTCAACCTCCTGATACACTCGCACCTTTGTTTAATCAGGAAACCATTGTGTTTATTTTTGATGGGAGCCAACTATGAAAAAGTGGATCGTTTTAAGTTTAGTTTTGTTAAGTTTTTCAGCACATGCAAAGATTTATATTGATATCAATCAAGCTTCCAATCGATCTTTTCCCATTGCCATTGTAGACCCTGCCATTAATTACAAAGATGCTGATCTAAAAGAGTTTACAGAAATTTTCATGGATACGCTGCGCAAAGACCTTCAAGTGATGGGCATCTTTGATTTACTTTCACCCAGAGGATTTATTGAGCCTGAAACAGAACATAAGTATGTCAAAGCAGGCAAAATCAATTTTCTTCACTGGCGGCAAATCGAAGCACAAGCTTTAATCAAAGGCACGATAGAGAGTCAAAGTGGAAACTTCATTGTAGAAATGTACCTCCATGATGTGTACATCGCACAACAGATTACCGCAAAACGGTATGTAGGAAAAAAAGAGCAAGCCAGAGAAATCGGCCATCGTTTTGCCAACACCGTTGTTGAAGAACTTATCGGTGAAAAAGGTGTTTTTGATACTCAGATCGCATTTGTGTGTAAGTACAAAACCCACAAAGAACTCTGTGTGATGAATTTTAATGGTTGGGATTATAGAAAAATCACAGACCACAAATCCATTGTACTTTCCCCTTCTTGGGATCCACTCACCAACTCTATTTATTACACAGCATTTAACAGTCAAAAGAAACCACAACTACACTTGTACCAACTCGAACGAAAACAATCGCTCAAACTTACCAACCTTGATGGCATGGTAATCGGACTCAGTTTTGACCCTGTAACCAAAAACATCGTTACAAGTCTCACCAAGAACGGTGAAGCTGATATTTATTTACTTGATCGTTATGGTGCACCCCAAAAACAACTCACGAACGATCGAAAAATTGATGTAAGTGCCAAATTTTCTCCAGATGGAAAAGAAATGGTTTTTGTATCAGACCGTGAAGGTTCACCTCAAGTGTACAAGATGGATCTCAAAACAAAAAAAACAACGCGCTTAACATTTAAAGGCAACAACAATGCGTCTCCTTCTTGGTCTCCCAAAGGTGATAAGATTGCATTTGCGGGCATGGATACCGATGGACAGTTTGACATTTTTGTTATGAATACAGATGGCTCGGACATGAAACGCCTTACTTATGATACAAAAAACAATGAAGACCCCACATGGGCACCTGATGGTAACTTCATCGCCTTTATTTCAAGTCGAACAGGTAGCAATCAAATCTTTATGATGCGTCCCAATGGAAAAATGCAAACACAGTTAACGTTTAAGCCATGGGATCATTACATGCCTGCTTGGGAACGAAAGTAAAATGCAAAAAATTGCCACGATTGATCTTGGCACAAACTCGATTCATTTACTTATTTCTGAAATATACCAAGATGGTCATGCAAGAGTATTGTTTGATCAATCTAAAGTGGTCCGCTTAGGACAAGGTCTTAAACAAACAGGCCAAATTCATCCGGATGCAATCAAAAGATGCACAGACACGCTAGCATCATACAAAACCATCATACAAGATCATCAGTGCAAGAATGTCTATATGACAGCAACGTGTGCCATGCGTGAAGCTTCTAACGCAAGTTCGGTAAAATCTATACTAGAAAACATTATTCAAACACCCATTGAAATTATTGCAAAAGAAGAAGAAGCACGCCTCTCTTATATTTCTGTTACGTACGATGTTGCATCAAGTGATCGTTGCTTGGTCACAGACATTGGAGGCGGATCGACAGAAATCGCGTATGGCCAAGGCCAACGTTTTGAAAAAGGCCAAAGCACCTCGATTGGTACGGTGAAACTTTTTGAAGGCACCCTTTGGGAAGATCGACCCAGCCAGAAAAACATGGATCAAACCACACTTGAGATCAAACAACATTTATCTGAGTTAGTGGTGCCCAAAGACATTCAAACATTTTATGCAACAGCAGGTACGTTTACACTTTTAGCTTCTCTTGCATGCAAACTTGCAACATATACGCCACTATCGATAGAAAATTTTCTCCTTACGCAGCCACACATTGAACAATTAATTGAAAACTTACGACAACTCTCACTGGCGGAGAAAAAATCTCTACCCGGCATGATGCCTGAAAGAGCCGACGTGGCTCTTCCGGGAGCGCTCATTGCACTTTGTCTCTGCGACCATCTTAATACGTCTAGGTTTATCATACGGGATCGTGGAATTCGGTTTGGCAAAATGATGGATGTTGTGGGAAAAATTACCCATCTGAGCCTATAAAACCTACCATGCATAAGATGAGAAAAAATGGTATAATGATGAAAGGGTTGTCGTGAGATTGTACAAATTATCCAATTATTCTAAAGCGTTCACAATGACTGAGCTCATTGTCACGATGATTATTGTGGCGGGTGTTATTGCTGCTGGAATTTTAACGATGAGAGGGTACGTTCCCAAACAACGTTTAATCAACTCAACCGATGCAGTTGAAAAAGCACTCTCTCAAGCGCAATATGAGGCTACTTCTCGCGTATACTGGACATGCTTACGCTTTGTTTCTTCTACAAAGCAAATTGAAATCGTTGTAGATCAGAGCGGAGATCATGGCGCAGCCAACTCATGTGGCAATGGCAATGACTACTTGATTGGATCATACACGCTGGATACAGGCATCAGTTTGGCAGCTTGCACTTCTCCAATGGATGGAAACCCTTTTGATGAAGGGGATGGACATGTTTGGTTTGATACTACAGGCGCTCCACAATTATGCTCTGGCGGAAGCTGTTCCATTGAAAGCCTAGAGTTTATTATAAGCAATTCTCAACTTGCTTCGGGAACCCGTGCTAGGGAAGTCGAAGTATCTTCCAGTGGCCTAATCGAAGTCGTAATCCGTGGAGAAGTGGGATACAATCCGATCACCTACGCCAAAACTGTCACAGGTTCAACCAACGACGGCTGCGAATAATTCCAAAAGAAACCCCCACATACCAGCTACATAGGGCCATTTTTGTGAGATTGTGGTTTGGATGGGGATATGCTATTCCCATACGTCTGTATGAGTTCCTACCGCGCCGGAGAATTACTATCTCAAATTCAGAACCCTTCTGATTTGCGAAAACTTACAGAAGATCAACTTCCTGAAGTTGTAAAAGATTTACGTCAATACATCATTGATGTTGTTTCTGAAAAAGGCGGCCACTTCGGCGCTAGTCTCGGTGTTGTTGAACTCACGGTGGCTCTTCATTATATTTTTAATACCCCAGAAGACCAACTTGTGTGGGATGTAGGCCATCAGGCATACGGTCATAAAATTCTCACCGGTAGAAGAGAAGATTTTCACACCAATCGAAAATACAAAGGCTTAAGTGGATTTCCAAAACGATCTGAAAGCCCCTATGACACATTTGGCGTGGGCCACTCCAGCACCTCTATTGGTGCAGCACTTGGCATGTCAGTAGCCAATCGACTACAAAACAAAAAACATATTCAGCATGTAGCGATCATTGGTGACGGCGCCATGACAGCAGGCATGGCATTTGAAGCTCTAAACCATGCAGGTGTAGAAAACACCGATTTGTTGGTTGTGCTTAATGACAACTGTATGTCTATTGACCCAAATGTGGGTGCACTGAAGGAATATCTTACAGACATCACAACTTCTCACACTTTCAACAAAGTTCGCGATGAGGTTTGGAATCTTTTGGGAAAGATTAGTAAGTTTGGACCTAACGCACAAGAGATTGCAAAAAAAATTGAGATCGCAGTAAAGTCTGTTCTCTTAAAACAAAGTAATCTTTTTGAATCTCTTCACTTTCGCTACTTTGGTCCCATTGATGGACACGATGTAACACATGTTGCAAAAGTGTTGCGTGATCTTAAAAATATACCCGGACCAAAAATTCTTCACTGCTTAACAGTCAAAGGCAAGGGCTATGCCCCCGCAGAAAATGGCTCACCTACAAAATGGCATGCGCCGGGTCTATTTGACAAGACAACGGGCCAAATCATTCAAACAAAAAAAGACAAACCAACACCACCAAAATTCCAAGATGTATTTGGTAAATCCATTATTGAACTTGCGAAGAAAAATAAAAAAATTGTTGGCATCACACCTGCAATGCCAACAGGTTGTTCATTAAAATTTATGATGGAGGAAATGCCAGATCGAGCATTTGATGTCGGAATTGCAGAGCAACATGCCGTTACGTTTTCAGCAGGCCTTGCCACACAAGGCATGATCCCCTTTTGCAATATTTACTCTTCTTTTATGCAACGTGCCTATGACCAAGTGATTCACGATGTTGCACTTCAAAAGTTGCATGTAGTTTTTTGTTTAGACCGTGGGGGCATTGCTGGCGCCGATGGACCCACCCACCATGGTGCTTTTGATTTGTCTTATTTTCGATGCATTCCAAATATGATTGTATCGGCCCCTATGGATGAAATTGAATTGCGCAACCTTATGTACACTGCACAAAAGGAAAACCATGGGCCTTTCTCAATTCGATATCCACGTGGTGAAGGATCCATTGTTGACTGGCAAAAACCGTTTGAAGAAATTGAAATCGGAAAAGGCCGTATAATTAAACAAGGAAAGGATCTCGCCATTCTAACGATCGGTGCAATTGGCATACAGGCCATTGAAGCTTGTGAAGAGTTACAAAACAGTTCAATTGATGCGGCTCATTTTGACTTACGCTTTGTCAAACCTTTGGATGAAGCACTTCTTCACAATGTGTTTCAAAACTTTCATAAAATTATCACTGTTGAAGATGGCTGCTTGATGGGCGGCATGGGTAGCAGCGTGCTTGAATTTGCAAGTGACCATGGATACAAAGCACAAGTTGTTCGACTTGGTATACCGGATCGATTTATTGAACATGGATCACAAGATGAACTTTATCAAGAGTGCCACTATGATAAAACGGCCATATTGACGGCTGCCAAAGAATTGATGAAAGAACAAAGTACCGCTGCCTCTCGACCTCTTTCCGTTACTGCGTAGTCGCAGCCAACTGGGACAATGGGGCGAAATTTTCACACCCAGCATATACATAACATATTGATATAATTATATATTTATAGAATTCCTGTTGGCATATTCCTTGAAGATTAATCTTACAAGAGGAAAGTATGTCAGCAGTACGTGTTCAAAAACCCAACTTCAAAGACCAAATGGAAGAGATTCTGTTTGCCTGCAAGAAGAAAATTGCGGAGGCACACAGAAACTATCAAAAAGATCTTTCAGACGTCTCTGAAGAGGTCAAAGACGCGATTGATATGCTTGCCCTCGACAAACCCTTTTCTTAAAAAAACACTCTCTCTTATAAAAAGGCCGGGCATTGCTCGGCTTTTTTATTTCATCTTGATTTGAGACCAGTACTGTTCGAGTTCATCAACAGTACAATCTTGCATGCTTTTTTGATCCTTCTGCGCAAGTTCTTCAACACCATGCAAGCGATTTGTAAACTTCTCATTGGCTTTCTGTAATATGATTTCAGGATTGTACCCAAGCTTTCGAACAAATTGCGCAGTAACAAACAAAAAATCACCCAATTCTTCCTCAACATTTTTTTCATCCTTGTTTGCAAGACCTTCTTGCAATTCATTCCATTCTTCATCCATTTTATCTTTAATTTGTTCTGGTGTTTCCCAATCAAACCCCACTTTTGCACACTTTTTTCCGATTTCAAAAGCTTTCATGAGAGCCGGAAATGATCGCGGCACATCATCTAAAAATTTCTTTTTCTTGTCCTTATTTTTGATTTGATCCCACTGCACTTTGACTTCATCAGGGGTAAGTTTTTTCTTTTTTTCAAATACATGTGGATGCCTTTCAATCATTTTTCTATTGATTGCATGCAAAACATCCTCAACCGAAAAATGATTCTGTTCACTGGCCATTTGTGCATGAAACACAACTTGTAATAGCAAATCTCCGAGTTCTTCACACAAATCTTGAGTCGTTCCATGCTCGATTGCATCCACCACCTCATACGCTTCTTCAACGGCATAGTGTGCAATACTTTGATGGTTTTGCTTCACATCCCAAGGACAGCCTTCGCTCGGATCACGAAGCGTTTTCATAATTTCAACAAGTTGATCAAATGATTTCATTAGCCACTCCTTTTATTTACGACACACCTTTTCGAAAAGCATGGCTCTTTAGTTGCTTTCCTAACGTATAAGATACAAAATTGGTTAATACTTCCCGGATTTCTTCATATGATTTTTTGGAAAGTGGTCCTTGATTTTGTAACATTTGCATTGTTTGTTCAGAAATCATAAGTCCTTGGTCATAGCGATGACATGTTTTGCACATTACACTGCCCTTGCCGTAGGAAAAAAACACCTGACCTTGAACACTTGCTTTGCATTCCCCACAAAAGGTAAAGTCAGGATTATATCCGCACATTTCAATGAGTTGATATTCGTACTCATACAGTTTTCTAAAATTTTCTTTGTCTTGCGATACGTTTTTCAACATCGAACAAAGGTGCTCAAAGATATCCACGTGGGGATCGTGCTCTGCGAGCATACTCCATAAACACTCTGCATAATAGGTCGCAAACCCTAAAGAGAAAAGACTTTCCCTAACAACCACATACGGATCAATGAGTGAAGTTTCTTGCAGTTGAAGCATTTTATGACCTGCATCTTTAAGAACAAGCTGAACTTTTGCAAATAAATCCAAATAAGGACCAAATCGTTTTGTGCTTTTTCTGGCACCCGGTACAAAAACAGAAATTTTTCCATCTTCTTTGGTAAACACACCCAAAATCAAATCATGGTCTCTATACGGAACCTTTCGAAGAATCACTCCTTCATATGTAACTTGTTTACCCATTATACTGATGTAAGGTTCCAGCTCTTAAGCTTTGGGCCCTTTGCACTAATCTTTAGCTTTGAACCAAAGCGAAACTCTTCCTTACGTCGTGATCCATCTAAAAATAAACAACCCTCTCTCATTTTAGAGTACACAACCAAAGATTGGGCATTCGTTAAAACTTCAGAAATCAATGTAGGCACCTGATTGGGCTGATGATAGGGTTCCCGAACTAAAAACTGAAACCTTTTATCCTCAAGAGGCAACAAAATCCCTCCAGCACCACGGATGGCTGCAGAAGAACCGGATGCGGTAGAAACCCAGATACCAGAAGATTTTTGTTCTTCACGTTTACGTCCGATCTGAAGCAAATACCGTGAAGTCGTAGCAGGGTTTTCATTACAAATTAAAACATCATTTAAAACAGGTTGTAAAACGTTATGATCGAGTTCAACCTTCAACCTTGAAAGCACAACGGACTTTGCTTGGTTTTTTATTAACTGATCCAACGATTGATCAAATTGTTCTGCGTTGATAGAACAGAATCGTCCAACGCTATCAAATGGGCTTGAATTAATCCCAAGAATTGTTTTGTGCAAAACATGCCGAGAAGCATCTAAAAATGTACCATCTCCACCCACACTAACAATCAAATCAAAGTCTTTTTCATCAAAAGCCCATGAACGCGGCTGGGCTTTAAATTGAATCTTACGTTTTTTTAGTACACTTTTTACCATTTCTAAACTCCGCAAATGGTTTTTATGGGCTGGAAGAAATCGATTGGTTGTAGGGTGTTTCTTTTGAAAGAGCTTTACATAATTGGGATCTTTTTGTTCAATTAAGTATTTTTGATACGTGCTTCGCTTGTACGCAACCAAAACTTTTTTAATTTTCATAATTCCTCTTCGCAATAGGCATCTTTCTGCCCACGCCAAAAGATTTTTTCGTAAGCTTAAGTACAGGGGGAGCTTGTTTACGTTTAAACTCGTATGTATGAATCATAGTCTGCAGTTTTTTTACAACATCAACTGAAAACCCAAGTTGAACGATTTCTTTAAGACTTTTTTCTTCCTCAACAATATATCTTACAACTTCGTCTGCAACATCGTACGGTGGAAGCGAATCGGAATCCTTTTGGTCTTTGGACAATTCTGCAGATGGCGCCCTCTCAAAAACACGGTTAGGTATCGCATGATACGTATCATTGAGCTTTTTTGTCATTGCATAGACTTCGTGCTTGTACAAATCACCAATCGGACTGATTGCACCCGCCATGTCGCCATACAATGTGCAATATCCAAGTGCAATTTCAGTTTTGTTTCCTGTTTGTAAAACCAAAGCATTTTTCTCCATAGAGACCGCCATAAGCAGCATACCTCTAAGCCTCGCTTGAAGATTTTCTTTTGTTAAAGATTCTAACGATGCGTCTACGTGTTTTTCCAAAAGCGCTGCAGTATTGTTTTTCAGTTCGTTCATCGGAAGAGTCAACAATGGAATATTAAGATTGCTTGCAATTGTAGTTGCATCCTCATCGCTCATTGGACTGGTAAACTCTGTGGGCATAAACACTGTAACAACTTGCTTGTTCCCAAATGCCTCTACAGCAAGCATGGAGACCAATGCCGAATCAATGCCACCTGAAAGACCCACAACCACATTTCGAAAGCTGTTTTTATACACAAAGTCTTTCAGACCCAACACAATTGCTTTTCTTTTTTGTTCTAATATATCCTGCGGATAAGCACAAATCGTATGATGTGAAGTCTTTGAATCCCAAAATAACAAATCCTCTTCAAATGACTTTGCTTGCGCTACCAACTCACCAGTCTGATTCATCACAAAGCTTCCACCATCAAAAACAAGTTCATCATTGCCACCAACAAGATTGACATAGATAAAATCGCAAGCGTGCTGTTTTAGGTGAGTTTGAATAAGATTTTTTCGAATCTCATCTTTTCCAGCTACAAATGGAGATGCCGAGATGTTAATCATGATTGCAGGCTTTTCTTCTGCCAATTTCTGTATTGGATTTGTGTGATAGTTTTGAAAAAATGGTGCCCACAAATCCTCACATACACTAACACCAATCTTAATTCCGTCGATCATCCATACTGATTGATGGTTTCCAGATTCAAAATATCTCTTTTCGTCAAACACATCTCGATGAGGAATTAATTCTTTGCGTTGATATGCTCGATCCCCATTTCGATCAATCCAAAGCGCGCTATTATAAAAATGCTCCTTTGATTTCTCTACAACACCAACAATGACATGCATTCCAAGACAAGCTTGTTGGATTTTCTCAATGCATTGTTGCTGCAATTCAAATCTGTCCTGCAAAAAAAGGTCATCCTTTGGAGGGTACCCTATGATTGACAATTCAGGAAAAACGCAAACATCAGCACCTTGTTCTTTTGCACGTTTACAATTGGACAGGATCTTTACAAGATTACCTTCCATGTCTGTGGTTGCTGTATTGATCTGACAGATCGCGACCTTCATGCCTCTGTTCTACTCTATTTTGGAAATCTATGCTACAAGAGTCTTTCCATGAAGAAGGCTTGGATATTTCTTTTCATTGCGCTGGTAAGCCTATCAACACACGCCAAAATTCGAAAGGTTGTGGTTAACCCAGCAGGCGGTGGCAATGATTTTGGAGCACATTCTAGACTTTTTGTTGAAAAGGAAATCTCGTTACGATTTGCTAAAAAAATCCAAAGTTTAAACAAAAAAAATCGCATAGACACAACACTTACACGTTTTGAAGATTATCCAGTCCATGCAAATGACCGAATTGCATTGGTGAATCAAGAAACGGATGCCATTTGGATAAGTGTTCATTTTTCTAAAGCATTTGGACCAAACCAAATCACCCTATATACACTTGGCGATATCCCCTCATCGTCAATCGAATCCAACTATTTAATTCCAATTGAAAAGGCGCATAGGCCATGGATATCGCGCTCAACACTGCTTGCTGATGAGATTATACAGACACTTTCACCTGAGCTTGATCCAAAGCATATTACTCTTTCAACTCCTGTTGAATCTCTTTATGGCATCAATCATCCTGCAGTCATGATTGATTGCCAATTATCAGACACCGCGCTTACGCCTCAAGGTGTTGAAAACTTGATTGATGACCTTGCAGAGCGTATATCGATTGCGACCAAAACATTTATTAGAAAAGAGAAAAAACTATGAGATCATTTGAAAGAAGCTCTCAAGAAGCTCGCCCCCTCTCCTTTGAAAAAGGATTTAATCGTCATGCAGAAGGTTCTTGCCTTGTCCGATGGGGCACCACAATTGTTCTAGCGACTGCAACCATTGAAGAAAAAGTTCCTCGTTGGATTGAAAAAAAGGGCGCAGGATGGGTCACTGCTGAATATTCAATGCTACCACGCGCAACTCATCAACGAGTTGAAAGAGAATCCATCAAAGGAAAACCCAGTGGTCGCACACAAGAAATTCAACGACTTATTGGTAGAAGCTTACGCGCATGCATGGACCTTGAAAAGCTCGGCGAACGAACCATCATCGTTGATTGTGATGTGCTACAAGCTGATGGTGGAACACGTACCGCATCTATCAATGGTGGATTTGTTGCTTTACAAATGGCCGTTGAAAAACTTCTTAAAGAGGAAAAAATCACACAAAACCCTATCAAAGACACAGTGTCCGCTGTAAGCCTCGGCATTAACAAAGGGGAAATCCTAACAGATTTAGACTACCAAGAAGATTCAACATGTGATGTTGATATCAACGTTGTTATGCTTGGAAAAGATCAAATGATTGAAATTCAAGGCACAGGAGAAAAAACTTCTTTTAGTATTTCACAAACCAACGACATTCTTCTCCAAGCACAAAAAGCGATTGAGAAAATACGAAAAATTCAGCTTGAAGCAAAATGAAACTTGTCATTGCAACAACAAACCAACACAAAAAAAACGAAATCCAAAACATCTTAACCCAATATCAAATCCATGTTGAATGCGTTTCATTATCTGAAATTGATTTTTCTACAGAAATTATTGAGGACGCGCTAACTTTTGAAGGCAATGCAATCAAGAAGGCCAAGACTGTTGGACTCCAAACCTTCGAGTGGGTTTTGGCAGATGATTCTGGATTATGTGTAGATGCCCTAGGTGGAAACCCCGGCATTTATTCTGCGAGGTATGCAGGAAATGCCGCAACGGATGAACAAAACAATCAAAAACTTATCAAAACCTTACAAGGTGTTCAAAATCGCCATGCATATTATGCATGTGCGCTTGCACTTTATCATCATCATGATCGACTTTTTGTCACCCAAGGAAAAATTATAGGCGAAATCATTGATCAACCTGAGGGGAAAAACGGATTTGGATACGACCCTCATTTCTATGTTCCTCAGGCAGGTTGTACGATGGCGAGCCTTTCTTCTGAAGACAAAAACCTCATAAGCCACCGCACTGAAGCCTTGCGCGCGATGATACCCCACCTACACAATATTGCAGGAATTCAGTAACTTAAGGTTTGCATCAAAAGTCCTTTTTGATATAAGCGAACATCACTTTGTCGGGGTGTAGCGCAGCCTGGTAGCGCACCTGGTTTGGGACCAGGGGGTCGGAGGTTCGAATCCTCTCGCCCCGACCATCTTCTCTAAACGTATCCATATTAACCTGTTGCTCTGCCCTCTTGAATTCATGTTGGGTTTGGATTCGAACCCTGGTTCGTCTCTTTGGATTTAAACTTTTGGAAATATTTTAAAGGCGAAAGCCAATGCAAAGTACACGTTGTGCAACGTTGCATGCACTTTCTTGAAATGCTGTCCACCCAACATCACTGCGTGAAGCATTTCCAATTTGGCCAACGTTCGAGCTGACTGAAGTAGAAAATCCGCTACAATTGGATTGCGACACTGATCCATTGGTTTCGTTTCCGGTCCAATAAATTGTATTGGCTGACAAAACACCTGCCTGTTCCATAGATAACAATAGTGTTCCATCTAAAAAATCGTTCCAATCTGATGCAATCACGGCGTCTGTACCATACGCATACAGTGCTTGTGTCGTTGGTAAGCCAAATGTCTCAGGCATATCATTAACTTTTTCGTTTACACTATAGGACAAAATGGCATGTGCCTCATATCCGTCAAGCGCTGCAGGAAGATCAGATTGGCAAATCGCATCTGCACCAACACGACCTCCAAGATTTCCCGTATAGGGTTGAGCAGTGGCATAGATATAAATTCTTGATTCTTCATCAACACTTGGATCAGGTATTTCACCTTGCTCATTCGGATTTGTATTTAGAGAAGCTCCATAGTCTCTTGTGGAAATGGTTCCACAGCTACTTACAACCAATACAAGCAAAAGAGTAAAAAGCGCCTTGGCAAAGGCTACGTTTTGCATTTTTCTCATCATACTTACAATAAAAGCAAACAATGTGCCAGCCTTACATTTTTATATCCTATTAATATTATTGTATATTTTTTATCTTTCTGGTTCTATTGTGAGCATTTTTTTGCTCATTTTAAAAGTGGCTCGTGCCGTTATATGTATCAAAGGGGATTTCTTATGGTAGAGGTAGGATTCATGAAAAAACCCATCACATATGGCATGATAGGCAGTGGCAGGGTAGCTCGTCATTTGCAGCACTACTTTGATTTACTTCATATTCCATTTGTGGTGTGGGACCGCCAAACACAAACCAATGTTGAACCTGTTATGGAACACGCGGACGTCATACTTGTCCTCATCAAAGACGATGCGATTGAGTCCTTTTTACAAAATCACCCCTTGCTTTTACAAAAACCATGCATTCATTTTTCAGGCAGCCTACAAATTCAAAACGCACAAAGTTTTCACCCACTTTGTAACTTTACTGATGCACTTTATTCCGATGATTTTTATCCAAAGATTCCATTTGTTGTAGAAAAAGGCCGGCATACGTTCTCTGATATTTTTCCAACACTTCCAAATCCACACTATGAAATTGCACCGGAGCATCAAAAACTTTATCATGCATTGTGTGTGATCGCAGGAAACTTTCCCACCCTACTTTGGCAAACATGCCAAAATCATTTTGAAAAAATTAACCTACCAAAAGATATTTTTTATCCTTATATTGAGAACATTGCGAAGCAGTTTATCCAAAACCCCGAAAATGCCCTTACAGGGCCATTTGCAAGAAAAGATTCAAAAACGATTGCAAGTAACGAAGCTTCATTAGAAGACTCGCAACTCAAAGAAATTTACACTGTTTTTAAAAAAAGTTTTTTATAATTTTTTCAAAAAATATTACTTTGCAAAAGCTTTGCCTTCTCCTCGAATATCAGAGACTGCATGCAGCTTGTTTTTTTCATTTGCCACAGCTTGAATCTTACATACATAATTTTTGTTATTGATTTGATATCCCATTTGTTCAAGTTGAGCTTGCAATTCGGGGCTAAAACCCTGCGATTCAACACGAATTTCATCTGGATACCATTGATGATGGTACCGAAGCGCGGTCACTGATTCAAATAATGGCAATTTATACTCGAAGTAGTTCAGCAATACTTCTGTCACACACGAAATAATTCTGGCTCCATCTGGGGTCCCAAGCACCAGCAAAGGATGATCTTGACGGTCTAGTACAATCGTTGGAGACATAGAGCTTAAAGGTCTTTTGTAAGGCTCAATCGCATTTTGCTCGCCTGTAATCACACCAAAGCTGTCCGCAATACCCGGTTTAGCAGAAAAATCATCCATCTCATTGTTTAATACAATACCGGTCCCCTCCACAACGACACCTGATCCAAGCCAATAATTAATAGATGAGGTCATGGCTACAGCGTTTCCTGCATTATCCATCAAGGAGAAATGCGATGTTTCTGGTGATTCAAAATATGAACTTAACGAATGTAAAATTGTATCGGATCTCGTTGCTTGGTTTTCAGGAATAGATTCAAATATTTTTTTAGCGTACTCCTTCGAAGTAAAGGCCTCAACTGGGACTGAAACAAAATCAGTATCACCCATATATTTTGCACGATCCGCAAATGCATGCTGCATGGAAGAAGATATCCAATGAATAGATTCAGGCGTCATCACGCCAAGCTTCTTTAATGAAACATTCTCTAAAATATTTAATATTTGCACAATGTGTGTACCGCCTGAGCTCGGTGGTGACATGGATGCAATTTTATATCCTTTGTAATCACCAACAACTGGTTCTCTCCACCGAACTTGATAGTTTTGTAAATCTTTTAGCGTGAGTAATCCTCCATGCTTTTTGTTCTCATTCACAATTGCTTGCGCAACCCACCCCTGATAAAAACCTTCTCTACCTTTTGAAGCAATTTCACGAAGAACTTTCGCGACATCATGCTGAACCAATACATCACCTTGCTTCTTTGGCGTTTGATCATTTCGAAAAAAGATGCTCTGCGCATATTTTGACTTCATCAACATATCTTTTCTAAAATCTATGGCATTTTCTAAGTGAGGATAAATTTCGAATCCTTTTTCAGCCAGTTCTATTGCTGGCTGAAGAACAGTTTGAATTGGCAGTGTACCAAATTTTTTGTGCACTTCTAAAACGCCTGCAACATTTCCAGGTACACCCACAGAAAAGATTCCCTTACTTGACTTATCAGGCACAACATTACCCGAAGCATCTAGATACATGTCTTTTGTTGCACCAAGGGGAGCAACTTCACGAAAATCTACAGCGTACGTTTTTTTATCCTTTGCTACGTGCATAAGCATAAAACCACCACCACCTAATCCAGTCGACTGTGGTCGTTCAACATAAATTACAAATGAGGCTGCGACTGCTGCATCAAAAATATTTCCACCCAAATCAAACATTTTTTGGGCAGCACCTGTTGCTGCTGGGCCCTGTGTTGCGATTGCAAAGTTTTGTCCAAATGCCTCATACTCTTTTTGATCATACTCACGATCAACTTTCACCATGGTTGGAAGCGTTTTTTGTGAGGCACATGAAATTGAAAACAAAATCAAGAAAAACAAAGTAATCTTTTTCATAACTTTCTCCCTGCGTTGATAATTTTACTTCAAATCAACAGTATAAAATGAATCACGATTGATAGGGCTCATGACAAACCCGATAACATTTTTTTGCATAGCACGAAAAGATTGGGAGTGCGCAATAGGCACCCAAGGCGCTTGATCTTTAAAAATTTCCTGCGCTTTAATGTATTTTTGCTTTCGAACTTCTGCATCTGTCATCACTTTTGCATCCCATACCAACTGATTAAATTCCTTGTTGCACCACCGAGCTCGATTGGCACCAGACTCAATCGCATCACAGCTTAAAAGTGTGTACATAAAATTATCAGGATCTCCATTGTCCGCATTCCAACCAGCCTGACACATTGTATGCTCTCCACTTTTTGTTTTCGCTAAATATGTTTGCCAATCATACGTTACAATTTTTGCTTTGATACCTACTTTTGCCAAATCATCCTGCATCATCTCTGCCATTTTTTTACCATCAGGATTGTAGGGTCGTGATACTGGCAGTGCCCATAACTCCGTTGTAAAACCATCCTTAAAACCAGCTTGTTCTAGCAACTCCTTGGCTTTTACTGGATTGTACTCATAATCAAAATTATCTTTGTGATATCCCATAACAACAGGAGGAAGTGGATTTTTTGCAACAACACCTAAGCCCTTATACAACACATCAACATAGGCCTGTCTGTTTAGCGCATGATAAATTGCTTGCCTCACCTTTACATTATCAAACGGCTTTTTTTCAACATTGAATGCAAGATATCCCACATTCATGCTTTCAATTTTCATGACTTTTATATTTGGATCTCTCTCGAAACGTTTTAGCTCGCTTGGTGGAGGCTCAGCAATCAAATGACATTCACCAGAAAACAATTTTTGTGCACGAACCAGTGCATCTGAATGAATCGAAAATATGAGTTGTTGAATTTTTGCTTTACCGCGAAAATAGTGATCAAAGGCGCTGTATTCAATATAAGTATCAGGCACATACTTTTGAAAAACAAACGGACCCGTTCCAACAGGATTTGTATCAATCAAACTTTGTTGGCCTATTTTTGTCAGGTGATCTGCGTATTCTGAAGATAGTATGCTCGCAAAGGGCATGGCCAGATTGGCTAGAAAGGTAGCATCTGGTTTGGCAAGGATGAATTTCACAGTATAATCGTCAACCTTTTGGATATCGGAAATAATCTCACTTAACCCCATTGCAGTGAAGTACTCATACCTTTTTCCCCCTACATTATGGTAGGGGTGGTCTGAAAGTCTTTGGCGATTAAACGAAAACAATACATCATCCGCATTAAAGTTTCGTGTGGGTTTAAAATCTTTGGTTTTGTGAAAGGCAACATCTTTTCTCAGCATAAAAGTATATTGTTTTTCGTCATCAGAAATTGTCCAATCTGAGGCAAGACTTGGTCGCAAGCCGGTTGTACCTTGAATAAATCCAACCAACCCATTGTAAATCGGATGGATTGCATTGTTGGTTGCTCCATCAGTGGCCAGTTGTGGATTAAAAATAACAGGACTTCCTTCAGAACAATATACAAATTTCTTCGCTGCCCACGAGGGAGAAGCAAACGAGATGACCAAAAAAAGAAGCAATGCAGATCGTACACACATGAAACTATTCATAACAGAACATACAGGGATTTTTCATGATTTTTTTTACATTTTTTATCGCTTTCCCTTAAGGTTCGTTATACTGGGGGCAGGCCATGAAACAGCAAACATCAGAGAAGCTCCTGATCGAGATCGAAAAAGCGCTTGCAGAAAAGAATCTAGATTTTCTCAAAAATGCGCTCGCGCAAGCACATCCGCAAGATATCGCTGAATGTATCAACCATGCCAGCGCAGAAGACGCAGTCATTTTACTCAATCAACTCAGCGGACCTCGTTATTTTGAAGTATTTGAATACATCAATCTAGAAACACAGGTTCAGCTCATCGGCCAACTCAACCGAAAACAAACCATTAAAATTCTAGAAGAGCTTTCCTCGGATGACCGTGTAGACTTATTAGACCGCCTACCCCCCAAAACTGTTGAAACACTTCTTCCACTTATGGCGCAAGCTGAACGAGAGGAAACCAAAAAATTATTACAATACGGAGAAGATACGGCAGGGTCTATCATGACTACCGAGTACGCAACACTACCAATTCACGACACTGCATCCGAAGCGCTACAACACTTACAAAAAATCGCACCCCAAAGTGAAACCATCTACTACATTTACATCGTTGATCAAAGCCGTGTACTAAAAGGAATTATTTCACTTAAAGACCTTGTGCTTGCGTATCCATATCAACGCATCGAAGACATCATGAACCGCGATTTTATTTCTGCTTTTGTGGACGAGGACCAGGAAGTTGTTGCAAGAAGGCTGGCTAAATACGATTTGATGGCCATTCCCGTTATTGACCATGACCATAAATTGGTAGGTATTGTTACTGTTGATGATGCGATGGACGTTATCAAAGAAGAACAAACAGAGGACGTTCACAGATTGGGCGCTTTGGAACCTATTGAAACGCCATACCTCAAGACAAAGTTTTGGGATTTGGCCAAAAACCGCATTCTTTGGTTATTGATTCTATTTTTTGGTGTTTCATTTACAGGCACAGCACTGAAGCACTTTAGCCAAACCATTCAATCTGCAGTCGCACTTGTTTTTTTTGTACCGATGATTGTTTCCTCGGGTGGAAATAGCGGTTCACAATCTGTTACGCTTATTACGCGTGCTTTGGCAGTGGGTGACGTAAAAGCCAAAGATCTTTTCCCCGTCGTTTTACGTGAAATCTCAATGGGCGCAGTGCTTGGACTATGTCTCGGCGTCATGGGTTTTCTCTATGCATTTGTCTTGGGCACCAACTTTTCTGTTTCATTGGCTGTAGGCCTTGCTCTTTTTGGTGTTGTACTTTGTGGTTCTTCGATTGGCGGCATTCTTCCCATCATTCTTAAAAAACTCAATCTGGACCCCGCGATCATGTCCTCTCCTCTGGTTGCGTCCATTGTCGATGTTATTGGAGTTTTGATCTACTTCAACGTTGCCCGCGTTTTACTCTCTTAAAAGACAACTCAGGTTTCGAGAATTACATTTTTTTATGTAACATATTGTTATAAATGATTTTTTTAATGCAATAAAATGGCGATTATTTGCACATTTTTATTTTTTTTTATGTAATTATCGAATATAATGGTCTTGTAGGGTGTAACAAATGATTGGCTGTATACAAAATTCATTCTATCTGACGGATTCCTTCCAAGAGAATTTTCAAACCAGGTTCAAAACAATTTACAGGGGTGGACGACCTATACAAAGACAGTAAACATTTTCTTTCTCATATCTCCCTGCCCCTAAGGCCCCTTTGAGCCCGCCCTTGGCTCAAAGGGGCTTATTTTTAAGTTTCTCATGCCGATATTCCAGAATTCTGATGAGGGAAAAAGGATGGCCTGGTAAGTCGTAGCTCTCTAAGAGCGAAGACTGGTGCGTCCCGGCATCATGCAAGCGCATGCTTGCAAAACAAACAGACGAACGTCGTTCGAATCGTTTTAAACGAGTCATGTATTCAAGTATACCGGAAATATGATGAGAAAAAGAAGATGGCCTGCCATCCGTAGTGCTCATGCACGAAGGATGGTGCGTCCGGCACGATTCGAACGTGCGACCCCTAGCTTAGAAGGCTAATGCTCTATCCAGCTGAGCTACGGACGCGTTTTAGTAGTTCGCCTATATCACAATTTTCTTTGAAGCAAACAGTAGAAAACACAAAAGCTGGATTCATTTGGAGGTCTCGCAAGCTCGACCCTTATGCTGCTACTCGCGCTAAGCAAAAGCTTATTCGCTTTTGCCATTCTAAAGCGCTCGAGATAGCTGAGCTACGGACGCGTCTAAAAAATTGGGGTGAGTAACGGGATTTGAACCCGCGACCTCTTGGGCCACAACCAAGCGCTCTAACCAACTGAGCTATACCCACCATCTATAAATAACGTAAAGAAGCTTTTAGCATCATTCGATGGGTTGTGGCCCATGGAATCGCTTCGCGATGTTTCATGCTGCTACTCGCAAGCCGTGACAAAAGCGTACCCGCTTTTGTCTTTATCTGGTGGCTCGCTCGAGAGACAACCAAGCGTTTCTCAACCAACGCAAGCTATACCCACCATCTATGAAGAGCTTAGTCGTTTATCCTATTTTTTACGATGCTTCAAGGTCGTTTGCGATTTAACTTCTCTTCGCCACACGATAGAGAAAGGAACAAACAAACACAAAGGCCAGCACAGATAAAAGTTCAACCATATGAGGACCAAACCACGATACGGTCAAGTCAAACTTGAAATAAACCAAGACCGCAACCAAAACCCCCATAATTGCTTCACCCGCAATGTATCCTGAACTCAAAAGCACACCATTGTCTTTGCTATCATCTACATGGTGTGTACGCTTTTTCTCAACCAAATACCGTGTCAGACCCCCAATAAAAATAGGTATCGCAAGTGTGATGGGAAGATAAATTCCAATTGCTGTAGGCATCAAATGAAGTCGAAATCCACCTTTGGGCTTAAGCCAAAAATGATCGAGCACAATCATTGCGACACCCAAAACCGCACCATATAGAATCATATGAATGGGTACAGTACCTTGACCAAAAAATCCGTTTACAAGAGATGCAAACAATGTGGCTTGGGGCGCTTTGAGTCCTTCACCAATACCATACGCATGATGTAAAAGTGCAAGCACAGGTGTAATTACAAGCGCAGGAATGATTACACCAATCATTTGTGCGATCTGTTGACTCCGCGGAGAGGTGCCAAGAATGTGACCTGTTTTCAAATCTTGTGCACAGTCTCCTGATGTACATGTTGCACAACAAACCACTGCAGCCACACCAAGCGTTGCAAATATCGCAGAATTTCCCTGAAATCCTAAGACCAAGAAAAAAGCAGCCGTAACCAAAAGTGCAGAAATGGTCATACCAGAGACCGGAGAGTTTGAAGAACCTACAAGCCCGCAAATGTAGGTTGCAACTGCAACCAAGAAGAACGAAAGAATCACCATGAGAATCGTTGTTAAGAATGACAGCCCCAACGAATGAACCATAGTGTTAAACAAAAAGAAAATGGCTAAAAAACAGATGGTAAAAATAATCCCAAGACTTGTTAAACTTAGATTTTTTTGTCTTTCATTGGCATCATCTTTATTTTTGTAAGCCACTTTAATTTCTTCAAAGCCAGAAAGAATCCCTTTACGAACAGATACGATCGACCAGATACCACCAACAATCATGGCACCCACCCCAAGATATCGAATTTCTTTAGACCAGAGTGTCCACGCCAAATCAAGGCCGGATAAATCTGCGTATGCATCAGGTGTTCCCAATAATGGTATGCCCAGTACCCATCCAATGACACCACCTAAAAACACCAACGAAGCAATATGAAGATTGACGATGTAGCCAACACCCACGAGCGCAGGCGCAACATCTGCTCCGAGAAACAAGACTGACTTGCCAAACATAAAAGCTTTCTCAACACTTCCAGCAATGACGTGCATCGCTGCGGACATCCACTTAAAAACACCCCCAACAACAAGACCCACACCGATCGTTTTAAGGCCTTTCATACTGCCTTCTTCTTGACCGGCTTCAATCACTGCTGCACAAGCTACACCTTCTGGATAGGTTAACTCTTTATCTTCAACGACCAGCGCTTTTCGAAGCGGAATCATAAAGACAACACCCAGTATTCCCCCTGCTGCAGCAATGGTATACGTTGGCCAAAACTCAAATTCTTTCCACGCCCCAACCAACACAAGTGCAGGAATGGTAAAAATTACACCGGCAGCCAACGACTCCCCTGCAGAGGCCATCGTTTGAATGATGTTGGTTTCATGCGGACTTTTTTGGCCCATGATGCCTCTAAACACACCCATAGCCACAACGGCGGCCGGAATCGATGCTGCCACGGTCATACCTGCATATAGGCCCAAATAAACATTGGCGGCTGTCATTACAATCGCAATGGGCACACCAATAAGCACTGCTCGAATCGTTAATTCTTTGTTCATGATTTCTCCCCTAACCTTTAAAAAAATGATCGTTATCTTTTGCAGTAAAAGATTTCCTATAAAAACTCAATCAAATTTGATGCCTTTAATATCGCTGCATTCGGTTGGTGATTGTCTCAAGGTCTCGATACTCTGGCAAAATCTCAAACGAAAGCCGACCCAATTCACGCTCATCTTCCGTTTCTAACAATATACGCCAGATTCCATTTGAATAATTCTTCTTATACGCAACACCTCTGTACCCCTCATCGCGACCCCCACGAATTTCGATAGGAATTCGATCCGATGTTTGCCAACCATTTTGCTCACGCTTTTGCCACTTTACATAAATTTCATGTTTAAGATCCGTCGGCGCAAAGACACTTGTAAAAAACCAAACTTTGTCTCCTTCTTTTGTATAAAACGTCTGATCCCCTTTTTGCCAGAACAAGTACCAAGGGCGATTGTAATAAAGCATGTATGTATCATCTTTTTTTTGCACATCATGGTAAACCCCCATGGTAAGGGCTGCTAGCGGCACTGGAGGTACTAGCTTAAAGCTATACAAAACCAAAAATACAATCGGCACAACAATCCCTGCAATGATTTTCTTGATTGATGCAAATGTCTTCCACTGCGCGCGTGGAATTAAGAGCTTCATCCAAACAAAATAAACAAGTATAGAAAGAAAAATGGAAAGTAAAAACGTCCAAAAACTTAAAGCTCGCAAAACAATCGGCACAAGATAAATTAAAAAAGAACAAACACAAAGACTCACCATTGCATACCGAATGGGAAACCGTGCATCCAGAAGTCCTTTTTTCTCATTGAGCACCATGAGCAACAACAAAACCAAAACAAAAGTTAAAACCATCCAAGATGAAGAACTTTTAAAGTAAAAAAGCGTGTAGGCACTTAAAAGTCCGCCCATGAAAAATTGCAAAAGACCCTCATGATAAAGCCAAAATTTTGCAAACCCTTCTCCCCACTTTTGCACTCGTTCTTGCCTTTCATGAAGATACAGAAGCAAGAAAATCATGAACAAAAAGATACCCTGTTGAAACAAAGACCATGTTTGATCAATTCGCCCCAACGTTAAAATATCAAACAAAAATCCACCTACAAGACATAGATACGGCAAAACATGCTGACGAACATAAGGGTGCGTTTCTAGGTAGCGTGAAAAATGGGACAAGCCTCTAGACTTGAGAAACAACTTAAAAACCGAATCTACACCATCTTTAACAAACCTCCATGCCATGCTCTCAATATGCTTGAAATAACATTGATTTTCAAACTTAATCCTACTAATAAACAATCTGACATGAAATCGCGATGGTTACACTTGTTAATTGCTCTTATACTTGGATTTACACTTGGAAAGATATCTAACATACCTCAAGATACACCGAATCAAAAATCTGCAAGCGAGAACTCCTTCAAAAATAAATCAACAAACTCAATTGAATCTACAAAAGAAGACCAACTTATAAAAAACATAGAACGTTGGCATGAAAGAACGTCAAAAGATTTAACCTCTCTCCAATCAAATAATGTTTTTTTTGGTTTATTTCAAAAACGCTGGAACGAACTTGAAGGCTTACTACAAAAAGACCAGACTTATTTTATATTTCCAGAAAAAGTGTCAGTAAACACCGATGCTCAATATAAAAACGATTCAAATAATCAGTTTCAAGAAGATAAATCTTACTTTAACCCTTTACCCAATAATACAACATCACAAGAACTGCAGGAAATGCTTCAGTCATCAAACGACGATACTGCCCGAAAAAAGCTTGTCGAAAAAGTCCGCTTTGACAACTTCTTTGAACCGCTTAAACATGCTGATTCAATGAATCCACAAAATTTTGAAAAACTTATCGGAACATATGTTGGAACTACATATTTTGATGATCAAAAAAACGAAAATTTTTCAGCGACAATTAAATTACTTAGAAACGATGATAAGTTAACTATAAGTACAGTATTTGTAGATTCCGGAGGAAATGAAAGAACAAATAGCACTTCAGACTTCAGTCAAAAAAACATCTTTAATCGAGAGGTTATTAAAAACTATAGCATTGAAGATATTAATAGCTTTATCATTCAATATGGTGGAGGAAATCGATACATTCATCTATTTTCTAATGGAACACCTCCTCATTCACTGTCAGGAATTCTGTATAAGCAGATTGCTGTAGACTATATAGAACCAATAGGCTCGATCACGCTTTCTAGAACCCAATAGTTTCTACCACCTTCTGGCTTGATTAACCTTTATTTTCAGGCTATATCAGCATCAACAACCTCAACTAAAAGGGCAAGGTAAAACAAATGAAAGTCATCGGTACAAAACAAATTCGAGTCGGCATGATCATCAAGTTTGAAAAAGAACTTTGGAAAGTTCTTGAAGCACACCACGGCACACCGGGCAATTTGGGTGCATTTATGCAAGTTAAGCTTCGCCACATTACCAAAGGCAACCAAACCCAACATAAATTTAGAACCGCTGAAAACGTAGAACAAATCAGCCTTGATGTTAAACCCGTTGAATTTTTATACCAAGATGGTGACGATTATCATTTCATGGATACAGAAACCTATGATCAATTTACATTAAGCAAAGACATTTTAGATCAACGCGCAGTATTTCTACAACCAAACATGCAACTTCAACTAGAAACCTACGAAGGTACACCGATTGGCGTAAGCTTTCCTAAAACAGTTCAATTAAAAGTTGCCGAGTGCGAACCTCACATCAAGTCTGCTACAGCAACAAGCTCCTTCAAACAAGCAACCCTTGAAAATGGTGCCACAACACAAGTGCCCGGTTTTATTTCAGAGGGCGAACTGATTGAAATCAACACGGACGACGGTTCCTACGTTGGACGTGTAAAAAATTAATTTGATCACTTATTGACTCTGATTACACCCTAAATGTTTGATTGTATGCGCATTTGAAACTAAGCGGATATACGTTTCGTACCATTTTCGAAGCTGTTCGAACTAGAAAATCTATTGATAGCTCTACAAAAAATATGGAATAGAAAATAGGAAATAAAGGACAAATTGCATCATGCAATTTGACATTACTTACTCTCTTTTCTTCTGGCACAAATGAATTTTGGACTTAAATCAGCACTGAACAGAGTATTAACTTCAAGAGCAGTACTTCAAAACAGAAACATGGATTATGTTTCGTACAGGCGACTGTGAGCGTAAGCGAATGGAGCCTGGTAGGAATATGATCCATGCCAAATCTCGTTTTGAAGAAGGTATTGTTAATCGCCTCTACGAATAACACTTCTGAAATTTTGTCGAAGTTCTTTCTTACGAACACGAATGTTTTGAGGTGTGACTTCAATCCACTCATCCTCATCAATCCATTCAATGTATTCTTCTAAACTTTTCTTAAGAATCCCAGAAAGGCGAACGAGGATCTCAGCATGCGCTGCACGCATATTGTCCAATTTCTTCTCTTTACAAATGTTAACATTCAAATCGTTTTCACGTTTGTTCTGCCCAACAACCATACCCTCATACACACGCGTACCCGGAT
>JAGRAZ010000023.1:0-16707 GCA_020434345.1 Bdellovibrionales bacterium
CAACTGTAGGTGCATGTGCCCAAAGTTTATCAAGCTGATAAAACCCACGCGCTTCTTCTAAAAATACATGAACAATTATATCTCCAAGATCATTAAGAATCCATTGACCTGTGTCGTAGCCTTCGGGTTGGGAGTTTCGTTTGACTAAACGTTGGAGCTCATCAGATATGGCCTGAGCATGTGTCTTTGAAGTGGCGCTGACAAAGATAAAATAATCAGCAAATGAACAATGTTCAAAGACCTCAACAATTTTTGCATTGAGCGCTTTCTTATCTCTGAGTACAGAGATGGCTTTTTGCAACATTTGTTTGTTTACGTTTTGCTCCAAAGTTTCTCCTTCCATTATATCAAATGATCAGGTGTTTACGCAATAGGTGAACTTTTTCAGGTTTCACCGTCTGAATTTCCTCTTCTCCCGGGCTCAAGCGAAACCCCACAACAATTTGACCTGCCTGAGGTTGGGGCTGAGAGATTTTTCCTGATAGGGGTAAATACGTATTTGAATCAAAACATATAAAATCTTGATTCTTGTAGTAGCAGTCTTGATTGTTTTTTTGAACGGGCTGTTCTTTCTTAAGGGCTTCAAAGTCATAATAATACATGATTTCAAAAAAAATGGTTTTTCTCAAATTACTAACTTCGGGGTTGTTTTTAATTTGATAGAAGGTTTCTTCAAGATGGGGTCGCAAAAACAATAACCCTTGATCGAAAATCATTTCAACAGACGGGACAGGAGAAAAAGGGGTACGTTCGATATGGTAGTATTGATTTTCCTTTTGCTTAAGCTTGGTTTGCGCCTTCATCTCACTGATGGTTTCTCCAGCATCATTGATCTGCTGCAAAAAGGCCTCTGACTCAAAAGAAAAGGAAGGGTAGACTTCTTGGTAAATGACAAATGGATCAGCGCTTTTAGATAACTCATCCATCATTTGAAAGGGGTTTTCGACCCTTACAATCTGGACCTGCTGTGTCTGCTTTTGCTCACAAGACACAACGAGAATCATGCACACAAGTGCGAAAGTGTTACGAAATCTCATGTATTTTTCGTTGGAGTTCCACAACTCCACTCTTATTGTGACAAGAAATTTGATGAATGTGTAGATTTTTTTTCGTAAAAATCTGCTCTATCTCTTTGCGTGTCTCTTCTTCTATAAGATCAATTTTGTTTACAACAATCAAAAAGGGCTTTTCGGCAAGTGTTGGGTCAAAGGTATATAGTTCGTTGGAGAGGGTTTCATACTGCTCCAACGGGGATTTTTCAAAAAGAGGGTCGGCATTTAGCACAAATAAAAGCATTTGGGTGCGTTGAATATGTCGCAAGAATTGAGTTCCAAGACCAACGCCTTTGTGAGCGTCTTCTATCAAACCCGGAATATCGCTAATGATCAGTGTTTGATCGATGAGATTAGAAACACCAATAGATGGGGACAAGGTTGTAAAGGGGTAATCTCCAATTTTGGGTTTTGCATGTGTTAGGCAGGCAAGCAAGGAAGATTTTCCAGCATTTGGAAAGCCAACCAGACCAATATCTGCAAGCAGTTTAAGTTCCATTTGTACCCAAAAACCTTCTTTGGTTTCGCCTGGAGTTGCCTTTTGAGGTGCTTGATTGGTGGAAGTTGCAAAATGTTGATTGCCCAAGCCTCCTTTGCCACCCTCTTGAAGCACAAGCGTTTGGCCATCCTCTATAATTTCTCCAAGAAGAAGCTGACTTTCCTTGTCTTTAAACACCGTACCCAGCGGTACTTTTAAAAAAAGATCGTCCGCGCTTTTACCGGTTTTTTGGCTTCTCCCACCTTTTTGTCCGTTTTTAGCACGAAAATGTCGAAGATATTTAAACTCAAGAAGTGAATATTCATCTTTGGATCCAACAGCAATGACACTGCCCCCGCGTCCACCGTCTCCACCATCGGGTCCACCTTTTGGAACAAACTTTTCTCGACGAAAGCCCACGTGCCCATCTCCGCCGTCACCAGCTTTGATAAAGACATTTACGTAATCAATAAACGGTTTTTGCGTCATGGTTGTGATTCCATTTTACTTTATTTGATAGTGGAAAATTAACGTACAAGTTTGCAGCGTAAAAAGTTTCTCACAAGAACTTGTTAGAATAAAGTAGTAAAAAAATTAAGAAAGTGGAACGACAGAGACTTTTCTTCTGTCTTTGCCTAAACGTGCATATTGGACAGTGCCATCAATCTTTGCAAACAGGGTAAAATCTTTCCCAACACCGACGTGTATGCCTGGGTGAATCTTTGTACCACATTGACGAACCAAAATGCTTCCAGCGGAAACTTGTTGTCCACCAAATACTTTGATTCCTCTTCGTTGACCGTGACTGTCACGACCGTTTTTAGAACTTCCGCCTGCCTTCTTATGAGCCATATTATCCCTCGATTGAATTGATTTCTACTGTTGAGTAGTATTGACGGTGACCGATTGTTTTTTCGTATCCTTTACGACGCTTCTTCTTGTAAACACGAATTTTATCTCCACGTGTTTGTGAAGAAATGGTGCCTACAACTTTTGAAGATTTGGGCGAAAGGGTTACCTGACCGTCTTTTGATAGACATAAAACATCTGTAAACTCGATTTGACTACCTTCAGGTGCGTCAACCTTTTGAATAGAAATGTGGTCGCCTTTGGCAACTTTGTATTGATGTGTTCCGATTTGAATAATTGCGTACATGATATTTTCCTTTAAGAGCCTGACCTTATCTAGGATTTCACGTTTTTTGTCAATAGTTTTTTAAAGCTTGAGCTTTGAGGGCTCTTATGCGTACAATCGAAAAAAACCAGTTCTATGCCAAATTCGTTGCCACAAGCCAAGTTTTCAGCCGTCATATTTAGCGAAATACTTAATAATAACAAATGGTTAACATCATTTTTGGAAAAATATCAATTGGATGTTGAGCTTGTGCAAACAGGGCGAGAGCTCTTGGAGGTCGCACTTTCTGCAAAGCCCGACGTAGTCATTATGGATGTCCAAATGCCTGAAGTTACAGGACTTGATGCGATTCGAACCATCAAATCATCTCTTCCGCATACAAAAACCATTCTTCTGTCTAGCGTTGGTTCTTATTCGATTGGGCAGACAGCCATCGAGCTTGAAGTGGATTTGTATTGTGACAAAAGCCGCCGCGCAGTTTCCGTTGTGCGATTTTTAAAAACCTTGATGGGTATCAAAACGTTTACAAGATCCAAACCAACAAAAACACTATCAGGAGCCGATCTTAGTCAACGCATGAAAGATCGATACCCTGTTACAGGTCACGTGAATATGATCTTTGAAGATAAGACTTATCCGGGAATTTTTGAAAACATTAGTCTTGGGGGTGCAAAGATACGAGTGACGCAAATACCGCCACTTCCTAGCGAGATTCATCTTTCATGGTCATTTAAGGGCAGTACACCATTTCATTTACACGCAGTTACTGTTCGTCAAAATATGGTGTTTGAGCCTCAAGATGAATTTGTATGGGTTGTAGGAATAAAGTTCATGCATCTTACAACAGAACAAATCAAAAACCTGTCAGAGCTTGTTTCACAAATTTCCAATTTTTATGAAAAGAAATTTGAATTTGTAGACTTTGAACAAATTCGAAAAATGATTGGGCGTCAGGAAAAGTATTTCCAAGCTATCTTACAAGGTCATCAAGCACCGATGTTTATTGAAAAGGCAATGCAAGAAATTCGTGATTATGAACGAATTGCGTTTGGCCAAGATACAAATGCCCATCAAATGATTGCTAAACTGCTTTCTTTTAGAGTTGTATGCCGTGTTTTAAGAAAGTCACTCGAGTGGGTGCAGATCCATCCTGAAGAAGGACTCAAGCAATGTATTCCATTGATCATATTACTTTTGCAATACATTGATCAAACCGAGGCAGATGTTGATGAGTTGATTCGAGAAGAATCTAATTTAGAGCTCAAAAAGAATTTAGTAGAGAGCAGTAATTTGATTTTGGAACAAAAAGATAAACTGATTCAATCATTTTATGATCGATGTCATATGTTAACGCCTGATGAGATTCATAAGGATGGTTTTGATTCTATTTTGGAAAGATATAAAGAACTTCAGTCCTATCAACATTTTTTAGAAGTTGAATCACAAGTAAAAGAAAAGAAAATTTTGGAAGCTCATAAACCTTCCATGACGATGTATAAGGTTTCCCCCAAAACAAAAGCTAAAAAAGAACAAACCATTGTTGCAAAAAAGCAAAAATTAGAACTTCAAAAAATTCGACAAAATATAGTGCCAACAATTTGTGGAGGCATTGCGCTTGCTATTATTATTTTTCACTGCATGAATTTTTATCATTCTTTCGTAGATTTAAATGAAGCAAAGCTATCGTTAGCAGCTTCCAAAATAAGAATTAAGAATCTTGCGTATGTAGAGGTGCACGCTGATATTCGCACATGGGAAGCGCTTGATGAAGCAAGGAAACGTAAAGTCATGGATGAATTAGAGGTGTTTTTGACAGCGCACGAACTCTACCAGGCAAAAATTATAGATAAAGACCGCTTGATTGCAGCCGTATACTCAACACATGATCCTAAACAATTACGATATGCTTATGAAATTTTCTAGCGCAAAAAATTATTCAAGTGGGTCAAGTTGGTAGATGCGTTCTTTTCCACTGACATGGCCGTTTGGATCGACATAACCACGAACAGTGTACATTGAAGTTTTTCCGTCACCATCAAGATCTCCGTATGCGTATACTTCAAATCTAGCTTTTGTGCCTACACCACTGGCGCGGACTTCATACGCATAATATCCTGGGTTCGGTACGTTGATCGATAAACTATTCCAAGCTTCATCAAGCTTGGGTGATTGAGGCTTTTTTGTAATTGAGGCGAGTGTTTTTGGTAGAGTGATAAAACTAGCTGCCCCTGGTTGATTTTGAAATATTTTTGAAAATTGCGCCTCTTGGGCGTCAAAAATACGATTGATTGTTGTAATGGCTTCTTGCGCCTTAGCTTTTTTCAATGAAGTTATAATCCAAGGAATAAGCAATGAAAGTATGCAAAGTGTCACAGCCAAGAAGGAAATCAATTCTAGTTTTGTAAAAGCATGTATGGTTCTTTGGCGCATCATTTTTTCTTTATATTACTTTACTTCAAGCGATTTGGACAGCAATGTAGCCAAGCATTGATAAAAGTGAGAATCTTGTACAAACCGTGATATTCTTTGTCAATCAACTTGAGATTAGATAAGAGATGAAATCTTGAAATGGCGTAAAAACATATTGGTGCTGCTGAATTTACTTTGGTTTTGTGGATACGGTTTCGCACAAGATGAGGCAAAAAAACCCCCTGAGAATCAAGAGAAGCCAGAAATCGAGGAAAAGGTAGTTACGGGCACCTCGACACGAATGGTTTTTTCACTTGATCAGGTGGTCGAAAAAACACTTGAGACAAGCCCGTTAATTACATCCAGCCAATATTCTTTAGAGGAAGCACAAGCGCTCTATGAAAAGGCTAAAAGAAGTTCTTTTTTGCCCAAAATAGATATGCGAGTGTACGGCGGGGTTGTACCAGATACACCTGCCAATGCGGGTCCAGCTTTTGGTTTTCCTAGCACAGGTCTTTTTGAGCAATCCGATTGGGGTCCGTTTGTAAAATTTCATTTGGAAGGATTTCAGCCCATTTACACATTTGGAAAAATCAAAAACCTTCAAGATGCTGCCAAAACAGGCACACTTGCAAAAGAACTTGATATTATCAAAGTTAAAAATGAAATGGTTCAACAAGCAAAAAAAGCATATTATACGCTTGCGAATCTTCATGCATATTTAGATTTTGTTCAAGATTTAACGGACCGATCCCAAAAAACTGTTGATATTGTTTCCGAGCGCTTAAAAAAACATTCTTCAGATGTAACAGATATTGATTTAATGAGAGTTGAAGTATTTTTGGCTGAGAGCAAAAGAAAGAAAATCGAAATTTTATACAATATTGATTTTCTCAAAATGACACTCAAGATTTTAATGGGACTTCCGCGCCACTTTGACATTGATATTGTGGATCATAAAATTCGAATGGAAGAAAAGAAAATCCATGTAGTTGAACATTTTTTGCAAAATGCAAAGGAGCATCGTCCAGAAGTTAAACAGCTCCAGTATTTAATTGATGCTAAAGAGTCTTTCATGAAAGAAAAACGAGCGCAGATGCTACCATCGTTTGGGTTGGCAGGAGAATATGATTTCGGTTATGCACCTGGTCGTGAGGATATTGACAATCCGTTTTTGGTTAATAATTTTAACAATCACAGTGCAGGTGGAACACTTGTATTACAGCAAAACTTAGCGCTTCATACACTTGAATCTGATTACAAAAAAGCCAAAGCCGAAGTAGAGAAAGCCAAGTCTGATCAACAAGCGGCTTATCAAGCCATTGAATTTGAAATTCGTAATATGCATAAAGATGTTATGGCCAAAGAGGAAGCTTTTGAGCATTCAAAAGATGCTTTTAAGAAAGTAAGAAGCTGGGTGCTTTCAACAACATTAAACTTTGGTGTTGGTGTTGTGCCTCCTAAAGACTTGGTTGAAGCATTTGTGGCGTATTCAAAAGTTCAGAATGAATATCTGCAAACTCAGTATGAGTATATGCTCGCGTTAATTAAACTTGATTATGCGACCGGCTACGGCGACGATCTTTTTATCAATTAGCATAATTTATTTTATGATATAGTTCCTTTTGCAATGTCTGAGCTTAATACCGAACAGAAGCTGGCCCATGAATCTATGATTCTATCATCCAACGTCAAATCTTGGTGGGTACTGCAAATTCTTCAACCTTTTGAGAAGCTTTTTCTCACACTTCATCTAACGCCAAATCACATTACTTATTTGGCTACACTTTTAACCATTCCTTGCGGCCTTTTGCTTGCCAAAGGCATGATGCTTACAGGTGGATGGATCACGTTGATTGTTGGGAGTTTAGATATTTTGGATGGCAAGCTTGCAAGAGCGATGCACCTAGATTCTAAAAGAGGGGAGTTTTTAGACTCCGTTTTGGATCGTGTACAGGATTTTTTTATTCTATCGGGCTTACTTATTTATTTTAAAGACCACTGGATTTTTTGGGTTGTGCTGCTAAATATTGGCGTCAGCCCGCTCATTTCATACATTAAAGCCAAATCTGAGATCGTAGGCGTGGATTTAAAACGTGTAGGTGTGATGCAACGTCCAGAAAGGTTTTTTACACTATCAGCGGGGCTTTTAATCAGCGGGGCACTTGAGATTGC
Source organism: Bdellovibrionales bacterium (assembly GCA_020434345.1). Taxonomy (GTDB): domain Bacteria; phylum Bdellovibrionota_G; class JALEGL01; order JALEGL01; family JAGRMV01; genus JAGRMV01. The sequence continues at coordinate 7,250 of JAGRAZ010000023.1, forward strand.
AATAGACCAATTTTCCCGTTTTGACGGGGTGCCTGATCATGTGATACTGAAGGTCATTCTGATATTCCTTGGGGTTATGAGTGTATATACCGCAATGGAAAGAATGAAAAAAAGCTTACAAGATTTATCTTAAAAATCGGAGACTTTTATGAATGCAAAAAAAGTACTAATGCTAACTGTATTGGCGTTTGTTGCAGCCTGTGGCGGTAAAGATTCGAAACCCTCACAAGCCAAAGCAAAGAAACAAGAAAAAGTGTATCACGTTTTTGATCAGGATTTAGATCGTCAAGCCAAAATTGCAGAAGCAGAGAAAGATGTAGAAACTCCACAAAAAAAAGAACCAGTAACTATTGATATAGATCAGGTTAAAAGCTCGCAAAACTCACCACTAACAGTTATCCAAAAATATACTAAAGAGCTTCAAGATTTAGATCAAAAGACAAAAGCCTCTAGTGATCGAGATCAGTTGATTGCCAGAAAGGTTCGTAAATATTTTGATTTTGATACGCTTGCAAGAGAAAGTCTTGGAACACACTGGTATCAAATCAATAAAGATGATCAGAAAGAATATTCTGACCTTTTTATTTCCCTTATTGAACGTTCTTATCTTGCAAGATCTAAAAATCTTGTTGGTAACTATGAATTGCGATTTGAAAATGAAGTTGTAAAGAAAAACAAAGCAAGCGTAAACTGTATTGTCAAAAAAGATGATGTTGATGTTGATATTGTATACCAACTTCATCAAAAAAATGGTCAATGGATGATTTATAACATTGTTTTTGATCAAGTTGATTTGATCAAAAACTATCAATCGCAGTTTGGTCGAATTATTGCAAAATCTCAATTTACTGGTCTGGTCAATACGATGCGTAAAAAGCTCAATTCAGACGACGTACAAGTTCAATTGTAAGAATTTAGTGATTAGAAAGTTATAAAATCAATTCGAAAATCACTTTCGAATTGTCCATTATCCTAAAAAGACGCTTACAACTGTAGATTGTAAGTGAAGAAACTTTTCTTACAGTGGAAGTGACCGCGCAGACTGTATGAAACGACAGTTTCATACAGCGAGCCATGGAACGTAAGAAAAGTTTCAAAAATTAATACAATTCAACAATTTTGTCTTTGGACACCATGAGTGCGGTGAGTTTTCGAACTGCTTCTCGGTTTTGAGAAAAACTTGTTAATCCGGTAACCCCTTCGTAATTTTCTTTCTTGAGCATTTCCTGCACAAGTTTTGATCGAGAAGAAATATTTTTGGAACGTAAAATATCCATCATGAATGCAAGTGAATCATATGCTTGTGCCTCCAACACAGAAGGCTCATAACCAAAGTGTGAGTAAAACTTTTGAACAAAATTTTGTGTGGTAGGCGATTTTTTTCCGATATAAAATGCATCTAGAAACAGCGCGCCTTCCATCTCGCCACCTGTTGTTCCTCTTAGTAAATCAGGCGTATTCCATAAATTGGTGCCAAGTGCCTGAACACCACGTACATCATGATATTTTAATGCAGGTAGAATTTGTCGTGCCTTGGTTGGCCCATCAGGTATCAGTATTGCTTCAAAATCAATAATTGGAGGTAGTTCTTCTTGCGGAAAACAATTGGGCAGATCAAGCCCCTTTTTCTTTTTGTCATACCAAATTTCACTGTATCGTTTTGAACATAACTCATCTTTACGGAGTGAAAGTGGGTACAAGCCTACCAATTTTTGAATTGGTTGTGCAAAGTGGGTTTGATCATTGGCATAGCCTTCAGCACCCTGTACCGTGCCGCCATACTTTTCAAATTCCTTCCAGAAGATTTCTAAAAACTCTTGGCCGTAGGATGTTTCAGGGTAGAGCACGGCAACACGGTGAATATCTAAAACCTGATTGGTCAATTGAGCAAGTGCTATGGCTTGTTCCTTTTTGGTTATACTGTTTCTAAAAACGGTATCTGCTAACATTGTGATGTCTTCTTTAGGACTCATGGTGATTAAAGGTAGGTTCACAGCAGCAGCCAAGTCTGCAACGCTTTCTGTTTCTTTGGATGTAATGGGGCCAATTACAGCAATGACTTCATCGGTGAAGATTAATTTTTTGATTCGTTGCCGTGCAATATCTGGATCTGATGCGGTATCTTCAACGATAAGTTCAATCCCATTTTCTTGAGGTGCTTGATCAAATGTGCCGATGGCTAACATTAGACCATTGAGAATAAGTTGACCTACTTGTTTTTGTGAACCTGAAAGAGGGAGTAATACGCCAATTTTTTTGGCATTTGATTTAGTGTCCATTTGTGTTGTTTGTGCAAGGTCAAAAACTTTCTCGGATTTTGGATGAAGCGGAAAGTTTTCTTGAAAATAAGAGGACCATTTTTCTACTTTTCTCTTGTTTCCTTCTTCATTTGCCAGCTGAATCATACGATAAGAAGCATAACCAGCAGGAAAATTCTTTTTGTATCGATGCGCTATGCTGGTTAAAAACTTTTCATCTTTTTCTTGATCTATGGATTCAATAATTTTTTGTTGTGATGAATAAAACAGTGGATTGTTATTTTGCATTCCCTCATATTTCTTGAGCTGTAAAATAAGGGCGTATTGTGACTTGTTGTTCTTTTCAATACAAGATTCTGAACGAGAGTTGAGTTTGGCTTGGTCTTTTTCAGGAAGTTGATCCAGAGTAATGCTGAAGAAAGTGCTCATCATGCGGTCACAGTTTTCTTGCATGTGATAAATGTATGCTTGATCACGCAAGGCATGATCCTTAATGTCGCTTTCAGGGTAGGTGTGAACGAGCTGATCTAAAAACTCTAGCGCTTTAGGAAAGTCCTTTTGATTCGCTTTTATTTGTGCTCCCCGTAAAAGAGCGTTGTCAGAAACATTTGCTCGAGGGTATTGCGTAAATACACTCTCAAAGGTTTTATATGCTTCTTCAACTTGACCCTTTTGAAGAAGGCTTTCTGCTTGATTATATAAAACTGTTGCTTGCTGTTGTTCTTCCTGTGTTATTTGAGTTGCAGTTGTGGGCGGTTTGCAAGCAATGAATAACAGCAGACCTACAAAACAAAATGATCTAATTTGTTTCAATGTCACCATAAAGAACTTCAGCGATTCGATGGGAAGCCGTACTTAATAAAGACAAAGCGTCTTTGATTTGGTCCAGTGAATCTGTTTCAAGTGCAGCTTTTGCTTTCACAAAAGCCTCGTCTAGCATTTTTACATCGTCTTCTTCCAGCGTGTCTCGAATTTCTTTAAAAGATCTTTCAGATGAGTAGAGTAAGCCTTGCAACTCATTTCGTGCTTCTACAATTTGTTTAACCTGCGTGTCTTGTGACTGCTTGCTTGCAGCTTCAGTAATGATGCGCTCAATTTCAGCCTCAGTTAAACCACTTGTTTGGTTAATTTGAACGGATTGCTCTTTACCGGTTCCTAAATCCTTCGCACTTACAGATACAATGCCGTTGGAATCAATTTCAAATGCAACTTCAATTTGAGGCACTCCTCTGGGCGCAGGTGGGATACCAACAAGTTCAAAGACTGATAAAGATTTGTTGTGTTCGGCGATATCACGCTCACCTTGGAGAACGTGAACACGAACCATATCTTGATTGTCCATGGTTGTTGAAAATATTTCACTTTTTTGTGTTGGAATGGTGGTATTTTTTTCGATCAACTTATAAAAAACACCGCCTTCTGTTTCAATACCTAGAGATAAAGGCGTAACATCTAAAAGAAGCACTTCATCTACATCTCCAGTGATAACACCGCCTTGAATTGCGGCACCTACAGCCACAACTTCGTCAGGGTTAACACCTGCAGCTGGATCTCGATTAAAAATGCTTTTGGATTTTTCAACAACACAGGGCATGCGTGTCATACCTCCAACCAAAATCAATTCATCAATGTCTGAAGCTTGTAATCCAGCATCTTTAAGCGCTGTCATGCAAGGTTCGGTAAGGCGCTCGATCAAGTCCTCAACTAAAATCTCTAACTGCGCACGTGTTAGTTTTTTGGTTAGATGCTTAGGTTCTCCATTGACGGACGCAATAAATGGTAAATTGATTTCTGTTTCAAGTGTAGATGAGAGTTCATGTTTAGCCTTTTCTGAGGCCTCGCGTAAGCGTTGGAGTGCCATTGTGTCTTCGGATAGATCAATACCTGTTTCTTCTTTAAAGGATTCAACAAGCCATTGTGTGATTTTAAGATCGAAATCTTCTCCACCAAGAAATGTGTCACCACAAGTGGATTTAACATTAAAAACTTCCCCACTAATTTCAAGAATGCTTACATCAAAGGTTCCGCCGCCTAAGTCAAAAACAGCAATTTTACCACTTGCTTTTTTATCTAAACCGTATGCTAGGGCTGCAGCTGTAGGCTCGTTGATAATACGTAAAACGTTTAATCCAGCGATTTTACCAGCGTCTTTGGTTGCTTGGCGTTGCGAATCATCAAAATAAGCTGGTACTGTAATTACGGCATCTTGCACTTGGGTTCCGAGATATTCTTCGGCAATTTCTTTCATGGTTTGGAGTACCATAGCGGATACTTCAGGAGGGCTGATTGTTTGCTCCTTGTACTTAATCCACGCATCATTGTTATCAGAAGAAATAATATCAAAAGAATAAAGCTCCTTGGATCTTTGTACTTCTTCAGAGTCAAATTTACGACCAATCAAACGTTTAATGGCATAAAAAGTATTTTCTGGGTTGGTGAGCATCTGCCGTTTGGCAACATGACCTAAAAGTCTTTCACCATTATCATTGAATGCAACCATGGAAGGGGTTGTGCGAGATCCTTCCGCATTTGGGATGACAACGGGCTCGCCCTGTTCAAGTACAGCCACACAAGAGTTCATTGTTCCTAAGTCAATACCAATAATTTTACTCATGATTGTTCCTTCTCATACCACATTCGCTAAGGTCCACCAATTATAACGGCTTTTTAGCTTTTTACGTGAAAAAAACCTACATTTGTTTGCAAATCGATGATTTTTTAAGATTTTTGTGTGTCTTTGGAAGGTACTGCAACCGTGACAAGAGCAGGTCGCAGAAGCTTATCATGGTAGCGATACATTTTTTGATGTTCTTCCACAATGGTATTGGGTTTCGCATTGTCATCTTCAACGTTGGCCATCGCATCATGAAGGTTCGGATCAAAGGGTTGATCCATGGAACTCATACTTGTGAGGCCAAATTTTTCCAACGTTCCCATCATTTGCGTTAGAATCATTTTGACCCCTTGCAAAATTGAACTTGCATCGGAAGTCTCTGATGCACTCAGCGCTCTTTCAAAGTTATCTAAAATAGGGAGAAGTTCTTTTAACAGTGCCTCATTTCCATACTTGATATATTCAATTTTTTCTTTTTGAATGCGTTTTCTGAAATTATCAAAGTCTGCTGAAAGACGAATAAAGCGATCTTTGTAATCTACGTCCGGAACGGTTTTTTTGGCTTCCCCAGTTTCTGATTCGGAGTCTTTTTGTGCAAATTCATCTGGGTCAACATCCTTCGTTTTTACTACGGAAGCAGCTTCTTCCAAGACGGAAGGGTCAATTTCAATTTGTGGAGATGCGTCTTTTTTCTTGATCATAGTACCTAGGCCTTGCTCATATCAATATTGCACAAAGCATGCAATTTTGTAAATGCTTTCTTTTAGCTCAAAAGCTCAAGGGCAATGGCATCTGCCAAAAGCCATGCCAAGGGTGAGAGCCTAATTGTATTATTCTTGATTTCCAGAAGATGCTTGGAAAAAAACATTTCGGATCGATTTTTAAATTTTTCTCCTAGAATTTCTTCAAAGTGATTCCACTTTTTAATGGAAACGCCATTTGAGAGACGTAGCGCTGTCCAGACACATTCTTCAATATAAGATTTATAGCTTTGCTGTATCTTTGCGAGTTCAAAATCCTTTTGCTGCCATGTAAGATAGTTTGTGAAGGACTTGGTGTTTTCCACGCGGTAAACTTCTTGCTTGTGAACCCAGCGAGAATGGGCGGACATGCCAAAACCTGCGTAAGAATCTCCGTTCCAACAAGATAAATTATGTTTGCAATGAAATCCTTTTCGACTTGCATTTGATGTTTCGTATGATTCGAAGCCATGTTTTGTTAGTGTCTCCTTGGCATGTGTAAACATCCAGGTGATATCTTGATCAGATATTTTTTTGTGTATGCCCTTAGAAACTTGTTTTGCAAATTGAGTTTTGGGTTCAATGGTTAACTCATATGTTGATATGTGTGTAGGGTCATAAGAAAGAGCCGTTTGAATTGTTTGCGTCCATGTCTCTCTAGTTTGCCCAGAGACACCAAAAATTAAATCAAGACTCCAATTTTCAATTTGGTTTTTATTGAAAACTTTGATTGCCTTATAAACATGATCTGTATTGTGAACACGGCCCAATGTTTTTAATATTGAATTATTAAAGCTTTGTGCACCCAAACTAAATCGATTGATGCCTATACCTTTCCACGCTTTTATGTTTTCATCATCAACATCTTCCGGGTTGCACTCCAGCGTAATTTCAATATTGGGAGAAAAGGTAAAATGGGTTGAAAGTGCATTAAAAATCTTTTGAATTTGTGAAGCGTTAAGTTGTGATGGAGTCCCCCCACCGAGAAAAATACTATCAACAGATGTAAAATGAGACCAATCTTTGGCTCTAGAATGAATTTCATCTTCGAGTTTTTGCATATAAGCTGAAGAAGATTGTGAAACGTTTCTTGTTGTGACCGCAAAATCACAAAAAGGGCACTTATGACGGCAAAATGGGATGTGAATATAAATACCAAACACCTTGCTGATATACTTTACAAGCGCATTTGATTCAAGTAGGCCTTGGATCCTTGTATTGAGGCGTATGACGATTTCACGAAAAATTCAAAGATTTGTTCTTCCATCAGGCATGACGGTATTGTTTGAGCCGATGACAGACGTACAAACTGTTAGTCTCGATGGATGGATCAAGGCAGGCTCAGCCCACGAACAAAGGGGGGAAGCCGGAGTTGCTCATTTTTTGGAACACATGCTTTTTACAGCGAGCAATCAAAAAAGCAATGTAGAGCTTTTAGAGGCTATGCAACAAGTGGGTGGATACGCCAATGCTTTTACAACATATGATCATACAGGATTTGAATGTGTTGTACCTGCTAAATATGGTCAAAAAGTATTTGAGTGGTTTGAAGAAATTGTACTTGAACCTGTTTTTGACGAAAAACAAATTGAAAGAGAAAAAAAGGTTATTCTTTCAGAATTTTTGGATGATCAAGATCAGCTCGATATTGTATTTGAAGAAAGGTTTTGGAAAGAAGTATACGGAACAACTTCTTTTGGAAGACCTATCTTAGGGTTGTATGAAGATATACAAAACATTTCAAAACAAAGTGTTACTTCATTTTATGAAAAATTCTATCATCCTAAGAATATGGTTATATCGATTGCAGGTAATGTAGAAAAAGATCATGTTTCAAAGTTCTTGCAAAAAATAGGAAAACTATCTTCAAAATATATTGCAAGCGAAACACCAAAACTGCAATTTGAATCTAAAAATTTTGTGTGGAGTAAAGGACAGCATCAAAGAAAAATTGTAGTTCTTTTTCCAATTACACATGCTTCGCATGAAGATGTAGCAGCACTTGAAGTTTTCAATCTTTGTCTGGGTGGAGCCGATTACAGTTTTTTGTATGAAAAATATCGAACTAAAAAAAATTACGTCTCCCATATTTCAAGTCATTTGTTTACGAATGCACTGGGCGGACACATGTCTATTGAAGCATCTGTATACAAAGACAATATAGATATAATGTTGCAGGAACTAACAAAGCTTTCAGATAGTGCTCTGACAGAGATTGTTACAGAAGATCGTTTTGAGTGTGCGGTCAGTGATATTGAAAAGGAAAAACTATTTTCTATGGATACAACTTGGGGGCGTTCAAAGATTAATTTATATTTCGAAGCAACGTACGAAAACGTTCATGAGCAGAACGCATATTATGAAAAAATTAAAAATATAACAAAAAAAGAAGTCGTTCAAGTTGCTCAAAAATATTTTCAAGGATATTTTTCGATTGGATTATGGAAAGAAGAAGATGCATAATCTTTATCAAAAAAAACTCAAAAGTGGTGTTCATGTTGTCTATGAAAGAATTTCATATGCAAGCATGGTTTCAATTCATTATATTTTCAATCGAGGACATTTTACTGAAAAATTTTCGCAAAAAGGCATGACAACGCTTTTAAGTTCTCTTATGGATCGAGGTTGCAAAGGATATACAGAGAATCAAATGCAGCGGTTTCTACATCGTAATCAAATTGATGTAGAGCCGATTATGGGCAATCATTTTTTTGGTCTTGAAGCGTTTACACCTCTTACAAATTATCAAAAAGCATTTACTTTGATGACTGCAATGTTGCAGACTCCAACTCTTGATTCAGATCACATCGAAGAAGAAAAAAAAGCGATGATCGAGGATATTGTAAAACTCCAAGATGACCCGGAAGAAATTTTGGTGCAATATTTCTTTGATGCTTTTTTTAGTGATCACCCCTACGCCAAACATGCATGGGGATCAGTTGAAACGATCCAAAACATCACAAAACAAGATTTGCAAGCACATTTGCAATACCTGCTTGAAGGTAAAGCCATGATCCACGTTGTGGGTAATATAGATCCAGATGAATTGTTTGATTTTCTCAACGCGAACATCCAAGATTTGTTTTCAATTGCGCCTGAAATCCAACAAAATATCTCTTTCAAAGTTGAGGCTGCAAATCTAAAAATTGCATCTAAGTTTACAAAACTTTATGGCATTATGGGTTTTCCAATTTGTACAGCACAACACCAAGACCGATTTGCACTAGATTGGATACGAACCTATTTTATTAATGGGCAGGGTGGAAAGTTGTTTGAAAAAATTCGCGAAGAACATGGTCTTGTCTATTCAATCGATTGTACCAATTCCATGCTCAGATATGGTGGGTGTATGTTGATTTCCTACAGCGCGGAAACTCAAGCGGAAGAAAGTATCGACCAGCTTTTAGAATATGAAATCGCGATGATACAAAAGGAAAAAATTTCGTCCAAGGATTTTGAAAAATGTATGAATTATATTGAAGGCTCATCTATTATTGAGTGGGATCCACCATCAAATCATGCGTCTTTTTATGATCAAGCTATGTTATACGGAACGTCGATTGATTACCAAAGTGAACTAACGCAGATTCTATCGCTAACACCTGATGATATTTTGCGAGTGGCGCGTACATATTTTTCAGGTCCGCGTGTGAATGTAAAAATGATACCAAAGCTTTAAAAGCGTTTACCGAGTTCTTCTTCAAAATATTTTTTGTACATGATGTCCCACTCAGGAGATCCTTCCATGATTTCTCGCTTATGGGTTTTGATTTTTTTTCTAACAACATCATCTATTTCGTCATCCATTTTACAAAAATTCAGCAAAACTTCTTTGGTTGTTTGTAA
>JAGRAZ010000023.1:16805-25862 GCA_020434345.1 Bdellovibrionales bacterium
AAAGCCTTCCAGCATCGTGCACACTCATTTTCCCTTGCTTTACTGGCACCTCACAGAGAAGGTGAGCAATGTGAGAAATTCTGTCTACGGATAAACGCATTAAATGACCAATTTTCGATCTTTGATAAGTTGATTTTTTACAAGTTGAAATAATTTTCGTTGATCTAGTTCTTCAGGTGATTTTGCTATCAATTGATCAACCATTTTTTGTACCTCAGCGTTTAATGCATCTTCCTCCTGTAAATTTTTCAAAAAAATCTCTTCTAGGGATAATATGACTTCGCCTTCAGAAGAAATAGGCTCTATTAATTTTTGATTTTTCCAAGTGAGATAAATTCGGTGAACAATTTTAGAAACTTCGAATTCCGTTAAACGCATACTGTGATTTGTATATCACAGACCAGACGGATCTGCATGCGCTATTTCTCCACCCATATTGTCTTTAAAACTGCCTGTTATACGTGCATAGACATTATTTTTGCCTTGTACTTGAAATAGGCCAAGATAGGCAAAGCAAAGTGCTTCAACGGCTTGTGGATGAATGTCATAATCAAGGCTGGTTTGAATTTGGATGTCAGGTAACATTTCAGAAAGCATAAAAAGGAATGTTTTATTAAAAGCGCCGCCTCCACAAACGATGACATGTTTTGGATTGTAGGATGAAAGAATAAAATCTTGATATGCATCTGCAACTGTTTTTGCCGTTGCATAGGTTACCGTTGCCATTGCGTCTTCGTGTCGCATTTTTGTAAGCTTATTTTGAAAATTTTGTAAGTAGGTAAGTCCCAACGTTTCAAGGCCTGTAGATTTAGGAGGTTTTTGTTGAAAAAAAGGATGCATCAGAAGTTCATCGACTACACTTTTGTCAACAGATCCTTTTTTGGCGATTTTTCCTTGATCATCATATGTAGCGTTGCTGTGCCATTTCATGACTTGATCCATCCACGCATTTCCTATGCCTGTATCAAAGCCTAAAAGTGTTTGATCCTGATCAAGAAGGGTTACGTTACCGATACCACCCATGTTCTGTACAAGTGTAATCTCATTGTTCATTCCAAAAAGGCGCCCATGTGCAAAAGGTACAAGGGGTGCTCCGTGACCACCAAAGGCCATGTCTTTTTGGCGAAAACGTCCGATCGTGGTGATGTTGGTTAATGCTGCAATTAAAGAAAGATCCGTGGTGTCTATTGTTAAGCCATTTTGTTCTTTATGGGGGGGTAGGTGAAAAAGCGTGTGACCTGAAACGCAGACAAAATTGATTTGGCTCGGGTCTGTGATTTGATGATCAAGTAAAACTTGATGGATGCATTCAACGTATTTTTGAGAAAGCATTTTTCCCAGCACAAATCCGTCGCGAATATTTTCCCTTTCAAAAACCTTTCTTGCCATGGATTGATAGGCTGGATCCATGTCAAAGTGATGATAGGACTCAAGCCTATGCTCGATGGTTTCCTTGTTAATATTGAAGGTAACCAATACGGCATCTACACCATCACAAGAAGTGCCTGTCATAAGACTTATGCAACGCATTGTATCAGTTGGGGTGTGGTTTTTCATCGTAAGTTGTATAAAAGAGTAAACTGTTTTTGTCTTTTGACCACATTTCTATCATCAAAGTTAGAGTTTGAAAGAAAAACCATGTAAAATGGTGTTTCCATGAGTGAAAAAACGATCATTAAACATAAAAGCCAGACCTTGGATGAAAAAAAGGTGCAAAAACATCCATGCTTGATTGTGTTGCAAGGTTTATATGTGGGGGAAGTTTTTCAATTGGATGAGCCCGTGATGGTTTTAGGTAGAGATCGTGAAGCGCAAATTGTCATTATGGAAGATGGCATATCTAGACAACATGCTCGTTTTGAAATCAACGATGAAAATATTTTTTTGATGGATTTGGGTTCAACCAACGGAACCAGTGTGAATGGTGCACGCATCAAAGGTCAGATACAACTTCGAGATGGGGATAAAATTCAAATCGGGGATGTACTACTAAAGTTTTCTTTTCAAGATGAAATTGATGTCCATCATCATGCTTCCATGCGTGAAATGGCCATGAAAGATCCGCTGACACAAATTTACAATCGTCGCTATTTTATGGATTTGTTTCACCGTGAAGTAAGCTATGCTTCTCGGCAAGGCCAACCGCTTGGATGTCTTCTTTTTGATGTGGATCATTTTAAAAAAGTCAATGACACCTACGGACATCAAGCTGGGGATCTTGTATTAAAGCTTATCGCAAAAAATGTTTCAGGAACACTACGTGTTTATGATGCTTTTGCAAGATATGGTGGAGAAGAATTTGTAATCATGCTTAGAACAACAACTCCTGAAAATGCGGTTATGATAGCTGAGAGAATTCGAAAGCTTGTAGAGAATCTTGTCATTGAATTTGATAAAGAAGTGATTCCTATCACGATCAGCCTTGGTGTTTCCTCGTTTGACGGAAGCCAGATGCTTACTGCTGACGAACTTTTGCAAATTGCAGATGATAATTTATACAAAGCAAAAGAAAAGGGTAGAAACTGCGTTGTTTCCTAAATCCAATGTCACAAATTCATCGATTTTTTTTACACGACCTTGATCCAGAAAAAGCACATTTTGTACTAGAAGGTGACAATGCCAAAATTGCTTCAAAAGTGTTGCGACAAAAAGTTCATGATTCAATTGTACTTATGAATGGAAAAGGAGATGTTGTTGAAGCAACGATTACAAACGTTTTACCTAAGGTAGTAGAGGCAAAAAAGGAAAAGTACCAAAAAGAAAATAGACTATCTCCTGAATTGCATATCTCAATCGGAGCACTTAAAGGAGAAAAAGCAGCCCTTGTTTTACAAAAATTAACAGAGATGGGGGTTACTTCAATCTCTTTTTTTTCTTCTACATATAGTGTCTCAAAGGTAGATCAGAAAAAAGAAAAAAAATATACCGCAACATGTATTGAAGCAATTCGTCAGTCTGGCAATCCATTTCTGCCAGAAATTCATACATTTGGTGATGTGCAATCTTGCACAAAATACTTTCTTACAAAAGAGGCAAAAATATGTTTTTATGAGAAAGAAAGATCGTTGGGGATGCAAGACTTTCTACGATCTCATGCTTCATCATATCATATTATGGTTGGACCAGAGGGCGGTTTTTCAGAAGAAGAATTAGAACATATGCAAGATCATGGATATCAAAATATACGGTGTGCACCCTACGTTCTTCGTGCAGAGACCGCAGCGATTGCAGCAGCAGCAATTGTTAGATCTTGTGAATGGGGAGTAAGGACATGAGAAAATATTTTATTCTTATTTTTCTTTTTTTTATAGGATGTCAAAAACAGTCTACAACAATTCAAGATTACCAAGTAATAAAACTCCCATCTTCTGACCGCTGGAAAAGCTATCATTATTATTTGCAGGGCGAAATTGCAGCTAATTATGGGCTGTATGAGGATGCAGTTAATTTTTTTGAAAATGCGTCTCAGATTAATTCTGATATCGATATTCGTTACAGATTGGCAGTTGAACATGCGCGTAATTTTAGATTTGAACCAGCATTAACAATTGTAGAGGATATTTTACAAAAAGATCCTGATAATTTTTTTGCAATACTTCTTCGAGCAAAAATCAACGCAACGAAAGGCAATTATGAAGAAAGTCAAGATGACTTTCGCCTCGTTCTTGAACATCCGGAATTACAAAAACATCCATATGAAAAAATTCGAACTCAATTGTCATTGGTTGCACTTCAAATTGAAGCCAAAGATTATAAGGCAGCCAAAGAGCTTTTAGAAAAAATGCAGAAGGAAGACCCAAATAATGAACTCGCTTACTATTATATGGCCAGAGTCTATACAGAAGAGGGCAATCTAGATAAAGCGCAGAAATATTTTGAAAAAACAATTCAAGTGAATGAAGATTTTGTGCTTTCGTATCGAGCTTTAGCGCTCATGTATGATTACCGTGATGAATCAGACAAGCAAATTGAAGTCATGGAGAAAATTATAAAAATTCAACCTCAAGATATTCAAACTCGTACTCAGCTTATAAGACTTTATATGGCTAATGAAAAACTTGGTGATGCCAAAAAACATGAAAATTATTTTGAAAACAGATTTGAAGAAAATATTCAGTTTTGTTTTGAGTTAGGTTTATTTTATGTACAAAATAAAATGTTTCATTCAGCAGATCAAGTTTTCGAAAAATGCCAAAAAATTTATCCGGAAGATGACCAGCTTCGTTATTATCACGCATTATCTTTATATTATATTGATCGCAAAGATGAATCGCTCGATGCTTTTTCATCAATTCAGCCGCTATCTGAGTTTTATGAAAAATCAATTTTAGCTCGAGCTTCTATATTGAGAGAACTTCAGACACATCAACAAATCGTTGAAGTGTTTGAACAAGGGCTTAAAGCAAAATCAACGTCCCCTGAGATCCCTCTGCATTATGCAAGATACCAGTTTGAAAGAGATAATAACGATGAAGCGAGAGAAATTTTAAAAAGAGCATTGCGCAAATTTGAGAAAGACGAACCACTTGCACTTTTGCTTGCTGAAATTTATGAAAAGGAAAAGTCCTATATAGAAATGGAAAAAATTCTTCGAAACGTTATTTCTAATAATCCGTCATCTGCTAGTGCGCTAAATTTTTTAGGATATAGTTATGCTGACAGAAACATTGAGTTGCAACAGGCTGAAGCACTTATTTTAAAAGCACTGGAGATCAAACCACAGGATGGATATATACAAGATAGTTTGGCATGGGTGTATTTTAAGCAAAAAAAATATGATCAAGCACTTAAGATCATTGAGGTTGCTGTTAAATTTGTTCCAAATGAGGCTATTATTTGGGAACATTACGGAGATATCCTATATCAGTTGAATAAACCTAAAAAAGCTCTTGAAGCATACAATAAGGCACTTGAATTAGAAAAAAATGATGACAAAAAGAAAAAAATTCAAAATAAAATTAGTGCTTCTTCTAAGTAGTCTATCAATAATTTCTTGTCATAGACCGTCTTTGGTCATTCATGAGAAAGTGCCCTTTGTTTCTAGTCAATCTGCAACTGTAAAAGCTAGAGGCTATGTTGAGCTTGAGGTTGATGGGAGTGATAAAAAATATCTCTTTCAAACATTTGTGCGTTATCCTGATCAAATATATTTGGAGTTTAAAGAGCTTGGCATCATTGGTTTGATTTATAATTTTTCCCATGACACGGCTACAATCGTTGTACCTAAAGAAAAAAGAGTTCTTGTTTCGCACTCACCGTATCCAATTGAGCTATGGCACAAATCAAAACTAACAAAAGACCTATTTTTTGCTGCACTTTTGTACCGTTTTGAAGATATTTTCAAAAAATCTGTATTGCTACAAAAGGATGATACGTATAGTATTTACCATGTAAAAGATATGGGTGATTTTTTTATCGGTCATCAATCAGGACGAATCAGCCATATTAAATTGGATAATCAAATTGAAATTTATTTTACGAAATGGAACGATAATCAAGATTTTCCAATTCAGATTGATATTATAGAGGGTAACAACTCTTTGCGGTGGGTTTGGAAATATTGGGAGGAAGTCGAATCTATTTCAGATGATATTTTTGAGATAGAAATTCCAAAGGATTATATTGTACAGTCGAAATCATAAGAAAGTTATAATTTGAAAGATGTGTTAAAAATATTTGCGTTGGGAGGACTTGGAGAGTTTGGAAAGAACTTCTTGGTTGTTTGCCAAGGGCAAGATGCCATCATCCTTGATTGTGGCGCGCAGTTTTCTGATGGGCGTAATCCTGGTTTGGATATCATCATTCCCGATTTTACTCCTGCATTGGATGAGTCTCTCATTATTCATGGCCTTTTATTAACACATGCGCATGAAGATCACATTGGGTCGGTTCCTTACTTTTTGCATAAAAGAAATGTGCCAGTGTATGGTTCAAAATTTACACAAGCCCTTGTTTCACACAAGTGTAGAGAATTTTTCCATCGTATTAAGCTTACTTATGAAGTCATTGATGAGCATCAAGCATTTGATGTAGGGCCATTTCATATTACACCGGTTGCAATGGCGCATTCGATACCAGAGGCGCTTGCCTTTTTTGTAGATACAAAATTAGGAACCCTTTTTCATACAGGTGATTTCAAAATTGATCCGGGTCCAGCGGATGGGAGATTTACAGATCTTGAAAAGATTGCAACGGTAGCTTCAGAAAAAAAGATGCTACTTCTTACGTCCGATAGCACAAACGTGCTTGTCCCCGGTCACAGTAGAGCAGAAACTTCTATTATTGAAGGGTTACAAAAAGCTTTTGAACAAACCAAAGGTAAACTGGTTATAACCTCCTTTTCATCGCACATTCCTCGCATTTATCAAGTCTGTCAGCTTGCACATAAAAATAATCGTAAAGTGCTTTTGATGGGTCGTTCGATTCTTCAAAATGTAGAAACGGCAAAACAATTAGGACACATGAATGTGCCTGAAAAGATATTTGTAGATGAAGAGCAAGCTTCAAAGTTGCCTCCGCACGAACTTTTAATTATTGCCACTGGAACACAAGCAGAACCGCGGGCGGCTTTAAGTAAAATGGTATTTGGTCAGATAAAAGGAATAACGTTGGGTGAGGGTGATTTGGTTGTGTATTCATCACGTGCCATTCCCGGGCATGAACGTTCGATTTATCACATGATCAACCACATTTATCGACTGGGTGCGCAGGCATGGACTTGGGAAGATGAACGTGTGCATGTGTCCGGTCATGGGTACAAGGAAGATTTGGCAACCATCATTAAAACGATTCGTCCCAAGTATATGGTTCCCGTGCATGGTGAATTAAAAATGTTAAAAGAACATCAAAAGTTGGCAATTTCATGTGGTGTAAAAAGTCAAAATACATTTTTTATGGAAAATGGTGATGTTTTGGAAATTGATCATGAAGGTGCAAATATCACGCATCGGCTTGAACTTTCTCCCAAGCTCGTCGACCAGGGCATGCTGGTTGATCTAGCCGCAACCTATCTTAAAGATCGTAAAAAAATCAGTACACAGGGTACAATCATCATTGTGCTGACTGTTGATAAAGATGGACTGGAGCTGCTTCATGATCCTGTGGTGATCGAATACGGATTTATTGAAGAAGGACATTCAAAAGAATTAATTGAAGAAATTCAAGATCAGGTTGAGCGAGAATTATTCAAATTATCTAAAAAACCATTCCATGGTGACCTTGATCAGCAAGTGCGCATGTGGGTAAGTCGAACCTGTCGAAATGTAATCAACCGTAAACCTGTGATTGTGCCCATTATTATTGACGCTTAAAGACATTCTTCTTTGACTCTTTTGTTAAGTTACGGGTATACTTTGTCCCATGGCTGTACGATCTTCCAAAACTTCTTCAGATTCTTGGCTTTCTGATTATAAAGAGTTGTTATCACTTATTTTTTTATCTGTAGCACTGTATGTGGGTATATCACTCTATAGTTACAACCCTCTTGATCCTTCGTTTCAATCCATTAACCATGAAGTTCCCACCGCCATTCATAATTTTGGTGGGGTTATTGGAAGTTATCTTGCCGATGGGCTTCTAACACTATTTGGTTTTGCATCCTATATCTGGGTTGCGAGCCTTATTGCCTTTGCTGTGTATATGATGATTGGTAGATTTGAAAAGGTTCATGTTGCTTCATTATTGGGTTGGATCATGATGCTGGTAACAGTGGCAGTTGTTTTGACAATCTTTGATACGCATACAAATATCATTGAGTGGGGTGGATGGGTTGGCGAAAAACTGCAGGCATTTTTTGTACGTTACACAGGAACGTACGGCATGTGGCTGTGTGTCGTGACGGCATTTTTAGGTTCGCTTCATTTGACCATTAAAATTCCCTATGAAGAGATGGGGCTTGTTTTTTCAAATGTTTGGTTTTTTGCGAAAGCACAAAGTACAAAACTCTTTTCCTTTTTTATGGATCTTGCTGAGCGAACCCAAAAAAGATTACATAAAAAAGTTGAAAAAGAAGAAAAGAAACTACAAGAGGGTTTTGAGCAAATCAAAAAAGAAAATCAAAACATTATTCCCATACAAAAAGCTAAATCTGCAAAACCAAAACTTGTCAAAGCTCCTGATGTACCAATTGTCATCCCTGAAAGAAAAAAACAAACTGAAGAAATTTTACCTGACCGTGAAGAAACTATTGATACAAAAGAAAAAAAATCTTCTTACACACTTCCAAAGCTCATGCTTTTAGAGGATGTACCGAGTCAAGAATTAGAAATTGATAGAGATACGCTTTTAGAAAATGCGAGCATACTTGAAAATAAACTCAAAGACTTTGGTGTACTTGGTAAGGTTGTAGAAGTTCAGCCCGGACCTGTTGTTACAATGTATGAATTTGAACCTGCTGCGGGTGTAAAGGTGAATAAAATTACGTCCCTTGGTGATGATTTAACTTTAGCACTCAGGGCTCTTTCTGTTCGTATTGCACTTATTCCCGGAAAGTCTGTGATTGGTATTGAAGTATCAAATCCAAATCGGCAAGTTGTATTTATGAAAGAGATTATTGGCGACGCCAATTTTCAAGAACACAAATCCAAACTAGCGATTACACTTGGAAAAGATATTTCTGGTAATCCCGAGGTGGCGGATTTACGAAAAATGCCGCACTTATTGGTCGCAGGTGCAACGGGAAGCGGTAAGTCTGTTTCTATTAACAGCATGCTTGTGTCAGTTTTATACAAAGCAACACCTGATGATGTACGTATGATTTTGGTGGATCCAAAGATGCTTGAACTTTCACTTTATGATGAGATCCCCCATTTGCTTCTACCTGTTGTGACAGATCCACGTAAAGCATCTGCTGCGTTAAAATGGGCTGTTCGAGAAATGGAAAAAAGATACCGACTTATGGCGGATTTAGGTGTGCGAAATGTTGAAGGGTATAATGCCAAAGTTGAAAATCATATGAAGAAAAATCCACGTGCATCCTATGAAGAAAATATGGAAGTACCACCGGAGACGCATGAAGGGCGTATGCCGTACATTATGATTGTTATTGATGAGCTTGCA
>JAGRAZ010000024.1 GCA_020434345.1 Bdellovibrionales bacterium
AGTCGACTTTGGTAGGAATGTGTATACGATCAAACAAATGATTTGTAAAAAATAAATTAAGGATTTCTGAGATCTATAATGAGTTTTTCGTTTTGATTTTCTTTGATGGTAATGGTTTTTTTAATATCATCAAAGTCAGGGTGGCGTAAAATCACTTCATGGGAACCAATATGGAGTTGATGACTCAGTACAGGACTTGGCCCCACAACGTTGCCGTCAATGATTACTTGTGCCCAAGGTGTAGCGCTAACACTTAAAAATCCAAACTTTGTCTCTTTCTTTTTAAGCTCAATATCAAGTTCAACATAGCTATTGTTAATCGTGACAGATTTGGTTACGGGTTCATAGCCCTCTTTAGAAACATTTAATGTATACTTTTGGTTTAGACCCAATCCCTCAATAGTATGCTCTTTATTTTTACCATCAAGCTGGATTTGTACATCTGATGGTACTGTATGAATTTTTAAGGTTGCTGTGATTTTTTCTAAATTAATACTAATCTCTTCAGAAGGTTTCTCAACCAATATATTTCTTGTGATATTGCGATAGCCATCTTTTTCTACAACAATTTTATAAGATTGATTAATTTGTAAGTTTTGCAATGTTGCAGGGGAATTGAGCCCTGTGTCTTCATTGTCCACATAAATTTTAGCACCAGTTGGAGATGTTGTTATAGATATTGTTCCAAGTATCGGCTTTACTTTCTCAAGTTGGGCTGTCATTTCTAATGCTTGAGGATCAGTTTGAAATTCACGTCTGTATGAAATAAATCCTTCTTTTTGAATTTCTAGGTCATAAAATGTATCCGTTGGTAAAATAATATTCAGTGGTGTTAGTCCCTTTTTTTCACCATTAAGATAAACCCAAGCTTGATCTGGTATAGAAGAAAAAATAAAAGTTGCCTCTTTGAGTTGAGTGCTCTTGGCTCTTTTTTGTTCTGTAGGAGGAGCCTCAGGTTTTTTTACAAGAACTGCCTTGGCAACAAAGTATACCAAAAATGCAAGAACAAACATTGCTGCAGTTTTTCCAAGTGTGCTCCACTGATCAAAACGAAATATTTGTGTAAGATTAAATCCTCGAATACCTTGTAATTTAAGAGATGATGGAGAGAGTATCGTTTGATGACCATGGTTTTCTTGATCTAGCTCAGATGCTTTTTCTGCCTTTTGAATTTGCTCATCAGAAATTTTTGATAGTGCATGTTTAAGCGATTGATTTTCAGCTTTGATTTCTTCTTTAAAAAGGTTTTGAACAAAGTCAGAGACTTGTTCAGGGTGAAAGTCCGGAAATTTAGAGTATAGTAATTTAGTAAGAGCGATTTGCATATCACCTGCACTTTGAAATCGATCGTCAGCATTTTTTGAAAGTGCTTGCTGTAAAATCTGGTCAAGTTCAGGTGGAAAGTTTTTTTGTTTATTTTGCAATGAAGGAACTTTGCATTCTTTAATTCTTTCTAGTGTTTCAAAATCAGTTTCTCCAAGAAAGAGTCGTTCGCCACTCAAAAGCTCGTACAAAATAATGCTTGCAGAAAAAACATCCGTTCTAGGGTCTAGTTCAAGCCCCATGGCTTGTTCAGGCGACATGTAGGCAAATTTTCCTTTAAGGACGCCTGCTTGAGTTCGGTGAAGTTTGAATTCAGTTTTTGCTATGCCAAAATCCACAATTTTAACATCGCCTTGATAGGATAGCATGATATTTTGGGGAGAAATATCACGGTGAATAACAGAAAATGATCTTCCCGTAATTGTATCTTCACGTTTATGAGCGTAGTCGAGTCCTTTGAGTGCTTCAGCAATAAGATAAATTGAAAACTCAATAGGAATTTGTTTTTGTAAAACGTATGCTTTTTTTAATATTGCACGAAGGTCTTTGCCGTTGACGTATTCCATGGCAATAAAGTAGTTGCCATCGATTTTTCCTAAATCTGTTACTTGGCAAATATTTGCATGATTAAGTTCAACAGAAATTTTTGCTTCGTCAATAAACATTTCCACAAATTCTTCGTCTTTTGAAAGGTGGGGAAGAATGCGTTTGATGACAAGAAGTCGTTGGAACCCACGAACACCATATGATTTTGCAAAAAATACTTCAGCCATGCCTCCAATCGCAATGCGATTTAGAATGATGTATTTCCCGTATAAAAATGGTTCAAAACTGCTCATAGAAAAAGTACATCTATTGTAGCACAACGATCAAAGTATGATAATGAAATGGAAGATTAGATAGAAATAAACCATGAAATATACATTTCTTAACGATCATCTTCCTCAAAAAACGACTGGTTCGGTTATTGCGATTGGTAATTTTGATGGCGTGCACCTTGGGCACCAAAGGATTTTTGAGCAAGTGATGCAAATTGTGCAGAGGGATAAACTTGATCCTATTGCAATGAGCTTTTATCCGCACCCCAGAGAAGTTTTGTCAGAAATGCGCGTCGCATTGATAACGACGGTTTCGCAGCGTGCGCAAAAAATAGCGCGCTTGTTTCCAAAGCTTTCCTATGGAAAAATTGAATTTGACAAGGCACTCTCTGAGCTTTCTGCTCAAACATTTTTATCACAGCTTATCGATACTTTTTCTTTGAAGCACTTGGTGATTGGTTCAACGACTCATATTGGTAGAAATCGTGAAGGTACGCCTGAAGTGATCAAAGAGCTTTCAAAAGAGATGGGTTTTTCGCTTACAATTTGTGAACCACTTACAAAAGATCAAAGGGTCGTTTCAAGTTCCTTGATTCGAAATCTTATTTTAAAAGGGCAGGTTGCTGAGGTTCCAAGTGTTATGGGGGAGTATTTTGCAACTTCTGGTGAGGTTGTTCATGGTCAAAATATAGGGCATCGTTTAGGGTTTCCAACCGCTAATATGACTTGTTTTGCTTCTGCATTGTTACCACTCAACGGTGTGTATGCTGCATGGGTGCAAGTTGGAGAAAAGCGATACCCTGGTGCGGTTAATTTAGGATATAGGCCTACCATTACCCCAGATGATGTTGAGCGTCATTTAGAAGTCCATATCATAGGTCAAGTTCTTGATTTGTATGGTCAAAAGGTTGAGTTAGCATGGGTGAAACGTGTACGGGATGAGATAAAATTTAACACCCTAGAAGAACTAAAAAAACAAATAGAGATAGATGTAACAAAAATTCAAACAATATTAGATATATAGTTAACATATTGATATTTATATTTAAAATTTGTTACATAATTTGCATAATGGTATAATCAAAACCTGTGATGGGGAGATGGTGACAAAGTTTGTATTCCGCCTTATTCCCTGTACAATAATAGGTACCAATAAGTGTACGTATCAGTATTTTTGATGGGAGAAGTATGTCTTCAAGAATTGGTGAATTGCTTGTTCGTTCGAATCTGATTTCGAACCAGCAGCTTCGCAAAGCGCAGGAAGAAACGCGAAAAAATGGCAAGCGTCTGGGATATAACCTTACCAAACTTGGTTATATCAAAGAGGAAGATCTTGCGGATTTTTTGTCTAAGCAGTATGGCGTTCCTTCGATCAATCTTGAAGAATTCGATATTGAAGAAAATATTATTAGTTTAATTCCGAAAGATGTCGCATCCAAACACCAAGTCATTCCAGTGAATCGGTCTGGAGCCACACTGACAGTTGCAATGAGTGATCCCTCCAATATTTTGGCCATTGATGATCTCAAATTTTTAACTGGGTATAATATTCAAGTTGTTGTCGCACCTGAGGCGTCGATTGCAGAAGCATTTGAACGCTACTACGAACAGCAAGAAGCGTTTGATGAGTTTTTGGAAGGGTTTGATGATCAGAACATTGAATACGTTGAAGAAGGTGATCTTGACGATATTGATGCAGCGGCAGCTGAGGCAGCACCTGTTGTTAAACTTGTAAATTTAATTCTTACTGATGCAGTAAAAAAGAATTGTTCGGATATTCACATCGAACCGTATGAAAAATCTTTTCGTATTCGGTTTCGTATTGACGGTGTGTTGTATGAAGTGATGAAACCACCCCTGAAGCTTAAAAATGCGATTACTTCTCGTCTTAAAATTATGGCTCAATTAGACATTGCAGAGAGAAGGCTTCCGCAAGATGGTCGTATCAAATTGAAAATGGGTGGCAAAAAAGAAATGGATTACCGGGTTTCTGTACTTCCCACATTGTTTGGTGAAAAAGTTGTACTTCGTTTGTTAGATAAATCAAATCTACAATTAGACATGACAAAGTTGGGATTTGAACAAAAATCACTGGATGATTTTTTGGACTCGATTCATAAACCATTTGGAATGGTTCTTGTTACAGGCCCGACTGGTTCGGGTAAAACGACGACACTTTATTCTGCACTTGCCGAGCTTAATAAGATCAGTGAAAATATTTCAACGGCCGAAGATCCAGTGGAGTTCAACTTGGCTGGAATCAACCAGGTGCAAATGCATGATGACATTGGTTTGAATTTCGCAGCAGCACTTCGTTCTTTCTTACGTCAGGATCCGGACATCATCATGGTGGGGGAGATTCGAGACTTTGAGACAGCAGAGATTGCGGTTAAAGCAGCACTTACAGGTCACTTGGTTCTTTCAACACTTCACACCAACGACGCACCTTCCACAGTCAACCGGCTTTTAAATATGGGTGTAGAACCATTTCTAGTTTCATCTTCAGTGAATTGTATTTTGGCACAACGACTTGCAAGAAAGATTTGTGAAGAATGCAAGGAAGAAGACAAAACAATTCCACCACAAACGTTAATTGATACAGGTCTCTCACCTGAAATTGCAAACACTGTAACCCTATTTAAAGGAAAAGGGTGCAATCGATGTAGTGATACTGGTTACAAAGGTCGTATCGCTATTTATGAAGTGATGCCAGTTCGTGAAGAGCTTAAAGAATTTATTCTCAATGGAGCATCAACAGCTGAGCTCAAAAGAGAAGCGATGCGCTTGGGTATGAAATCCATGCGCCAATCAGCGTTGACAAAAATGGAAGAGGGTATGACTACATTGCAAGAAGTCTTGCGGGTGTCTGTATCTGATAACTTTTAATGTAAGGGATAAAAATGGCTACAATTCATCAAATGCTTCGACTTATGATTGAAAAAGAGGCTAGTGATTTACATCTTACAACCCAGTCACCTCCACAAATTCGAATTCATGGTCACCTTGTACAACTTAAAGTGCCACCGCTTACAGCCAAGGACACCAAAGAACTTTGTTACTCAATTTTAACAGATGCTCAGAAACATAAGTTTGAAGAAAATCGTGAATTGGATTTTTCTTTTGGAATTAAAGGGCTTTCAAGGTTTCGAGGAAATATTTTTTTACAAAAAGGCGCTGTTGCAGGTGTTTTTAGAAAAATTCCGTATGAAATTCCAGACCTCAATGATCTGGGAGCACCTCCAATTTTGAAAGATCTTATCAAAAAAACCAAAGGTTTAATTTTGGTTACAGGTCCGACTGGGTCTGGAAAGTCAACAACCCTCGCTGCAATGGTAGATATTATTAATAGGCAACGAAACGAGCATATCATAACCATTGAAGATCCAATTGAGTATTTGCACTCGCATAAAAACTGTATTGTAAATCAACGAGAGGTACATGCTGATACTGAAGGTTTCAATACAGCGCTTCGATATATTCTTCGACAAGACCCTGATGTCGTTTTGATTGGTGAGTTGCGTGACTTGGAAACCATTTCAGCTGCATTAAAAATTGCTGAGACGGGTCACTTGACTTTTGCAACACTTCATACCAATTCATGCGTTCAAACAATCAACAGGATTATTGATGTTTTTCCTCCGCATCAACAAAACCAAATCCGTTCACAGTTGTCTTTGGTTCTTGAAGGAGTTATGTCTCAAACATTAATTCCAAAAATTAGTGGCGATGGGCGTGTTTTGGCAGCAGAAGTAATGATTCCCAATGCTGCGATTCGAAACCTGATTCGTGAAGATAAGGTCCATCAAATGTATTCTCAGATGCAAATCGGGCAATCAAGGTTTGGCATGCAAACCATGAATCAAGCTTTGTATGAACTGTATTCTCGAAGACTTGTATCTGTGGATGATATTATTTTTAGATCTCAGGATCCGGACGAACTTCGTCATATGATTGACAACGGAGGAAGTTTGCCCCAACATGTAATGATGGGCTCACTGAATAAGGGAAATAAGGGGTAGCGTATGCCACAATTTCAATGGGTAGGCATAGACAGAACTGGAAAAACCGTTAAAGGTGTTCGGGAAGCTCCCGGACAGACTGCTGTTGCAACATGGTTGCGAAGCCAACAAATTAGACCAAGAAAAATTCAAGCCAAGGGTGCATTTGGTGGTGGCGCAAAGCTATTAAAGGCCAAGGGAAGAGTAAAAAGTAAAGATATTGTTATTTTTGCAAGGCAGTTTGCGACGATGATTGATGCGGGTCTTCCTATCGTTCAGTGTCTTGAAATTATGATGGGACAGTTAGAAAACCCAGCTTTCAAGGCAGTTCTTAAAGATGTAAAAACAGACGTTGAAACGGGTGCTACACTTGCCGATGCTATGAGAAAACACCCCAAAGCCTTTGATGAACTTTTTACAAACCTCATTGCTGCAGGTGAAGTTGGTGGTATTTTAGATACAATTCTATTGCGTTTGGCGACATACCTAGAAAAAATCATGAAGCTTAAATCCAAAGTTAAGGGTGCGCTCATGTATCCTTCAATCGTTATGTTTGTAGCTACGGTCGTTGTTGTTGTTTTAATGGTTTTTGTAATTCCTGTATTTGAAAAAATGTTCCGTGAATTTGGGGATGCGGAGTTACCTGGACCTACGCAATTTGTTATTAAAGTTTCTAAAAGTTTCAAAAGTTATCTTCCATTTATGATTGTTGCGCTTATTGTGTTTGTCATTATTTTTCAACAAACGTACAAAAATGCTCGTGGAAGAATCATGATTGATAAAACGTTCTTACAGTTACCTGTTTTTGGACCGTTATTAAGAAAAGTTGCTGTTGCGCGGTTTACAAGAACACTTGGAACAATGCTGACCTCAGGTGTGCCCATTTTGGATGCGCTGAATATCGTAGCTAAAACAGCAGGAAATAAAGTTATTGAAAACGCACTGATGCAAGCGCGCCTTTCCATCAGTGAAGGTCAGAATATTGTTGATCCGCTGTATCAAAGTAAAGTTTTTCCACAGATGGTTGTACAGATGATTGGTGTTGGTGAGGCAACAGGCGCAATGGATGCCATGTTGTCCAAGATTGCAGATTTTTATGATGATGAAGTTGATACGGCTGTTGATGCACTTACATCTGCGATCGAGCCAGTGATGATTGTGTTTTTAGGAACTGTTATTGGGGGCTTGGTTGTAGCGATGTATCTACCCGTATTCAAAATGGCAGGTGCAATTTCTGGATCATAACAACTTGTGAATCATGTTATCTTATAAAGAATTTGCTAAAACCAAACTTGATCAACGAGTTCGTCTTATACAAGTCGTTCGTTTTTTTATTGCAACGGCATTCTTACTAGGTGCTTTAATTTTTCAGCCCGAGGATGCATGGAATTCTCAAGTTTTTATGCTCTTTATTTATTCCTCACTCGGTTATTTCCTTTATGGCAGTCTTCTAATTTTTTTATATCTATTTCAGCTTGTTGATGTTTCGAAGTCCTATACAATCTTACAGGTTGCATTCGATTTTTTGTTTTTTTCGCTTTTCATTGTTTCAACAGCAGGGATCAACAGTCAGTTTAAGTATTTGTATTGGTTACTTATTTTTTATACAGGTTTACTGTTTGATCTTGAAGGCGCAGTTCTTTCAGCAGTGATAGCGGGTTTTTTATTTGCGTTGCTCGCTAATTTTCATTTTCTACTTGAAGAATTTAAGGAACTCTATTTTTTACGGGATATTGTAACAAAGGAAAGTCGAGTCAGAACAACTTTTATTATTACCAACTGTTTTGGATTTATACTCTTTGGGAGTTTATCAGCTTTAATTGGTCGTGTATTGAACAGAGCTGAGTATGATGCATATACAAAGTTGCAGCAGGTAAAAAAACTTAAAGAAAAAATACAAAAGTCAGAAAAATTTGTAGCGATGGGACAAATGGCTGCGCGTATTGCCCACGAGATTCGAAACCCGCTCACAAGTATTTCTGCTTCTATTGAAATGCTTAAAAGTGATTTGCAAATACGAGAAAAAAGAGATCAACTTCTAAATATTGCCTCCAAAGAGGTAATACGTTTAAACCAATTGATCGAAAATTTTTTGCATTTTGCTAAGCCAGAAGAGCATCCAAAAAAGCCAGCATATTTATCCGAAATCCTTAAGGAAACAATTTTACTTTTTACCAATGGCCATCCAAAAATTGAGATTGAATACCGTCAAAAACTTGCTAATGAGAAGGCAATTCTTCTTGATAAAAATAAAATTCACCAGTTATTTTGGAATGTATTAAATAATTCTGCAGATGCAATGGACGGGAATGGACAAATTGTTGTTGTGCTTTCGCAAGATATTCCATCTATGTACAAAGTTCTTGTTTTAGATGAAGGGATAGGTCTACCCCCCAATCCAACAAATGATATATTCGATCCATTTATTACAACCAAACAAAGAGGAACAGGTTTAGGTCTCTCAATTGTAAAAAGAATAGCTGATGAGCATGATAGCTTTATTTCTCTAATAAATCACAAAGATGGAAAAGGTGCAGTATTTGAATTGGATATGCCCGTGGGAGATGTTGTATGAAGAAAATTCTTGTTGTAGATGATGAAACTTCAATTCTAGAAGTTATTCGTTTTGCGTTAGAAAAAGAAGGGTGGGATGTTACGATTTGTGCCAATCCTAACGAAGCTATAGAAGAGCTTGCAAAGAAATATTTTGATGTATTACTGACAGACTTATCTATGCCGGGAATGACAGGTTTTGATGTTTTGCGAAAAGTTAGAGATGTATCTCCTGGTACAGGGGTGATACTGATGACTGCTTATGGGACTTTATCAAGTGCAATCGAAGCTATGCGCGAAGGTGCATATGACTTTATTCCAAAACCTTTTGAAATGAGCCAACTTGTACTTTCGATTGATAATGTATTTAAAAAGGTCAAACTACAAACAGAAAATCGAATTTTACGTAAACTGGTTTCGAAAAAAAATGAAAGTAAAAAAATTATTGGACAAAGCCAGTCAATGACACAACTTTTATTGGATTTACAAAAAATTGCAGCAACTGACTCAAACGTTCTTATTACAGGGGAGACAGGGACTGGAAAAGAATTGATAGCGAGAGAGATTCACTTCCAAAGCCCTCGCGCAGATCAAAATTTTATTCCGGTGAATTGTTCAGCGATTCCAGAAAACTTGCTTGAGAGTGAGCTCTTTGGATATCGTAAAGGTGCTTTTACGGGCGCAGATCGAGACAAGGTTGGATTGTTTGAGGCATGTGACCAAGGCACACTTTTTTTAGACGAGATAGGTGAAATTCCTTTTGGGTTGCAGGCCAAACTTCTTAGAGTTCTGGCCGAGGGTAAATTCATTCCGCTTGGAAGTACGCAGGAAAAAAGTGTGAATGTTCGGGTTTTATCTGCCACACACCAAAATCTAGAAAAAAGAATAGTCGATAAACAGTTTCGTGAGGATCTATATTACAGATTAAAGGTCGTAGAGGTGCGTATGCCAGCTCTTCGTGAAAGAAAAGAAGATATTGAGCTTCTAGCGCATTATTTTTTGGATCGAAAAAATAAACAGTACGCAAAACATATTTCTGGCTTTACACAAGCTGCACTCGAAAAATTACAAGGGTATCATTTCCCCGGAAATATACGTGAGCTAGAACATGTTATTGAGCAAAGTATTATATTTGAAGAGGAAGAAAAAATTTCAGATCAAAATATTCGCTTTTATTCTCCTCAAGCACGTGAAACTTCTTTTTCTTCTTTTCAGACCATGCCGCTTGAAGAAAATCTGCTCGAATATGAAAAAAAACTAATACAGAAAGCGCTTTCACAAACATCAGGCGTAAAAACAAAGGCCGCAAAGGTGTTGGGTATTTCCTTTAGGTCTTTTCGGTATCGACTCAAGAAATTGGGACTTGGGGATGATAGTGATTAAGACCTGTCCTAGATTGTCACTACTGACAAAAATGGTCACGCAAAAAATGCGTAGTGATGGTGTAAAATAATATAACATACTGTATTTATTATATAATA
Source organism: Bdellovibrionales bacterium (assembly GCA_020434345.1). Lineage (GTDB taxonomy): Bacteria > Bdellovibrionota_G > JALEGL01 > JALEGL01 > JAGRMV01 > JAGRMV01. Next base: position 10,174 of record JAGRAZ010000024.1, read on the forward strand.
TACTGTTTTTTTGATGTATTTAACATGGTATGATCCTTGCTTATTTAAGATTGCGAACTTGCAAAAAATGGTTTTTGTAAATGTCGTAAATCAACGTAAGGAGAGAAAATGTTGAACAAAATGAAAAAGGGTTTCACCCTGATTGAGTTGATGATCGTTGTTGCGATTATCGGTATTTTGGCAGCGATTGCGATTCCGTCTTTTAATAAGTACATTCGTAATGCGCGTATGGCAGAAGCGCCTGGTTTAATCAAAGCGATTGCACAAGATGAGATCATGTACTTTGATGAAGACAGTATCAATCCAACAAACTTTGCAATTTTGGCAAATACATATGCTGCTGTTGGTGCTGCTGATAACGGTGTTCCATCTGTAGCAAATATTTCAAATAGTAAAGTTGCTGCTGATTGGGATGTTGCTCCGTACAACACTATTAACTTCTCAGGTCCAGCATTAACAGTTGGTTCTTATGGAGTTATCGGTGCAACAACTACACCAAGCTTCATTCGAGTTTCAGCAATTTTTGACATGGATAGCAGTGCAACAGATCAACATCCAGCAAACGGTGCTGATTTAGATGCTGCTATGACTGGTTCTACGATTTTTGCGTCTACGCTTGAGTATACAAACGGAACGCACAATCTATCGCCTGTACTTAAAATCGATAACGATTAAGAGTAACAGCTAGTAAATCAGTTCACATCTGTGAACGTAGAGGGTATACTCCGCAAGGGGTATACCCTTTTTTTATGAGTGCAAGGTTACGAGCATACGCATTAAAGTACGAAGTGTTGTTTTTTTCTCTTTTGTTTCTCCTACAAAGGTTTAGCCATATTGAAAAAATATTTAGTGGTATAGGCTTTGCACCTCCTGGTGTGGATCCTTTCTATCGTATGCACAGGGTACGGCTCTTGCTAGAAAATCATCTTCACTTTCAAATTTTTGATCCGTATCTGAATTTCCCATTTGGCGCAAAGACACCGTGGACACCAGGGATGGAATATCTTGTAGCGCTAATCTGTAAAATATGTAATTTTTCAGATACAAAAGATATCGCTATTGTAAGTATACTATCTGTTCCATTTTTTTCACTCCCGTTGATATTATGTGTTAAGCCAGTTGTTTCACGTTTTACCGATGCTATGAGTGTTCGAGTGATGGTGTATCTTGCATTTACCTTTCTGCCTGTTTTTATATTTTTTTCTTCTTTGGGTCGCTTTGATCATCATATGTTTGAGGCAAGTCTGCCGTTGTTTCTTTTTATACTGTTCTATTCAGACATAAAACGTATTCAAAAAGTGATTGGATGGAGTGTGTTTTTTGGTCTTTCTTGGTTTTTCTGGCCACATGCGTGGTTATTGCACTTCATGATTATTCCCCTAGCGTTGTATGAAAGAAGAAGTATAGATCAGTTATTATTGTTAGGTCTCGGGTTTTTAGGTGCGAGTATTCTACAAGCTTTTTTTCTTTGGTGGTGGGCACCTGAAAACTTTTGGTCCGGCAATATGTCAACTTTTGGAATTTCGTGGTGGGCACCCCTTACAGCATTTTTTATCGGACTATTTTTTCTAGAAATCTATTATAATGACCAACGACGTGGATGGAAAAAATTACCGTATCGATTGTTTATTGTTGGAGTAGTGTCTTTATTGGTATTTAGAGCTTCGATATTAGCTGTGCTGCAAAGTATGTTTGGTGGGTTGCTTGCGAACAGCGGTACATTAGGAAATACAGAAGAAACCGTTTCGGCATTTACTTTTATAATGAAACACGGGATGAAAACTGAGCATGTACATGTGTTTGTTTTGCCATTTCTGATGGCTTATTTCTGGATAAAGAAAGAATATCGTTCGTACATATTATTTATGACAATACCAATGCTTTTGTATTTATTCCAAATTAGATTTATGACAATTTTCTACCCGCTTACAATAATTCTTTTCCTTTTTGGATTGTACTTGAGTATCGAACATGGGCTCTGTTTAAAATTAAAAAATCAGTATTTAAGAAACTCTTTGTATATTTTTTGTGTATTGTGTTTGGCTTTCCCTTTACGCTCTAAATTAGGGCACGCGATACCTAATAAATACAAACTTATCCATCATGTAAAAAAAGGATCCCAGTTTATTGATGAGGAGATAAAACGTAGAAGCTATGATCGTTTGCAGTCGGGCATAGGAGCAAGGTGGATGTTTGGACACTGGATCGTATTTTATGCAAATGCCCCTGTTGTTACTTCACCATTTCAGGGAGAGTCAGCTTTAGACACTGGATATTTATTTTATTCAAGAGATCTCAAAACTTATGAGGAATATATTAAAAAGTACCCAATAAAGTACTTAATGCTTGTAAATACACCTTACGAGCACGCTCAGCAGTTTCATTTCTACCATCCTGATCAAAAAGATGTTTTAGAATACGATCAACAGAAAAATCAATTGGTTGTAAAAGATGCTTTTCGTGACTTATTTGTTTCCGAGTTCTTGTATGACAATGCCGTAAAGTATCAACAGAGTGCATATGGTCCTTGGAGGGTTGTATACGCATCATTTCAAAAGATTGGTCTGGAGAACGATTTTTCTGATATTAAAATTTTTGAAAGAGTGCAAGGTGCATTTGTCAAAATTCGCTCGAAGCGTCAAAATCTTCGTCTTCTCGCCAGAATTGATATTGCCCCTCAAGAAGTGTTTGAGTATGAGCCAAAGCCAATTCAACATGATGATGGGTATGTTGTTTTTCGTATTGCATATGGACAATATCGCTATGCCGGTGTAGATTTTTCTGGGGAATATAAAATTCTTGATGAGAATAATACTGTGTTGAAAACTATAGTTGTAGAAGAAAATGATGTGTTGAGCGGTAACTCAATACAAGTTGAAATGGAATAAAGATGAAGAAGTATTTATTCCATATTTATTTGTTAGTATTCATCAACGCTTCACTTTGTTCCATCTTATGGATACGCCCATATTTTATGTCAACGGGGAACTTTGAGAAAACTGAGAAAGTTCAGTCATTAGAGAAAATCCGTCTCAATGCAGAAAATATCAGGCCTTTTCTTTTTGGATTTGAGCCATTGGTTGCTGATCTTCTATGGATATATTCTACAGTTGAAATGGACATCATGTTGCCATCACAGGAGGAATATAACCTTTATTATATGATCGCGCATTTGAGTACTGATCTTGATCCGTACTTTGAACCCCTTTATATCTACACTGCGAACCAGTTTTTGTTTGGAAGGCAAGGTAGAGAAGGTTATCCAGAGGCACTTCAAGATTCACAAGATATTCTTTTAAAAGGTTGGAACTTTTATATCAATCGTACAGAGGAATGGGATCATTATTCTAGATTTTGGATAATTCCTCAACTTATTGGGTTTAATTACTACTTTGAATATAAAAACCTAGAAAAAGCGTTGCCATACTACGAATTTATTGCCAATCATGTCCCTCATGCACCGCCAATGTATCGTACTTTTGCTGCGGAGATTTACAAGAAATTAAATCGCAAGGAGGATAATATTAAACTTCTTGAAAATGTTTTAGCCCAAGAAACTTTGGAAGAGCAATTGGCTTTAAATCGAGACAATGAGGAGCTAAAAGAGAAGATTCGTCTTAAAATGATTCAAGTTCAAGGTGGAAGTATATCCAAAGAAGAGATTGATGCGTATTTAGATAAAGTCATGAGAAGATCTCAGAGAATTGTGGAGGAGTGGGCCACAAACTATCAATACCTGACTTTTCCTATATTTTTGTCTTTGCATTCAAAGTTGTATCAGGAAAATCTTTCTTCAGATATTCGTGTTTATGATGTTTTATTTAATCACCAAGGAGATATTTTGTGAAAAATGTACTGGAAGTAAAAAATTTAAATAAGACATTTACAACAGATTTTTGGAAACCAAAAGTGCAGATTTTGCACGATGTATCTTTTTTTGTTCCTGAGAATTCATTGTGTGGACTAGTTGGGCCCAATGGTGCTGGTAAAACAACCATTATTAAATCCATACTTGATTTTGTTCATCCAGAAAGTGGTGAGATATCGTTCTATGGATCTTCTATTGATGATCCAAGGGTGAAGGCGAAGATTGGATATTTGCCAGAGCAGGCCTACTATTACGAGTATCTGACAGGAGAGGAGTTCCTTTTATTTTACGCTGACTTGTTTGGTTTAAAGCAGAAAGAAAAAAGGGAACGAATTGTAAAATTGCTTGCGCAAGTGGGTTTAACGCACGCTAAAGATCGAAAATTACGAAATTATTCAAAGGGTATGCTTCAAAGAATTGGTATTGCGCAATCTCTGATCAATGATCCAGCGTTTGTTATATTAGATGAACCTATGACAGGATTAGATCCAATCGGACGTAAAGATATTCGCGATATTATTTTCAACCTTAAAGTTCAAGGTAAAACCGTTTTAATATGCTCTCATATTTTATCCGATATTGAATATTTATGTGACCATGTTGTTTTGATTGTTAAAGGCAGAGTAAAAGCCTTTGGCGAAATACAGCAGGTTGTGAAGCCCGAAGTTCACCGAGTTGATTATTTCTTTTCGTCTTCCAAACCTCTTGAATTGCCTGAAAAATGGAAAGGCAAAACTGAGATCAAAACATTTCCAAATAAAAGCATTTTACAAGTTCTTGCACCTAGTGAGCTTACATTTAATGAAGTAACGGATTGGTTTACTAAGCAAAATGCACATATTGAAGCTGTAACCCCACATAAAGATAGTTTAGAAGACCTTATGGTAAAATCGTTGAAGGAGGGCATATGAGTAAAATATTAGCGCTTGCCAGCAATACGTATCGGGAAGCAATTAGACAAAAGGTTTTGTATAGTTTGCTATTTTTCTCGTTTGTCTTAATCGTTGCTTCTTACTTTTTAGCTCAATTATCTCTAGGTGGGGTCTTTGCTAAAATCGTAAAAGATGTTGGTATGTTTTCTATTTTCTTTTTTGGCATCTTTCTTTCCATCACAATGGGTGTATCGTTGGTGTTTAAAGAAGTAGACCGAAGGACAATTTATACCATTTTATCCAAGCCTGTATCTAGATTCGAATTTGTACTTGGAAAATATCTAGGTTTAACATTTGTTGTTTTTTTAGAGACGATATTAATGATGGTGGCTTTGTATGTTGTACTTGCTTTTTATTCAACTAGCGTTGAATGGACGCTGTTGAAGTCTGCGTATTTGATGTTTTTAGAATTCTGCATCATTGTTGCGATTTGTCTGGTTTTTTCCTCTTATAGTTCTTCTCTTATGAGTTCATTGTTTGCGTTTTCCTTTTTTGTGGTTGGCCATTTGTCTGATAATTTTGCAAAGGTTTTGTTAAATATAGCAAAAAGAATGCAAATTTCCTCACCTCTTATAAATAACGTTGCAGATTTTGTGCAAATATTTAACTTAGATATGTTTGTTATCCATACTAAAATAGTTCATGGTATGCGCGTTCCTACGGTTTACCTTTGGAAATCAACGCTTTATGCATTGGGATGGATTGTTCTTTGTATCGTGCTCTCACTTCTTCTTTTTAGAAGGAAAGATTTGAAATAATGATAGATTACTTTGCTGTTATTTCTTTTGTGTTTGGGGCCATTATCGGCAGTTTCTTAACGGTCTGTATCTACAGAATACCTAGAGGGTTTAATTTCGTTCGTCCAGCTTCAAGGTGTGGAAAGTGTGGGTTTCCTCTTGCATTTTATGACAATATTCCAGTTGTTAGTTTTTTGGTGTTGCGTGGAAGATGTAGGAATTGCGGAGTCCAATATGGATCAAGACATGTTTGGATAGAAATTCTAACTGGACTTACAGCAATGTACCTTTATCAAACATGGGGCCTTGGTTTTGAAAGTATTTTTTATTTTCTATTGGCAAGTGTTTTGATTGTCATTGCATGGATTGATATTGATTTCCAAATTATTCCCGACCAATTTACACTTTTACCTTGGGCCATAGGGATCATTCTAGCTGGTATTTTTGAACTAAAAGGTGTGCCATGGTTTGTTAGTTTTAAGATGTCGTTATTAAGTTCCTTTGGTGGAGCGTTTTTGTTGTGGCTCATCGCATTTATATACCAAGTGCTTACGGGTGTTGAAGGTCTAGGTATGGGGGATGTAAAGCTTATAGGGTTTTTTGGCGCCTTTTTTGGTTTACAAGGCGTTTGGGTTACGATTTTTGCAGGATCTTTTTTGGGTGCACTTTGGGGGATAGTTTGGATTATCGTAAAAGGTAAAAACAAAAGAACACCCATACCATTTGGTCCCTTTCTGTGTTTGGGATTGGTAATTTATATTCTTGAACTTCACAGATTTTTCATAGATGCTTTCATGTAGATGTCGATTTTAGGAAAACACCCGTCTATCCAAGAAATTAAAGCCCTTATTCAGAAAGTAGCTCCATTTAAAACAACTTGCTTGATAACAGGGGAGAGCGGAACCGGAAAAGAGCTTGTAGCCAAAAGTATTCACGAACAAAGCAAGCGCAAGCAAAAGAAATTTGTAACAATCAACTGTGGTGCAATTCCTGAAAATTTACTCGAGAGTGAATTGTTTGGTTACGTCAAAGGTGCTTTCACCGGAGCATATCAAGAAAAAAAAGGTCTTTTTGAAGAAGCTGATGGCGGAACACTCTTTTTAGATGAGATCGGTGAAATGTCCTTGTCACTTCAGTCTAAACTTTTACGTGTGTTACAAGAAGGTGAAATCCGAAAAGTAGGTGGAGTTGCTTCAATTTCTATTGATGTACGTGTGCTGGCTGCAACACTTAAAGATTTGCATTTTGCTGTAACTGAAAAACTATTTAGAGAAGATCTTTTTTATCGTTTGAATGTTATGTCTTTGCACCTTCCTCCTTTGCGTGAGAGAAAAGAAGATATTCCTGAATTGGTCGAGTATTTTCTTGTAAGATTTTCTCAAAATAGAACAAAACCACATGTTGATAGTATTGTGTTTAAAAAATTTCAACAATACAGCTGGCCGGGCAATATTCGAGAATTGGAAAACATTCTGGAAAGAGCCATGGTACTTATTGGGACTCAAAATGAGATTTCTATTGAGCACCTACCTCAACATTTTCGTAGCCAAGTGCCTCTTGATGGAGCATCAGCGCAAGTTCAGGATGAAGTGCTATCTATCAAGAAGCGGGTGCAAACTTTAGAGATTGATTTGATTAAAAAAGCACTTGTTCAAACAAGTGGCAATCGTACCCATGCAGCAAAAATATTAGAAATTAGCCACCGCGCTTTGCTTTACAAATTGAAAGAATATGAGCTTTCAGATTTTTTAAGTACAACATCATGAAACTAGAGTTGCAACAACATATCCATAGGATTTACTTGGGAAGTCAAATCGGTTACCATAAGGGGATGGGGCACATTAAAAAAGATGCCAAGATGCATGGTTTCTCCATGGTTGAGGTTTTAATCGCATTGGTTCTTCTGGCTGTAGGTCTTCTTGGTTTGGCTGCGATGACCCAACTTGTTATGCGTGGAAATGATGATGCTACACATCTCAGTAATGCAACAGATGTGTGCCAACTCCGTGTTGAAGAGCTTAAGGATTTGTCGTACCAAGACCTAGGGGAGGCAGATGTTGCTGATATGGAAGCCCTAGATGAGGGTGCAACAGAAGGCGATATCGTTCAGGAAACAGGATTAAATTCTCAAGGGCTTACAGACTGCGATTTTTATGATCAAGAGTTTGAAATTACCGGATCACCTTGTGAAAATGTTGTAACTGCTGGTTGTGACGATGGAGGACCATTGGTTGTAAGTGATTTTGGAACAAGCGATCAAGCCTGTTGGCAGCATATTCAATCGGCAGGGCCTTATATGTACACAAGAAGTTTCGTTGTCTGTAAAGGCGAAGACTATAATTCGGGTGGAACGCATCAGTTTGGCGCACAAAATTTTACAAGTTCATCTTCAGGAACGTATTCAGGCGAGATCAATTGTCAAACCAGTGCGGTCACCAGACCTGAGACGCTTGCGTGTAAGACGGAAGATATTTTAAATCCTGGGACAAACAGCAATGAGAAAATGATTAAAGTGCTATGTACTTGGAGAAAACGTGACGGTCGCTGTGGTTTCGTGAATTTCAGTGCACTTCGTGTTAATCTTTAGTCCTAAGGAATTGTAGTGTGAATAGGCCCTAGCCTTGTCCCAAGCAGGCTCTTCCTTCTTAAATGTAAGCCTATTATGATTGCAATCCCGTTCCCAAGTGATATAAACCACGGCAAAATCGCATATACGTTTACATCAACTCCTTACGGAAAGGCTTTGCAACCATGACTTTTGATAAAATTACAGCACCATCTAGTGGCGAAAAAGTACAAGTGGAGCAAGGACGATGTAAACCTACCCATCATCCCATTATTCCTTGGATTGAAGGCGACGGTGTAGGTGCCGACATATGGAAAGCAGCACACCCTGTTTTTGATCATGCGATCAAGCTTGCATACGGTGGTGAGAGAAAAATCGAATGGTTTGAAGTGTATGCAGGTGAAAAAGCCCATGCAATGTATGGCGAATCTTTACCCAAAGACACGCTCAAGGCCATTGAAGAATATAAAGTTGCCATCAAAGGGCCTCTTACAACACCTGTAGGAGAAGGGTTTCGCTCCTTAAACGTGGCACTTCGCCAAATTTTTGATTTGTATGCTTGCGTACGTCCTATTGAGTATTTTGATCAAGTTCCTGCACCTGTTCGGCACCCTGAAAAAGTCGATATGGTTGTGTTTCGTGAAAACACAGAAGACATCTATCTTGGTATTGAATGGCCATCGCAAAGCAAAGAGGCCAAAGAAGTTATCGCGTTTTTACATGATAAATTGGGTGTGGACTCCATACTTCCTTCTTCGGGCATTGGCATCAAACCCATCAGCCCAGAGAGAACAAAGAGATTGGTTCGTCGCGCGATTCGTTATGCGATAGAACAAAACAAGCCGTCTGTGACACTTGTACACAAAGGCAACATTATGAAATACACCGAAGGTGCATTTTCACAATGGGGTTATGAGCTTGCAAAAGAAGAGTTCGCAAACCAAACAATTACAGAGAAAGATGTCACTGAAAAACACAATGGTGTTGTCCCGCAAGGAAAAATTGTAATTAAAGATCGCATTGCAGATGCAATGTTTCAGCAGGCGCTTTTGCGTCCTGATGAATACAGTGTGATTGCAACCATGAACCTTAATGGTGACTATTTGTCTGATGCTTTGATTGCTCAAGTGGGAGGCTTAGGCCTAGGACCCGGTGCCAATATGAATGATGAGATTGCAATTTTTGAAGCGACACACGGCACGGCACCGAAACATTCAAATCTGGATAAAATTAACCCCGGTTCGGTTATTTTGTCAGGTGTTATGATGTTTGAACATCTCGGGTGGCATGAGGCAGCGACATTGGTTCGCAAAGGATTGCAAAAAACCATTTCAAATAAAACAGTCACATATGATCTTGAAAGATTGATGACAGGAGCAACACTTTTGTCTTGTTCAGCTTTTGGAAACGCGATTGTTGAAAACATGAAGTAACTTTAAAAATTTACGTGTGAGGTGAACTAGAAAGTTTTTTATTCAAACAAGGCCGCCCGTCTTCGCCAAGGCTACGCCGGACAAGCAATGCTATTTGTGCCTGTCCGCCATAGTTTGAAGAACGAAGGTGGAAGTAAGCCGATCGAGCGAGAACGAAGTTTGAATGAAAAAAATTCGGTTCTAGAAAGGAAAAAGATGAATAAAAGAAAAAAAATTACAATTGTTGGAGCCGGCAACGTCGGTGCAACTGCTGCACACTGGGCAGCTTCTAAAGCACTTGGAGATGTTGTTTTATTGGATGTAAGCGAAGGCATTCCACAAGGAAAAGCGTTGGATCTAATGCAAGCAGCACCTGTAGAAGGTTATGATGTGAACATCAAAGGTACAAACGCTTACGAAGATACAAAAGACTCTGATGTTGTTGTGATTACAGCAGGCTCACCAAGAAAACCTGGCATGAGTCGTGACGATCTTTTGGAAATCAATACCAAGATTGTCAAATCAGTGACCGAACAAGTTGCAAAATATTCTCCAAACTCTATTTTGGTGATTGTTTCTAATCCACTTGATGCGATGGTGTATGTTGCTGCTGAAGTTTCAAAATTTCCAAAAGAACGTGTCATCGGTATGGCAGGCGTTTTGGATTCTGCAAGATTTCGTACATTTTTAGCTGAAGCCTTGAATGTTTCTGTTCGGGACGTCAATGCGTTTGTACTCGGTGGTCATGGAGACACCATGGTTCCAGTTGTTGGATACTCAACCATGGCAGGTATTCCAATCTCGGATGTACTTGATCAAAAAACGATTGATGCAATTGTAGATCGCACGCGTAATGGCGGTGCTGAAATTGTGAACTTCTTAAAAACAGGATCTGCCTATTATGCTCCTGCAGCATCTGCCATTGAAATGGTGCAAGCGATTCTTAAGGATGAGAAAAGAATTCTTCCATGCTGTGTGAAACTTGAAGGTGAATATGGATACAACGGCGTTTATGTTGGCGTTCCCGTTAAATTAGGTGCAAAAGGGTTGGAAAAAGTTCTTGAGATAAAACTCAATGACAAAGAAAAAACAATGTTTGCAAATTCTGTTGGTGCAGTACAAGAACTAATGGAAAAAGTAAGCACATTTATTAAGTAGCAGTGGAATAAAGGAAAGGAGAATCGAAAAATTTTTTGATATCACAAGGCATGAGAGAGTGAGCTTCCCGCAACGTACTTTAGTTACGTGAGGAAAGCGAACGACCGAAGAACGCTGTGAGATCAAAAAAGGATCGATTCCTATGATCGGAGAAAGAATATAATGAATATACATGAGTATCAGGCGAAGTCCCTCTTTAAACAGTATGGGATCCCAACACTACAAGGTAAAGTTGTCACTTCTGCTGATCAAGCGCAAGATGCTGCAAAAGATTTAGGAACCAATGCGCCTTGGGTCGTTAAAGCACAAATTCATGCAGGCGGTCGTGGTAAAGGGGGCGGTGTTAAGCTTGCTAAAACATTGGATGAAGTCAAAACATACGCGGCACAAATTATGTCAAAGCCGCTTGTGACACATCAAACTGGACCTCAAGGTAAAGAAGTACACAAACTTTTGATTGAAGAAGGATGCAAAATCCAAAAAGAATTTTACCTTGCTTGTGTGCTGGATCGTGCAACAGCTTCTGTTGTTATTATGGCCAGTACCGAAGGTGGTATGGAAATTGAAAAGGTTGCCGAAGAAACACCTGAAAAGATTTTTAAAGTTCATGTTGATCCAGCAGTTGGTTTTGTTCCTTATCAAGCGCGTACATTAGCATTTGGATTAGGACTTGATGCAAGTCTTCACAAACCATTTACACAGCTAGTAAAAAACTTGATTCAGTTGTTTGTAGAAAAGGATTGCTCGCTGGCTGAAATCAACCCGTTGGTATTAACCCAAGACCAAAAAATTATCGCTCTTGATGGAAAAATAAATTTTGATGGAAACGCGTTGTATCGTCACCCTGACATCAAAGAACTTCGCGATCTTTCTGAAGAAGATGAACGTGATGTTGAAGCATCAAAATGGGGTCTTAACTACGTTGGTCTTGATGGAAACATCGGTTGTATGGTTAACGGTGCAGGTCTTGCGATGGCAACCATGGATATTATTAAAGCGCATGGTGGCGAACCTGCCAACTTTTTAGATGTAGGTGGGGGAGCAAGCCAAGAAATGGTTTCACAAGCATTCAAACTTATCTTGAGTGATCCCAATGTTAAAGGTGTACTCGTAAACATTTTTGGTGGCATTGTAAAATGTGATGTGCTTGCACAAGGAATTTTGGATGCGCTAAAAAATGTTGAACTGACCGTTCCATTGGTTGTTCGGTTGGAAGGCACCAACGTTGAACAGGGGCGAAAAATTCTGGAAGAATCTGATGTGAAAGTAATTTCAGCAATTGGTATGAAAGAAGCTGCAGAGAAGGCAGTGGCAAGTGCCAAAGGAGGACGCTAATGTCTATTCTTGTAAATAAAAATTCTCAGATCATTGTACAAGGAATTACAGGAGCCAATGGTTCTTTCCATGCTGGACAATGTTTAGCGTACGGAACCAAAATCGTAGCAGGTGTTACACCAGGTAAAGGTGGACAAAAAGAACACGGACTTCCTGTGTATGACACTGTGCTTGAAGCATGTACAAAACACAAAGTCGATGCAACCATGATTTATGTTCCTGCTGCATTTGCTGCAGACGCCATTTTTGAAGCCATTGATGCAAAAATTCCACTGATCATTACCATTACAGAAGGTATTCCAGTGTTGGATATGGCCAAAGTGAAAAAGGCTTTGAAAAACTCCAATTCAAGAATGATTGGTCCAAATTGCCCAGGTATTATTACGCCTGAAGAGGCAAAACTTGGCATTATGCCGGGATACATTCACAAAAAAGGAAATGTTGGTGTTGTTTCTCGAAGTGGAACATTAACCTATGAGGGTGTGTATCAATTGACAACCCGTGGATTGGGTCAATCTACCTGTGTTGGTATCGGAGGAGATCCGATTCCTGGGTCTAACTTCATCGACATCATTGATCTGTTCAACCAAGACCAAGATACCCATGCCATTTTAATGATGGGTGAAATTGGTGGTTCAGCAGAAGAGGATGCAGCAGATTTTATCAAACGCGAGGTGAAAAAACCTGTGTTTGGATTTATTGCGGGTGCGACAGCTCCTAAAGGAAGAACCATGGGCCATGCAGGAGCGATTATCTCCGGTGGTCAAGGAACAGCACAAGCCAAAAAAGAGAAAATGAAATCTTGTGGTATCACAGTGATTGATTCGCCTGCAGAAATGGGTGAAACCATTTTCAATAATTTAAAGTAAATAGGAAAGGATAAAGAAATGGAACGTACATTATCAATGATCAAGCCCGACGGAGTTCGTAACGGACATATCGGGGAAATTGTGACAAGATTTGAAAAAGCAGGTCTAAAAATTGCTGCGATGAGATTAACAAAATTAAGCAAAGAAGATGCTGGTCGTTTCTATGAAGTTCATAGAGAAAGACCATTCTTTAATGATCTGGTTACTTTTATTTCGTCTGGACCGATTGTAGCAATGGTTTTGGAAGGTGAAGGCGCAGTTTTAAAAAACCGTGAAATCATGGGCGCAACCAACCCAGCAGAAGCAGCACCTGGAACCATTCGTAAAGACTTTGCCAAAAGCATTGACGAAAATACTGTCCATGGATCCGATGCACCTGAGACAGCAGCTACAGAAATATCGTTTTTCTTCTCTGAGAAGGATTTTGTGTAACGATATAGTCGTTCTTTGGTGCCCAGTCCGCCGAAGCTTTAGCGAAGGGGGACAAGAACGAAATCGCCTTCTTTTTCAAAGATAGCGAGATTGTTTAAAAGCACGTATTTTCATTATCAATTTATGATATAAGGGGTGCAACTAGCACCCCTTTTTATATTATTTATGCAGCAATTTTTTTCACATTCGATTGAATCTTTTACAGATTGGGTCACCGATCATGGCCAGCCAAGTTACCGTGCAGGTCAAGTGTACGAGTGGATGTTTGCCAAAAAAGTTTTTGATTTTTCTCAAATGACCAATTTGCCTGAAAACTTTCGCAAACTACTTATAGAAAACTTTACTCTACCAGCCTGGAAAATTGAAAAGCAGGTTTCAACTGATGGGACGCAGAAGTTTCATTTTGAATTAGAGGACGGTAAGAGCATTGAAGCCGTTTGGATTCCTGAAAAAAACAGACAAACACTTTGTGTTTCTTCGCAAGTGGGTTGCGCACTCAAATGTCAGTTTTGTGTAACAGGGTTGCAGGGATTTGCGCGTAATCTTACGCAAGAAGAAATTCTTGAACAAATTCGTCATGTAATGTTTGTAGAAAATCTTCCACTGACCAACTTGGTTTTTATGGGCATGGGAGAGCCACTGCTAAATTTTGAAAACCTCTGCTCGGCCATTGATCTTTTAAAAGAACCAAAGGCATTTGGTTTTGGCCATCGAAAAATCTCTGTTTCAACAGCAGGAACAGTGCCTAAGATTCTTCCTTTTATTGATCGAACCAATGTGTCTTTGGCGGTTTCACTCACAGGCTCAACCGACGAAACTCGCAATCATTGGATGCCGATCAATCAGAAATACAATCTTTCCATTTTAAAAGAGACACTAATGCAAGTTCCACAAACCAAATGGAAAAAAATTATGTTTGAAGTGGTCATGATTCATCAGAAAACAGACACCGAAGAACAAGCCAAAAACTTGGTCAAATTTTTGCGAGGCATGAAGGCCAAAGTGAATCTGATTCCATACAATGAGAATGAACATTTTCCACAACTTAAAGCGCCCAAGCGTGAAGATCTAATGAAGTATCGCGACATTCTTATGAAGGCTGGTTACTACGTCTCCATTCGAAAGAATCGGGGCCAGGATATTATGGGAGCATGTGGCCAGTTAAGTTCTCATTTGAATCAAGCCAAAATGAGTTCATAAAATTCTCGCAGGGGGGTGTATTGAAGTGGCTTGGCCACTTCAATAGGGGGGAAGCGTTTCCCCCATCATAAAAAATAACAATCATGGGAGCCTGCGGACAATTAAGCTCTCATTTGAACAAGTCGTAGTTTGATTTCTTTCTCACGCTCCATGGCTCGCTGTTTGAAACCAATGTTTCAAACAGTCTGCGCGATCACTTCCGCTTTGAGAAAGAAATCAAACATACCATGCACGAGAGTCCATTGAAGCTCCTTGGTAGGAAGGGGAAGTGGGTAGAGCATGAAAGCTTTGTTTTATTTTTGGTGAGATCTGATAAAGAGGGTCGCGAAGGAGATAAGAAATGTCAAAAAAAGTATTGGGAATTATTGGTGGCAGCGGGTTGTACGAGATTGAAGGACTTGAAAAAGTCGAAAAGA